>NZ_VSRN01000001.1:2966502-3270505 GCF_008369915.1 Dyadobacter sp. UC 10 | reverse complement strand
TGTCCCAAGTTTTCAGTGGCTCCTGCTCACCTTTTGCCGATAGAATAGCCGCCAGGTGATAAATCTGGGTTATCTTAAATTTCTTAACAATTGCCGAAAGTGCTTGTGCATTTGTTGCATCAAGCTGCTCAAAAATACCAGATTCAATTTCCGGTTTCCGAATGTCGGAAGCAATCACATGGCCCACGCCATAAATTTCCCGCAGATATTCAACCAGTACAGATCCGATCTGGCCATTTGCCCCGATTACAAGGATATTTTCAGACTTCATAAGCATAAACTTTAAAGCATAAATCACTTGCAATTTGTCATTTATGGAAATTATTTTCAATAAATGGCGCATTAGACAGTAAATATTCCCGGACAATACGATATTTATCTAAAATATTACTTTACCGAACCCATTAACCGGCGCTACGCAGCAAATATTATTGCACCATGGAACAGTTGGACAAAATTGATACCAAAATACTCCGCATCCTGCAAAAAGATGCAAAAAAAACAACGAAGGAAATCGCTGCGATGCTCAATCTGACGATCTCGCCGGTTTATGAAAGGATCAGGAGATTGGAAAGCCTGGGGTTCATTAAACAGTACGTCGCGATACTGGACAAAAAGCTGATTAACCGACAGGTAACCACAATTTGCCAGGTATCAATGCGGTACCACAACGAGGCATTTATCGAGAAGTTCGAGCAGGAGATCCAGAACCTGGACGAGGTGCAGGAATGCTATCACATGGCCGGGCAGGTGGACTTTTTATTAAAAATCAACGTCGCCAGCCTGGATGAATACCACGATTTTGTCAAATACAAGCTTTCTAAAATAGACAATATCGGTGTGCTAAACTCAACCTTTGTTCTGAAAGAGATCAAGCACACCTCTGAATTTTATATTTGAAGGCTGCTAGAAATTACGTTTGCCCACCTCGAAAGAAAGCTTCTTGCTGCCAGCTACCCCGAAAGGTGTAATTCCCTGGATAACGACGCTGTATTTGCCAGTTTGATCGGAGGTGTAAAATTCCAGCGAAGCTTTGCCTTTTTTGTCAGTTACTACATTCGGAGCCCAAAAAAGCAGATTTCTGAAATCCGGAACCCGGCTGTTCGCATTACCGCCGTCGTATTTCGGGGCATAAAACTCCCGCTGTGCCTGAACCCCCTCGTAAGGCATTACCAACACTTTCGGATCGAGCTCAAAACCCGACAGATCGTTGCCGTAGGTAGAAAAGCTGACGATACCTGTGAAAGTCATAGGCCCGAGGAAATAGCGCGAGTTTAAAACCTCAATCTTCTTGATTTTGAGAGGATCGAATTCCATAATTTGATCGGCGTCAAAAATCGGGATACCGTCAACCAGCATCAATGGATCGGTGGTATAGTAGGTATTGGGCAACAGCTTGTCGATCATCCTGAAGTGAAATTCCTTCTGCCGCCTTCTCACAAGCACACCTTTTACATATTCTCTCAGCACCTCTTCCATCGTGGGGAAACGGGTGAAATCATCGAGAAAATACTTTTCGTCAGGCATCCCAAAAAAGGCGAGCGAATCGGTAAGAGTCGGCTTTTTCTGATTATAAACCCTTGGAATATAGGAATTGACTGTCTGCATATTAATAGTGCGCGTCAGCAACTGATTTTCGAATGTTTTATCGAAATAAAAAGCGGGCAATGGGTTGGGAGAATATTGCTTTGAGAAGGGGCTCAGAATTTCAATTTTGTAGGTAGAATCGATGCCAAGATTAGTCTGAACTGTAATTTCCTTCGGACCAATAAAACGGCGCACTTCAAAAGTCACTTTTCCCTGCTGATCACTCTGCGCTGCATATAACCGGGCCGGCACGTCAAGCGCCGCGAGAAACGCATCCTTCCCTTTCGCGGGATCGCCGCTTACCCTGTCAACAATTTTTCCCGAAATGAAATGACCATCGTACTCTGGCAGGTTTGCAAATTTGGGTGGCTGACTTCCAAACACACCTTCCCAGTTCAACCTGCGCCAACCATGCGTAAGCATCAGATTATCAATCTGCCGATCCGATTCTTCGGTTGCATTGCTGAAATAGTATTCGGGAGACTCAATGGTGCCTTTCAGGTCCGAAGTAAGCCAGAGGTAGGTATTGATATCTTGTTGCAGATCGCCCTTGATCGAATCATCAAGGTATATTGCAACCGACAAATTAGACATCTGATCGGTAGCGGCTGCGACAGAGGACGAAAGGTTTAATACCACCTTTTCTCTTGTGATAAAGGTCCTTGCCAGCTGGGCATCCACTTCCAGCTTTGCCTTTGGCCGCTTAAAGTACAGCCGCTCGGTAACCGGCTTTACCTTTTCATTGAATATCGTGATGTGCGAAATCCCTTCACCCAGCTTGCTTTTATCAAGCAAAAACACCGCGCGGTTTCTCACAACAGCCTTTTTCTCGATCACAGGATTCGCCTGCCTCGTATGGGCAAGCATATATATGTAGGTGGGCTCATCCGTATTCAGTCGGGCTGATACAGATACTTTCAACCAGGTTTCTGTCGAATCCTTTACCTGCATTACGTAACCCGCATCTTCGACAGCAGGAAACTGGTATTCCGACTTCAGACCTTTGGCGTCGGTAACAAACGCTTTATAAGTCTCGCCCTCTTTGGGAGTAAATGTAAAATTTCCGATTCCGCTCACTTCCGGCGTAAACTTCTGAACGGTATCATTTTGCGCATTCACAATCGCTCCATTGAAACGAATACCCTTTCCATCGGCAGCAACAGCCCGAAAAGCTATTTTACTTTCAACCCCCTTTACCAGCCTGCCGCCCTCCGGAAAAAACTGAACATCGTAATGTGCATTGTCGTTAACAATGCGATCGGGATCAAACCTGATGAATGGATTGACGACGGTGATATCACTTTCAAAAAACTGATCGGCGCTGAAATTCTTCATCCAGTTGGTATAGCAGCGTACCTTATATTTCCCGCTGACAATCGTCGCCGGAATCTGCGCAGAGCCGTTTCCCTGCCCTGTGCTCATTGAGAACTTGGTTTGAACGACCGGATTATTTTCACTATCCAATATTTCCAGATACCCCACTTTGCTCAGATCCAGAAAGCGGTGAGTCGCCCCGTTAAGCAGATAGGCTTTGAACCAGACGGTTTCTCCAACCAGGTAAAATGGCCTGTCCAGATGCACGTACATTTTCTCCTGCACAGCCCTTTCTGTGTACAGGCCAAAGCGCTGCTTCATGGAAGTTACCATGGCGTCTTCCTGCGCAGCGACAATCAGCGGCGCTGCCAGCAGAAAACAGATGCAGGTTAGGATTCTTGTCTTCATTTTATCTTTTTAGAATGACTCATTTTCACCAAAAAGGCGGTCTTCTCGTGGTTCCACCCTGCGTGCGGCAATCGATGCAGCTTGACGGTGCGCCCAGAATATATTCCGAGCGCTCGCCTCCGTAAGACATCAGCAAAGCAGTGGTTTCCAATGCGCATTGCCGGTCACTCATCGGCCTGCAGACGATATCGAAGGTATCAGGGGGCATACAACGCGGGTAGCTTCCAAGTCTTGGAGTAATCGTAAGACGCTTGGTTTGCTCCGTGGATGCACTGAAGTAACCGAAAACAAGGTCTTTCGCATCTTCTACATTATGAATGTTTCCCGTCACCTGCGATGGCTGCGGATCGAAGAGGCTTCCTGTTCCCTGCGTTGTTTTTGCTAGACTTGTCCAGTATTCAAATGCTGGCCTGGACAATGCATATTGCCGCACTAAAACACTGTATTTAATATAAAGCTTGTTGGTAGAAACAGGCACCCTGAAAAGCGGGAGGTCCTTTATCACGTCACTGGTTAGCTTGATCGTCGAGCCCAGCAAAATACTACCGGAACGGCTACTGCCCCAGCATAGATTGATATCCTCTGTGCGTGGAACAATTTCCTTATCGATCACTTCCAGATAGGAAAAGTAAGCGGCGCGGTATTCCCATGTTTCCTCAAACTTCCACCGGTAAAAATGCGTCTTGTTGTTCGGGTCATGGGTATTTACATAAAAAACCATAGCGTCCTGCCCCTGGTCATAGCGACTTTCAACGCTGTCGATCGGCGGAGTTGCCGTAACATCCACATAATCTGAAAGGTATTCCTTACCATCCACAGTTTTAACCCGCAACCGATATTTGGCAGCGGCATTGTATTGATTTGGAGGTAAAACGTAAAGCCCGCCACCCACTTCTGTGAAACTGTAACTCTCGCCTCCTTCAGACTCTACCGCCAGTGATGCCATAATCTCACCAACAGAGGTTGCGGTTTCATTTACATTCTGCGTTCTCCTCAATTCAATCCGGGTCGTATCCTGCCCAACATTCAGGAAACCGTCTACTACCAGGTGATTCTCGACAGAATTCACTTCCGGCGGAGAAAACGGTTCAATACAACTGTCCAGAAAAAGCAGCAAAGCGAAAAAACTAAGCTTTATCAGGAAATATCTCATACTACTTTCACTGTTTTAAAATCTGAAATTGTAGGTAATCGTAGGGATCGGCTGTCCGAAAATGGAAAGCTGGTAACCATTAACCCTGCCTCCGACCGTCTGGAAATAAACTGAGGTCGGATTTTTTCTTCCAAAAAGATTATAAACCGCCACAGTCCACGAGCTGTGCGCCAGCTTTTTGACTTTATGGTTTCCTTCAATATTCATAGCAAGGTCGGTGCGATAGTAATCAGGGATTCTGAACTGGTTCCTGTCTGCATAATACACCCGCTGGGCACCGTCAATCAAGTATTTCCCGATCGGCGGCGTGTAGGGCCTTCCCGTGCTGTAAGTAAAATTGAATGACAGACTGAAACGGTGTGAGAACCGATAATTGGAAATCAGCGTAAAATCGTGCGGCTTGTCATAATTGCTCGGGTAGAAATTACCGTCATTGGGCGCGTCGGGTGACTCGCGGTCAACAGCCCGGAGCAATGTTCTCGCGTAGGTATAACCTAGCCAACCATTCAGCTTGCCGGTCATTTTCTTAATCATAAATTCCACTCCGTAAGCTTTCGCTTTTGTATTCAATACGGCTGCTTCGATATTGTGGTTCATGATCAGCGAATCACCGCCTTTGTAATCGAGGAAGTTCTGGATGTTTTTGTAATAACCTTCTAGCGAGACTTCTATTTTATTTCCCCTGAAATTGCGGTAAAGTCCCAGTGAAAACTGGTCACCGATCTGGGGTTTAATGTACGGATCGCTCAACTTCCAGATATCAGTCGGAGAAATGGTCATCGTGTTTGTCAGCAAGTGAATGTATTGCCTTAATGTATTGTAGCTGACTTTCAGTGAAAGGTTGTCAAACACGCTGTAACGCACCGACGCACGATATTCCGGGCCTCCATATGTTTTAATGTTCTTCCCGGACTTATATTCTTTCACACCGTTCTGGTAGATATAGTCGATCGGCAGGCCGGGCACATAGGTATTTACATTTCTTGGCCCCAGATACTGAAAGAAGGAATACCTGATCCCTGCGGAGATTGATAACCTCGGATTAACTTCAAATTTGTCTTCCAGGTAAATGGCGCTTTCCACTGCCTGCTCTGCCTGCAATTCGTCAGGAACGATCAGCGACTGGCTTCCCCTCGGCTGGAAGGATCCGGGATGCAGCTTATAATAAATACTGCTCAAACCGAATTCCAACGTATGTCTGGGATTTAAGGAATAGCTGAAATCGGCCTTGAAATTGGATTGATTGATGTCGAATTTAAGGTCAAATGCATTCAGCGGTAAACCCTCGGCCTCCATTCCGTACTGGTATTTGCTGTGGGAGGCGGTGAGTACTCCGTATAATCTGGTATTAAAAGTATGCTTCCATTTCAGGGAAGCGAGCTGGTTCTGGTAATTGTAGAGCGTATCTCCCGCAAGTTTAAACCGGTCGTCGCTGATGTAGCCAGTCAGGAACAAACTGTTTTTTTCATTGATTTCATGACTGATATTCAGGTTTACATCATAGAAAGACGCAGAGCTTTTGTTATAATTTTCATTATCAAGCGCCTTGATAACCCAATTCGAATAGGTTGACCGGCCACCGAGTAAAAAGGAAGTTTTATCTTTAATAAGCGGGCCTTCAAGGGTCAATCGCCCGGTCACCAACCCAATTCCCCCCGACGCGACAAATTTCTTTTTATTACCGTCCCGGCTGTTGATATCGAGCACAGAAGACAGCCTGCCGCCAAATTTTGAAGGGATCGTACTTTTATACAATTCAACATCTTTCAGTACATCAGGGTTAAATGCGGAGAAAAAACCAAAAAGGTGGGATGGATTATAAATCACCGCGTCGTTGTACTGAATCAGATTCTGATCCGTCGAGCCGCCGCGAACGTTCAATCCGGTACTATTTTCACCAACTGATTTGATTCCCGGTATCGTTAATACAGTACGCAGCAGGTCGGTTTCTCCAAATACGGTCGGCACCTGTTTCAGGTTTTTAATGGTGAGTTTTACCGTTCCCATTTGCGTGCCTACCACGTTTTTATCCATTCCTGCTTTTACCGAAACCTCTTTCAGGGCGATTACGCTTTCGCGCATTTCAATGTCCAGCTTTCCATCCGAATAAAGTATTACCTGCCGCTGGGTTTCACGCATTCCAGTGCTCCTGATCCTGAGAATCTGCTTGCCGCGGGGAATAGTGAGCGCATAGAAACCGAGTGCGTCAGTAGTGACCCCGATAGAAGGCGAAGCAATAAATACCGCGGCACCGATAACCGGCTCGCCAGTCACCGCATTTCGTACATATCCTGTGATGGTAGAGTTTCCGGGCGTGATCCTGTGTTTCCGGATGCCGATATCGTGCACTTTGCTTTCGGCGGTCGATAGTAACTTTTCTTTCGCGTCGTCCCCGGGACCTACATATGCTATTGAGTCGTTATCGCTGGCTCTGTCCGGTTCGAAAATACCCGGCACCAGCTGCGTGATAATCTTCGGCCCCTGGGTAATAAAGATCCTTTTTTGAGCATCTATCGCATATTCGAATTCCGAACCTCTGAAAACCTGATCGAGCACTTCCCGGATCGTAAGGTTCTCGACCTTCAAGTCAAGGGTAAGGCTATCGAACCGCGTCGCATCGTAATAAAAATAGTACCCGGTTTGTGCTTCGACCTGCTTCACAAAATCTCCGAACCTTGCTGAATCAAGCTGAACTGTAATCTTTTTTTCAGCAGTTCCCTGTCCCAGGACCAGGTTGGAAAGAAAAACAAGGCTTGCCGAAAGAATTAATGGTAGAAGTATTTTCATGGCTTGGCTAATTCGTCGTGAATGGACACCATTTTGGCAATGGCCAGGTCTTTCTGCTTCCTGAATCTGAGCTTGCCGTCCCGCAGTGCCTTTCGCAGCTCTTTTTTATGTTCAGGAAAAAGATTTAAAACCGCCTTTTTTGTCTGCGAAGCGTGGTATTTGCCGTCTTTGAGTATGTAGAAAAAGCTCTTTTGAGGATAAAGGGCGATCACACGCTTGTCTACAATCTTTTCCTGTCGCTGTTTAGCCCTTCGGACGATCGTGCGCGATTTGCCATCGTAAAGAATGTCATAAAATCCTGTACGCATTTGCGGATTAATATCCTTCCCTGATTCCATGCGGACAAAATTGTGGTCGTCGAGCATGAAAAAATCTACCTTCTCGGACTGCAGCAGCAAATGGTCGCCATTGAAATGCTTAACAACCAGCTCGTCCCGGAAAATATCATATATCATCGGAATGCTGTCAAATTGCTGTTCATCATATCTGACAACTCCTTTTCGCCATTTTCTATCGTTGAAAAACTGATGTTCTTCGCTTCTGGCATCATATACGTAATACTGCCGCCCGTTGTAGAGGTTTTGAGATTGCGCGGTCGCTTCCTTGTATATCGAAACGGGATAGGCTTCCGGTGCGGCTATGCTGGCGGTTGTTGCCTGCCCAAAGGATATACCGGTGCAGCCAGTGATCAGAAAAAACACAAAGGTATAATGCGACATGCACGAAATTTTTAAGGTCAATACTACGAAAACATGTTCACTTGTTGCAATCCCGGGGCCAAGTATTTAAAGAAGTGATCGTGAGTTACATACTTCAAGGATAATACATTTATTTACATATATGCATCAGATGAATTTTAAAGAAGATTTAATTATAAAATTCCTGCTGATGGTTACCCGTTTTTCGGGAATATCCTAACTTTGGCTTTACTGGAATTCCACACATTCAGTTCACTTCAAAAAACCTTTATGAAAATTTTAATCACCGGAGGAGCAGGTTTTGTCGGGTCGGCGCTGGCCATTTCTTTAAAAATAAATTATCCTGATTATCAGGTATTTGCACTTGATAATCTGAAACGTCGCGGATCCGAGCTCAATATCAGCCGGCTGAAAAAGCACGGCGTAGAGTTTGTTCATGGTGATATCAGAAATAAAGAAGATTTCGACGCGATACCGGCAGTCGATACTGTTATAGAAGCATCTGCTGAACCATCAGTACTTGCTGGACTTGATGGAACACCTGATTATCTGATCAATACCAATCTGGTCGGAACGGTCAATTGCCTCAATTATGCTTTGAAGCACAAGGCCGGTTTCATATTTCTTTCGACGAGCCGCGTGTATCCGATCAAAACCATCGAAACGCTGAATTTTGTTGAGGAGGAAACGAGGTTTGCATTGTCTGACGAACAACCCGTTCCGGGCGTTTCGTCCAAAGGTATTGCAGAAGATTTTCCACTGAATGGCGCGCGTTCGCTTTATGGAACCACCAAGCTCGCCTCGGAGCTGATTATTCAGGAGTACAATGAATTTTATAATCTTAAAACGGTCATCAATCGCTGCGGCGTGATCACCGGTCCGTGGCAAATGGGCAAGGTTGACCAGGGAGTTATGGTTTTATGGATTGCCAAACACTATTTTGAGCAACAGCTGGGGTACTTTGGTTACGGTGGAACGGGTAAGCAAATCCGTGACATGCTGCATGTAGCAGACCTTTACAGACTGATCGACTGGCAGTTGCACAATTTGGAAAAAGTAAATGGCGAGATACTAAATGCGGGCGGCGGATTGCAAAGTAGCGCATCCTTACAGGAACTAACGAAAATTTGTCAGGAAGTGACCGGCAAAACGATCCCGATCAAAGTTGTACCCGAAAACCGGACAGCGGATATACGTTTGTACGTAACTGATAATACGAGGGTAACTGCATTGACAGGCTGGAAACCGGAAATCGGCATCCGGCAGATTGTCGAAGAAATCACAGCCTGGCTACAGGAAAACGAAGCCGATTTGGCACCGATATTGAAATAAGGAGGAAGGGGGAGAATGGAGGAAGGAGAAAGGGAGAAAGGGAGGAAGGAGAAAAGGAAGGTTTCGCTATTTATTTCCTTCCCTTTTTTCCCTTCCTCCATCCTCCCTTCCTCCTTCCTCCCCTAATCAACGACACATTGAAAATCATCGAATGCCCACGCGATGCCTGGCAAGGCTTTCATCCTTTCATTCCTACGAATCAAAAGGCTGCTTACATTAATCAGTTGCTGAAAGTAGGGTTTGATACGATCGACTTTGGAAGCTTTGTTTCCGCGAAAGCAATGCCGCAGGTGAGCGACACCGCATCGTTGCTTAATCAACTGGATGTTGCGCAATCGAAAACCAAACTGCTCGCAATTGTAGCCAACGAGCGTGGGGCCGCAGAAGCGTGTCGCTTTGAACAGATTACCCACCTTGGTTATCCTTTCTCTATTTCAGAAACCTTCCAGCTGCGCAACACAAATGCTTCTATCGCCGAATCAGTGGAGCGGGTGAAGCGTATTTGTGAAGTTGCTTTGATAAGTAAAAAGCAGGTGGTTATCTATATTTCAATGGGGTTTGGAAATCCTTATGGTGATCCATGGGAACCGGCAATTGTAATGGATTGGGTAGAAAAATTAGTAAAGCTGGGCGTCAGGGTATTTTCACTTGCCGACACGGTTGGATTA
This sequence comes from Dyadobacter sp. UC 10, assembly GCF_008369915.1. Classification (NCBI taxonomy): domain Bacteria; kingdom Pseudomonadati; phylum Bacteroidota; class Cytophagia; order Cytophagales; family Spirosomataceae; genus Dyadobacter; species Dyadobacter aurulentus. The sequence goes on along the minus strand of NZ_VSRN01000001.1, from coordinate 3,260,558 downwards.
GCTAAATCCGAAGATATCAGTGCTCTCTTCGCACAACTGATCCCTGGTTCCCCGGATTTGGAATTTGGTGCCCATTTTCACACTGTACCCGATCAATGGAGAAATAAAATTGAAGCCGCCTATCAGTCAGGTTGTCGCCGGTTCGATGGAGCGCTGCTGGGCTACGGCGGCTGCCCGATGGCGCAAAATGACCTCGTAGGAAATATGCCGACAGAACACCTGGTTGATTTTGCGAACGAGCAGGGAAGTTCCGTTCATCTTAATACTGATGCATTATTGCTCGCCCGCACCATGTTTTTACAGCTGGTACAAAAACAGCAATTCTCCTGACCAGGACAGCCAGGAGAATTGCTTCATTCTATTAAGTCTCAGGCGAATTTCCTTTTCACAATCGCGAGCAGGGCAGTTACTGCCTCTCCATTGACATCCCACGCATATTTTGAAGCGTACCGGTGCCAGATCAGGTTCTCAGCCTCTTCAAAACTTTTCACGGCATCCAACTCATAGATTGCTTTGTCGAAATGTTCGCTGTTTTTATCGAAAAGCTGATTGACGAACATAAACCGCTGGCCTAAGGGAATGGAAGTGGCTATGCTCTCTACTTTGAACGGAACGCTTCCATAAGATTTATCGTCGCCCGGCTTCGGAATATCGACCTTGAAACGGTTATTTAAAGACTCGCTTTCAACGGTCGTCGCCTTTTTTACAATATCACCAATTATAACCGAAACCGGTTCAGCGCGTGGAGGCGTTGTTTTAGGAGCAACTTCCTCCAACTCATTAAACGCAGAATCGAAGAATGATTTCGACTCATTTTTGTTGCCCACCAGCGGCTTACTTGGTTCTTGTATCCTGATTTCGTTGATATTGATCGGAAATACATCCGCAAACTGCATCAAATGCGTATCCACATCATCGATCAGATCTGCATTATCTTTCAATTCATAAAGCCAGCTTACTGCCTGTGTTTGGTAAACGGAATCAGAACCACTGTCGGTCAGCCTTCCAAGCATTGCCTCAGCGATACCCCTGTGAATATGCGTGTACTTTAATATCTGCTCTGCTCTCTCCTGCGTAAACTCTGCTTCCGGAACTGCCCTGATCTTCTCCTCGAAGTAAATGGCCGGAGTAAGTAATAGCTTCAGTGCCTCCTTCACAGATTCGGAAAGCAACGGTTCCAGGTCAGTACGCTTTACCGAAATATGTTGAGAAGCGGTGTTCATAAATTCTTCCAGCGCACGCTTTACCTCATCATTCGAAAAGTCAAAGTAGGGGCTGCGAAAAGATTCTGCATTACTTTTCCAGGCTTCGAATAACCGGTTCAAAATTCCGAGATTCACCTGCCTTACTGGCGTCAGCTTCAATAAAATAGCCCCATTAATAGCATTCTGCGATTTGTACACCTCATTCAGGACTGTCGTTGTGAACCTGGCGGCATATTGGTTAAGGGCGTTTGAATTCAAATTATCCGGCATAAGGAATATGAGCTTTTGATAACGATCGTGTTTAAAAAAAATATGTTTGCTTTGTAAATATAATCAAAATTGGCTTGCCCGCAGGTCAATCCGACGCCAAAGATGTTCGTAGAACCATCCCATAAAAGAGAAAGTCAGGGTCCGAAAACCGGTTGGATCGAAGTCATTTGCGGCTCGATGTTTTCCGGTAAAACGGAAGAACTGATCCGCAGACTGAACCGCGCCAAGATCGCCCGGCAAAGGATACAGATTTTTAAACCGGCACTCGATAAACGATACCACGATGAGAACATTGTTTCTCATAATGACAATTCGATCCGCTCTATTCCCGTCAAAACGGCGCTTGAAATTGCGCAATTGGCGGAAAGTTGCGAAGTGGTAGGACTCGACGAAGCGCAGTTTTTTGACGACAAGATCGTTGAAGTATGCGATGCGTTGGCTAATGCCGGAAAACGGGTTATCGTTACAGGCCTTGATATGGATTACCTGGGCAAACCTTTTGGTTGCATGCCTCAGCTGATGGCTATTTCAGAATATGTGACCAAGGTGCACGCGATTTGCATGGTTTGCGGAGAGGTTGCATCTCACTCCTATCGCATTTCTCCGTCAAGCGAGCGGGTTTTGCTGGGCGAAACAGAACATTACGAGGCGAGGTGCAGAAGGTGCTTCAACCTGGGCGACAAAGCCTATTTGCCATAAATTATGATGAGTTACAGAAGGTTATATAAAGCTTCACTTGCACTTAATGTGCTCCTGATTACACTCTTTTTAGCGACCGCATACATTTACCGCGACAAGATTTTCCAACGATTTGTATCAATGAAAGGAAACCCTCAGATCGTTATGTATGGTAATTCAATTACAGCGCAGGGAAAGTGGGTGGAGCTGCTTGGCAGGACAGACGTGATGAACAATGGATTACCTGGGCTGTGCACATATCATTTTGTCCAATTGATCAAAACGCACGTAGTGGATTTGCAGCCTAAGATTTGTTTTCTGGAAGGCGGGATCAATGATATAACAGTGGGCGTGTCTCAGGAAAAGATCCAGGCGAATTTCAGGTTACTGCTCGAAACAATCCAGAAAAACGGGATTGTCCCGGTCGTGACGCTTACAATGTTTGAACAAAATGATCCTGCCAGCAAGGCAGAAGTAGTGGAATTAAATCGGTTTCTAGTGGAATATTGCAAAGAACACCGTATCACCTACATTGACATGAACCCGCAGATAGCCGATTCAACTGGTCTCAAACCTGAATTCGCTTTTGATAAGACGCATTTGAATGAAAAAGCCTACGAGATTTGGGCAGCAGAGATAAAGAAAGTATTAAAAATGAAAAGGTTATGATTACCTAAAACAACAAAGGCTGCCCATTGGACAGCCTTTGTTGCATATAACAGAGTTACGTTAAGCGTTAACCTGGTTCATCACCTCGGTCTGCTTACGGATAGATTCCATGTGGACCAGCTTGAATAGTTCATCAACCAGATTTGGGTACAAGTTCATGCTTTTCCCCCATCCAGCGCGTGTTTCGAGCACTTCACGGAAACGATCAACCTGGTAAGCAGCTACGCTGTTGTCGCGTTTGTATTCGGCCAATTTCTCAACCAAAGCCATACGTTGCGCCAGTGTTTCCAGCATTTCACGATCAAGATGGTCAATCTTTCCACGGATAATTTCCAGTTGAGACTGGTAGTCACTTCCATAAGATTCTTTCCGAACGTGCAGGTCGTGCAGCATTTGTCCCAATGCAGCAGGAGTCAATTGCTGAGAAGCATCAGACCAGGCTTTATCAGGATCCCGGTGCGATTCGATGATCAAACCGTCATAGTGCAAATCCAGAGCGCGCTGCGCAAGTTCATATAGGTAAGCGCGTTTTCCCGCCATGTGGCTCGGATCACCTATTACCGGCAATTCAGGGAAAAGCGTTTTCAATTCAATTGCGATATTCCACATCGGAGAATTGCGGAACTTAGTTTCCTGAGCATTGGAAAAACCTCTGTGGATAGCACCGAGCTTTTTCACGCCTGCCTGGTTCAAACGCTCCAAAGCGCCGATCCAAAGTTGCAGGTCAGGGTTAACAGGGTTTTTAACAAGAACAGGTACATCCACTCCTTTCAATGCGTCAGCTAGTTCCTGCACATTAAACGGGTTTACAGTGGTGCGAGCGCCTACCCAAAGAATATCCACACCATATTTAAGTGCCAATTCAATATGCTGCGGGTTAGCAACTTCAACTGCAACAGGCATTCCTGTCTCTTTTTTGACAGCCTGCAACCAGGGCAACGCTGCTTCTCCCATACCTTCAAAACTTCCGGGACGAGTCCTTGGTTTCCAGATACCGGCACGGATTACATGCGCAAAACCTTCCTCTTTAATCTGGCTTGCGGTTTCTAACATTTGGTCCTCCGTCTCTGCACTGCAAGGCCCTGCGATTACCAAAGGTTTTCCTTCGGTATTGATCCAACTACTGAGCGGAAGGATATCTAAAGAAGCATTCATATTCAAAAACTTGTCCTTAATAAAATAGATAATTGCAATATTTTGACCCGGCAGTTCATGCGTATTTCCGGGATTGACGTACATTTGATGCCATAAAAGTCAAATAACTTCTTAATGAACACAGCCTTCTCTTGTGATTAATAAAAATCCACCCGGGAAAAAGTGTACTCAAAATGGCAGATTCTTCACCGATAAACCAAATACCTGTATTTTTTGAAGACACCTACGTTGCTTTCGCTTCTAAATCTGACGCTAAACTTCGGAAAACATACTGGTTATTCAGCCTCATGAATCAGGCTCGAGTGGTAAATTTAGGCACTTTTTTTATAAAGCTTGCACTAAAACTAAACTTACCTATAAAAAATCTCATCCGGGTCACCATTTTTGAACAATTCTGTGGAGGTGAGACAATTAGCGAATGTGATCAGACAATTGCTGAGCTGGGTAATTCGGGAATAGGAACTATTCTGGACTATTCAGTCGAGGGAGAGGATGATGAATCAAGTTTTGATGCAACAGCAGCCGAAATTTTTAAAACGATCGACAAAGCTGCCGGGTCAAAAAGCATTCCATTTTCAGTGTTTAAGGTAACGGGGATAGCTTCCGCGGACCTGCTGGAAAAAATTCAGCGCAAAGATGCGTTGTCGGATCAGGAGGAAGCTGCCTATATCCGGGTTCAGCAGCGCGTGGAAAAGCTTTGTTCCCACGCGCACGAAAAGAATGTCAGGATCTTTATCGATGCCGAAGAAAGCTGGATACAGGGAATCATTGATGATCTTACTTATCAAATGATGCAAAAATTCAACCGGGAAAAAGCGATTGTATACAATACTTACCAGCTCTACCGGCATGAAACACTTGAATCACTAAAATCCGCCTATCTAACAGCCAGGCAAAAAGGCTATCAGCTGGGCGGGAAGCTGGTTAGAGGCGCTTATATGGAAAAAGAGCGACTACGGGCGCGTGAAAATGAATACTTCAATCCGATCCATGCTTCCAAGCAGGCTACCGACGACGACTATAACCTTGCGATCGACTTTTGCCTCGAACATATAGAATACATCGCAATTTGCCTGGGCACGCATAATGAGTTTAGCTCGCAGTACTGCGCATCGAAAATGAAAAAACTTGATCTGCTCAACAATGATGAACGGATATGGTTTGCCCAGCTGCTGGGAATGAGTGACAATATTTCGTATAATCTTTCCAAAGCCGGCTATAATGTTGCCAAATATGTCCCTTATGGCCCGATAGACGCGGTATTGCCGTATCTGATCCGTCGGGCCGAAGAAAACACTTCCATTGCGGGGCAGAGCAGCAGAGAGTTTTTACTAGTTAAGAGTGAATTGCATAGAAGAGGAATCAGTTCTTTATAAGGAACTTGTTACTTTCACGTTTTTAAATTTCAATAGTTTTCCATACCGAATGAACCAATCCAGAAATCCGGCCCCTTACTTATTATTCAGCTTGCTGCTCATACTGGTTGATCAGACATCAAAATTGCTGGTCCACAAATATATGGAGCCGGGTTTTTCAGGCCAGATTGCATTGATAGGAAACTGGTTGAAACTCCACTATGTGCTGAATCCCGGAATGGCGTTCGGTATGCAGCTGGGGCACGAGTACGGAAAGCTTTTCCTGACATTGTTCCGGCTGGTAGCAATGGTCGCAATCGGAGGTTATATGATTCACCTTGCCCGCGCCGGCGCCTCCAAAGGGTTGCTCTGGGCCCTTTCAATGATTCTCGCAGGAGCAGTAGGTAATGTAATAGACAGTACATTTTACGGGGTGTTCCTGCAAAATGCACCCTACGGATCGCCTACCCCGTGGTTCCATGGACAGGTTATTGATATGATCTTTGTAGATTTTTGGGAGGGGTTCATCCCTGATTGGGTACCTCTCTGGGGCGGTCAGTATTATTCAACGCCCATTTTCAATATCGCCGACTCCTGCATTTTCATAGGAGTTTGCAGCATCCTCATTTTTCAGGGCAGCTTTCATTCTCACGGCCCGGTCGAAGACGAAAGGCTTATCCAAGAGGAAGAAAGTGATCAGAATGAGAGCAGGGACGAGGCAGGCGCAGATTATTCTTCGACACTCGGGCCTTCTGCGGATGTTTCGCAAGTTCCGGTCTCACCGGAGGAGCAGATCAATAATGAAAATGATAACGACAAAAAAGAGAGCATTTAGCTCTCTTTTTTGTTACCGCTCAATTTTCATCCTGCGTGAAAGGAACAAAATCCTTAAAGGTCTTTTTCAAGGCAGTATCAGTCGCTTCTTTCTTATTCTCCCACCGCGCATCCAATTCAAGGGCAACTAACCCACTTAGGTTCATCAGCGACTTAAATTCGTCTAATTTGCGAATAAAGTCCGGATGGCGTCGTGCAGATTTCTGCCCATATTCACGTGCAAAAACATCCCCTTTATTTTGCAGCTCATTCTTCTTCTGCATTACATAATTGAAGCGGTCGAGCAATCCATTTACCGATTTACCAATAACCTCCGTAGCTTCCAAAGTACCTACGGTAGCTACTGTTGTACCGCCTATTGTCGTTATATAACCTCTCCTGTCCGGCCTATCCTTTGCTATCACCGGCGCCAGGCCTGTTGTTGCTCCAAGAGATGCATTCAAAAGTGAGCGGCTTCGCTTACCTTTCTTCGCACGTGTATATGCTTTTTTTAACTGGCCTTCTTTCTCCGTCATTTGCTCCAGTAAACCCCATGCATTTACAAGTGCACCGCGATAAAGATTATAAACGTAGTTGTCACGCAGGCTTTCATCAACCGTATTCTTTATCACAAACCTAACGCTCCGCTCCTTTTTGTTTTGAGCTTTGTCGAGCACGTAGAATGTAATGTTGAAAGCGATTGTATCCAGCGGATCCTTGACAAAATCGTAACCCGGCTCCCAGATGAACTCGTAACTGGTCGGTGTATTTTTTATCAACGCTTCTACAGGTACCTTTTTGTTTTCAGACACAAAGTTAAATGCAGTAATATCATCTTCACCATTTGGATCCGACAATGTAAACCGCAGGTTAATCCTGTTGTTCTCTGCGCTTTTAACGATTGAATTTTGTGGTATAATTGTAAAATCCGGGGCCAGGTCCATCTGAGTCACATCTAATTTCAGACGACCCTTTGTTCTTGCCTTTGACGGTTGGTCCTCCACATAGAACTCCACGTAGCGAGGGCCCTTCTTAAGTATACTAAATTGAGCGATCGAGGGCTCCCAGGTGATCTCGCCAGCAGCTGTCAACTTCATCCCCTCGGGCATTTGTTCCAGTATTGGCACAAATACAATCGGATCCGCATCCTGGTCTCGCACTGCGCCCATATCTATTTTATAAACATTCTGTGTCTTATACTGGACATAGAATGGGTGAAGCTCATCGATTTGAGGGGGCCTATTGACGTGGTTTACTTTGAATACCACTTCGCGAGAAACACTTTCACCGGTTGCACTTTGGGCTTCAAATACGATCGGAAAGGACTTTGTAGTATTGATCCTGTCGGCAACCTCAAATCCAGGGGTCCATATAAAATGCCCGAGCGAGTCAAATTTCATCTCCTTTGTGAGCCCGCTTACAGCGTTATACCGGATCGAATCACCTTTACCGCCCCTTACCTGAAGATGAAAGTTGATTTCTTTTCCCTCATATAAAACGTTCCATTCTGATTCCGAAGGAAATACCAGTTGCAACGGGCCAGTTGAGGTATTCTTCATATTGTCCTGTCCTTGTGCACCTGATGCGATTAAAGCAACTGTCAGAAGTATCAGTATTTTATGAATATGTTTTATGAGCATGATGTCAAAAATATAATTTATCCCTTGTTGAGAAGAACACTGAATTTAAACGCAAAACTACTAAATCCTGTATAGAAAGCGCTGTCAATCGATACAAAAATGAAACAACGCTTTCATTCGCATTTGCAGGAATTACGAATTGTATTTTTCAAATAAACCGTCCGTCTTAAACATGTAACAAAAGTTAAGTTAACGCTTTTGCCAGCTCCATTCTTATATACAAAAACCGGAGAACAGCCGTTTAAAAGACTGTTCTCCGGTTTTTTAAGTTCAAATGTGACTTATTATTTTTTCTTGGGGGTTGCAGCAGGAGTCGTTGCAGGGGCAGTAGTTGCTGGCTTGGCAGGAGTCGCTGCTGCCGGCGCTGCATCTACTTTATCAGGATCAACACCCAACTTTTTAAGGATCAAAGGAGTAGCATTATTTTCCTCAGAAGCGGCAAAGAGAATGATAGGTGTCGAATTTGCTCCTGCGTCCATGTTCAGGATATACAAAAAGCCGTTTTCTTTACCTACTTCCTGTATTGCATTATTAACCTTTGTCAGGATTGGTTCCAAAAGCTGCTGCTGCTTCGTTTGCAGTGAAGTTTGTGCATTCGTCTGCATTTCCTGAATACGTGTTTGCAGATTTGCCAACTCCTTCTCCTTGTCCGCACGAATCACATCGGTCATATTAGCACCATTCTTTTGGTAAGCCTCATACTTATCCTGCGCCTCTTTATAAGTTTCTCCAAGCGCTTTATCCAACTGCGCTTTTGTGACTTCAAGTTGATTTTGCATCACTTTGCTTTCAGGAAGCTTAGCAATTATATAATCGACATTGGTATAGCCTATTTTGGTTAGTCCGCCTGCAGGGGTAGTTTGAGCCAGAAGAGGGGTGGTGATTATGGTCATCACGACCAAAAAAGCCATCAATTTTTGTTTCATTGCTTTGTTACTTATTTAAGTTTACTAGTTGTACTCTTTTGTTTTGGTGAGGTACTGGCCGGCACGTTGGCCGATTGATCTGCTTTTTCGTTTGCTGACGCTTTATTCGCTTTCGGGTCTATGCCCAACTCCTCCATCACGTAATCTGAATAATCGTGCTTGGGATTTGTGTAAAGCATTCCAACATCGCTGGATTTGTCAAACATAAAATCGAGCCGACGCTGGCTGCATACTTTGGTAACGGCACGCTGCACTTTTTCAAGTACAGGTTTCATGAGTTCCTTTTTCTTCTGGAACATCAGGCCGTCCATGCCGAAAATCTTACTGTTATACTCGCCCGCTTCCAGCTCCTTTTCCTTTATCTCACTTTGTCGTTTTCTTTTCAACTCCTCGGTGAGCAGGATCTCCTCTGCCATATATGCCCGCTGCATGCGATCGATGTCAGCAAACTTATCCTGAATTTCCTTGGCCCACTTTTCAGAGAATTTTTTCATCTCCGCCTGTGCAGCCTGATACTCGGGCATTTTACTGGTTATGAACTCCATGTCAGTATACCCAATCTTCTGAGCATTAGCCTCTGACCGCCATAGAATTGACAAAACTAGTAAAATTAAAAACTTCTTCATGTCAAGCTGCTAATAATTTGCAAACTTCTTAACGAAACTGTCAGGAGAATATTATCTGATTTGTTGCCCGATCGTAAAATGGAACTGAGCCCCGCTTGGCTTCGATTGTCCCTGAATTTTATCAAACCCATAACCCCAGTCGATACCGAGAAGACCAAATGCCGGCATAAAGATCCTCGCTCCTACACCAGCCGATCTTTTCAAATCGAACGGGTTAAATTCCTTATAGCTGCGCCAGTTATTTCCCCCCTCAGCAAAACCAAGGATGAAAATGGTCGCTTGCGGATTAAGCGAAACAGGATAACGAAGCTCGAGTACATATTTGTTATACACAACCCCGCCGCCAGATGCTGGCCGGCCCTGTTGCGTAATAGGACCCACTTTTTGATCCTCATAACCGCGCAAACCGATAATATCCTGATCAGCGAGCGAAAAAGTCCCTTGTCCGGCTAGCCCTGATCCACCGACAATAAACCTACCAAACGGACTGTAAGTGTCAGTCTTGTCATAGTTCCCAAGGAAACCCATGTGTGCCCGGGTGCTCAATACCAGCTTACCTGTGATGGTCGCGTAATAGCTCGCATCGAACATCCATTTATGGTATTCAACCCAGCGGTAAGTATCGGTTTTGTCAGCAAACTCCTTTTTCCGGAAAGCTGAATACGGAGGAGTAACTGTGGCACTCAATGAAATATTACTTCCGTTTCTCGGGAATTGGAAATCACTCAGGGTATTTCTCGAGATCGTCGTATTAAAGGAAATGTTGTTGGAATTACCGTTGGTGTATCCTATGCCAAAGATGTCAAGATCATCCAGGCGATATCGCTGGTACGACAATGAGTGTGTCATAACCAGGTTACGATCAGGCTCTTTTAAACGACGGCCCAATGAGACCGTTATCCCATTGTTATAGTATCCTCCACGATAGCTAAGCCGCCCGCCCCCGCCGTTCAGGCCGCCGATACCGAACATTGCGCTCGGGTCGGTAAGGCGATAAACTGTGCGCTGGAGAGATACCCCAAAGTTGATAGGTTTTTTACCTCCAAGCCACGGTTCGCTGAAAGACATCGAATAGGTTTGATATTGTTTTCCATTCGCCTGGAAGCGGAGTGACAATTTCTGTCCGTCGCCGGAAGGAAGTGGCCGCCAGGTTTCACGGTTCGGTATGTTTTTAAGGGAGAAATTATTAAAGACAAGTCCCAAAGTTCCTACAAAACCAATATAACCTCCCCAGCCTCCTGATAATTCGATTTGATCAGATGGTTTTTCTTCTACTGTATATTCAATATCAACCGTGCCGTCTGACTGATTTGGAATCGGGTTGATCTGAATTTTTTCAGGGTCAAAATATCCCATTTGAGAGAGTTGCCGCTGCGTATTGATAATTTCAGTTTTGCTGAATTTTTGCCCTGGCAATGTAAAAAGCTCTCGCAAAACAACCCTGTCACTTGTTTTAGTATTACCGTTCAGCAAGATCCGGTTGATCGTAGCCTGCTTTCCTTCAAACATCCGAAGCTCAACATCTATCGAATCGCCCTCCACAGCTTTCTCAGTAGGTTCAATACGAAAATACAGATAACCGTCGTCCATGTAAATCGAACTCACGTCACCTCCCGGAATACCGTTGATCTTTTTATCGAGCTCCTCCGGGTTATATACATCGCCCTTTTTGATACCCAGGCGCTCACCCAGGTATTTGGACGTATACAGATAATTGCCCGACCAGGTGATATCGCGATAGAAATACTTGGTACCTTCCTCGATTTTGAGATCAATACTAATGGTTTCTTCCCCGTTCTTGATTGTATCGAATTCGATGGTAGCGTCGCGGTAACCATTTTTGCGATAGAAAGCGATAAGCTTTTCCTTGTCTTCCTCGTATTTTTTTGGAATGTATTTAGATGGGTTGAAGAGCCTGCCAATTCTTTTCTGTTTTGTACCCTTCATTTTCCGCTTCAATGTTTTGTCACTGATATCGGTATTTCCTTCGATGTTTATTTTCTGGATCTTAACTTTTTTACCTTTCGTAATAGTAAAATTAAGAGTTGCCTGTCCGCGGGTAGAGTCAGGGATTTGCAACACCTTTACTTTGGTGTAGTAAAAACCCTTATCCATATAATATTTTTTGATAACGAGCTGAGTATTCTTGATCACTGTCGGCGTAATTACCCGGCCTTTGATCAACTTAACCTTATCATTCAATGTCTCTTTTTCCCCTTTGCGGATTCCTGAAAACGACACCTTATAGAGACGTGGCCTTTCTTTAATATGGATGTTCAGCCATATTTTTTCAGCTTCAATCTTTGTGTACAAAATCTCAACGTCATCCAAAGTACCGAAGTCCATCATTCTTTTGATTGACGAGGGAATAGCAGGTCCTGGAAGACGGATTTTGTCCCCTGGCTTTAAACCTGAAATAGATATCATGGAATTGGGGTCCAGAAACTGGGTACCCGAGACCGTTACCTCAGCGATCGTGTATTCTTTCGGATTGGCGGGGTCCATCACACTGGCGGCTGCGGCTGCGGCAGGCCGGCTAGTTGCACCGATACCTACCCGCTGCGCATTCACAGATACGCAGGAGCAGATCAGCAGCAATGCAGTAAGACATTTCAGATGTGCTAATGATTTATTCAAATTGGTAAGAAGGTTCATATTGTTCTACTTAGCACTATTCGCTTTTATTTGTTCGCCTGTTTTCCCAAATCTTCGTTCCCTGTTCTGATAAGAAAGGATCGCCTCATATAAATGCTCCCGACGGAAATCAGGCCAAAAAAGATTTTCATAAAAATACAATTCGGAATAAGCCAGTTGCCAGAGAAGAAAATTACTGATCCGGTGATCGCCGCCGGTACGCAACATCAAATCCACTTCCGGTCTGTTACCGGTCGCGAGCCTGGATGAAAGCAACTCTTCGCTGATTTCACCGGGAATTAAAGTTCCTTTCTGAACATCTTCTGCAATTTTTCTCGCTGCCTGGGTAATGTCCCATTTACCGCTATATCCCAAAGCAAGGATCAGGTTAAGACCGGTATTTTCCCGCGTGGCTTCGATAGCTTCGGCAAGTTGCCGCTGACAACTCCTTGGCAGGCTTTCTGTATCGCCAATGGTGTCCAGCTTCACCTTATTCTTAAGCATTGTAGGAAGTTCATTCCGGATAGATTGCACCAATAGTTCCATCAGAGCCCTGACCTCGAACTCCGGTCTGGCCCAGTTCTCGGTCGAAAATGCATAGAGTGTCAAACATGATACCCCGAGTTCAGCGCAGCCTTCCGTCACCTCCCTAACTGCCTTAATTGCATTGCGATGGCCAAAAACCCGGGCTGCGCCCTGGTTTTGAGCCCACCTTCCGTTACCGTCCATGATAACGGCGATGTGCTTTGGCAGATTGCCCGCATCAATGAGCTCCTTCATTACTCCTGACTCCCTTTAACCTTTTTTAACAAAACAATTGAACAATATCAAAGGATCTTATCAATTCAGGCAAAAAATCAACATCCTCAGTCTTTCAGGAATCACTTAACTAATAACCTGTACGCTGAGTAAGCAGATTTTGTGCCGGAATCCGGAAAAAAATCTATTTTGATTGTATCCTGAATTACAATAAACCGACTGATAAACAGAAGATTACACGCTTGAAATTTATCAAAATTGTAAACGAGGGCGCAATTTAGGAATAAGTATTGCCTATACAAAATCAATAATTCTTAATAAACGAATGGTGATAAGCGTATTAATTATCAAGAAGATGACGTATCGCATCCCCGTAAGTGCTGCCGCTCGTAACCTGTGAAGCCTTTCGGTCACGTAGTACGATCACATACTTTCCATTGAAATGCTTCTGGATTTCTTTGATATGATGGGAGTTGACGATGCCTGCTCTGCTGATGCGCAGATAATGCTTGGGAAGCTTTTCTTCAAGTGAAGTCAGAGTGTAATTGAGAAGGTATTTCTGTCCGTCCAGCGTATTGAGGAACACATATTTTTCTTCCGCTTCAAAATGGGTAATTTCTGTCATCGGGATCAGCAAAATCCGATCGCCCGATTTGACTGAAAGTGAAAATATTTCCTTTTTAGGCTTCATTTCTTCCAGTAACCTCAGCAGGTTCTCGGAGTACGGGTTCACATTTCCTGTGCTGCTCGTCCCCGCTTTGGTAATATTCCGGATCTTGTCGATCGTTTTAAGCAGCCTGTCATTTTCAACAGGTTTTAAAAGATAGTCAACTGAATTCTCTTCAAAAGCCCTGATCGCATATTGATCGTAAGCCGTTGAAAATACAACAAGCGGCATTTTGGTGAGTTTGGAAAGCATTTCAAAACCATTCAGAAGCGGCATTTCAATATCCAGAAAAATAACATCCGGGCTGTGCCTGTTGATCTCGATCAAACCTTCCGCTCCATTTTTTGCTTCGGAAACAATATTAAAAACGTCCGAATGCTTGTCCAGCAATCTTCGCAAACGGCTTAATGCCAGCGGCTCATCGTCGATCAATATGGTTTTAAGAGGAAACTGCATGACTAAAATTTTGGTGTTGTCCCATTACTGATTTTTGGATCGCAATATTGACGGTCTTGCTGGGCTCATTGTGGAGTTCAAGCCGGGCATTGTCGCCATAAAGCAGTTTCAATTTATCCTGAATACTCCTGATCCCGTAGCCGGCTCCCATTGTTTCGGGGAATGCCGGACCGTTATCGTGTACGCAAAGATGCAGCCAGGATTCTTCTTCATATATCCTAACCACAATATTTCCTTCCTCCGCCATATGCGAAATACCGTGCTTGATCGCATTCTCCACAATAGGTTGCAAAATAAATTTGGGAACCTGTAATTGCCTCAATTCTTCCTTCATTACTTCAACGCTAAACCTCAGCCTTGTCCCGAAACGCACTTTCTCTACCTGCAGGTAGGTTTCCACCATTTCCAGCTCGTTTTCTATTGTGTCAAAATAATCGTTCGTTTTCCGGCCGGTTGTGTACCTGAACAATTTGGAAAGCAGCAATGTCATTTCCTCCGCCTTGTCGGGATCTTCATGTACCAGGCTGGCAATGCTGTTCAATGAATTATAAAGAAAGTGAGGGTTGATACGCGCCTGCAAGGCGTCCAGCTCGGCACGTGTTTTAAGCTTTTCGAGATTCAACAATTGATATTCCTGATCAGAGATCTTTCGGGAGAGTTGCTGGCCTTTCCTTCTTAAGAAGTAAAAAACATTGGCAATCGCCACCGGTACCCAGGCATACCAGTACCAGGGCGCATTTTGCGAGGGTTCGTCCGGATATTGCATCACATACTCGCTTACAATATGGGTTGCAAACAAATGGTGTATACCCAGTGCCAGCAGGGTATCAAACAAAAACACCGTGATCGAAAGGATCAGGTGTTTGGCAAGCAGGCTCTTGATAATGAAATCGAGCCAGGTTGTGAGCCCCTGAGTAACAAGGATTGTAAACACACCGGTAGCTATATTGAGGACTACCAGGTATTTGTAAAAAGCCAGACGGACGGGCTCTTCGGTGAAGGACAGCTCGGCTGTAAAATAGGCTATTGCATTAAAGCCATACAAGACTACTGCACCCAGAAAAGCCGCTGCCAGGGTGCCGATCCAGCTTTGGCTCTGAATAATAGCTATCAGACTGAAATCCTGCCAGTTAAAGGATTTTTCCTGTGAAGTGAAACTAAAATTAGCGCCCTCTACTTTTGCTCCGCTCAAATCAACATCGCAAAGGCTACTGAAACTAAGATCCGCATTTCGCAGATCCGCATTTCGGAATGTGGTTCGGTCAAGGGCTGAAAAACGAAGTTTAGCGTTGCGAAGATTAGCCCCGTCGAAATTGATGTCCTTTAAGCTCGAAAAGCTAAAATCGGCATTTTCCAGATCCATGTTGCTAAAATCCCTGCCGTCAAGCGATGCGGCAGTCATACGCAGCGTCTTTGTTCTTTTCTCGTTCATACATAACCCTTTTGTTCGTATAGGTTTGGCTTACTATTATGTCCCGATGAGCTGATGACACATAAAAAAGCTTCATGGCTAACAGATTGCGTTATAATTGACACAAATCTATTTTCCATGAAGCCTGTTTGTTAGGTATTTCCGACGAACTGTCAGCTAGGCGGAATGAATCCCACCGGCACAGGAATGAAAAAGCTTACAGCTCTTCCAGCATGATATTTTTCCAGCGCACCTTTATACCACCGCCATCGTGAATCTGCAATGCGATCGAACCATTTCCTGCACCGATCTTCGCATCATCCAGATCGACCATTGCATTACCATTCAGCCAGGTCTGCACTTTGTCGCCTACCGCTCGGATCCGCAACGTGTTCCATTCGCCCATTTTCAGGAAACCTTCCTTTTCTTCCGGGATCTGAACGAGCCAGTTGCGGCCATATGATTCGTAAATGCCACCGGTGTCGTGATTTGGTGGGGCTACCTCTACCTGCCAGCCGGAAACTTTGGTACCGTCGACCGTCGAACGGAAGAAAACGCCGCTATTTCCATTTGCCTCCTGTTTGAACTGCAGCGAAAGGTCGAAGTTTTTGTAAAATTTGTCGGTGGTCAGATAACCATATTGTTTGTCGGGTCCGCTTTCGCAAACCAGCTCGCCTTTTTCGACATACCATTTTTCGGTACCATTGATTTTCCAGCCGCTCAAATCTTTTCCATTAAATAGCTTAACAGGTTTTTTCACCTGTGGATCACCGTTTTCCTGCGTCGCCAGGAACGCGGAATTGACGAATAGAATGGCGCAGCAAATGAGAAGCAGTTGTCTTGTTTTTAACATTTTTGTTTGGGGATTAGGATTAAAAAATTGCCGGCAAAATGCAGTTAAAATACATTTTCCATTAGTTTTACAAAAAATAACGATTTGGAAAGCTATGAAAAAAAACCGTTTTGTAGGGCGTTGGGCGACATTTTTTTTGATTGCAACATTGGTTTCGGCAACTGTATTCTCATGCAAAGAGAATAGCGATGACTTGGTAAAACCTAAAACTATAGCTGATGTCATTCTTGAAAACGGCCAGTTCAGCATACTTAAAGACATTATGATACGCGCAAAAATGACTGATGCGCTGAGAACGGATAATCTTACCGTTTTTGCCCCTGATAATAATGCTTTCGGCAAAGCGAACATTTTCAGTTCATCCGTGATCCCGGATGACTCCGTGAAGTATTTCCTTCAAAATCATATTATCAAAAACAGGACAAAAGCAGCTGATCTGAAAGTCGGGGATCATCCTGCCCTGAACAAGGCAAATCTGGTCATCACTAAAACAGACAGTGTTATCGCGGTGAATAAATCAGACGTTGTGATCCCGAATGTAAATGCAGATAATGGCGTGATCCACGTGATCGACAGTGTGGTAGTAGTGATCAAATGATTCAGGAAGACCATAAAAAAGCCCGGCAAAACAGATTTGCCGGGCTTTTTTATGGTCTTCTTAATTAGAACTGCTCGATATGGGCGAAAAAGAAATTGCCTTCGATCTCTCCATTTTCATCAGAATCAGAACCATGAATTGCATTTGCTTCGATTGATTTTGCAAACAATTTCCGGATCGTTCCTTCATCTGCATTGGCCGGGTTAGTTGCCCCGATCAGGGTGCGGAAGTCGGCCACCGCATTCTCCTTTTCAAGGATCATTGGAACGATAGGTCCAGAAGACATATACTTGCAAAGATCGTCGTAAAACGGGCGGTCTTTGTGAACAGCATAAAACTGACCTGCGCGTTCAGGGGTAAGTTGTGTTTTTTTTAAGGCAACAATACGAAATCCCGCCGCCTCAATCATCTTGATAATAGATCCCGAGTGACCGTCCTGTACGGCATCCGGCTTAATCATTGTGAATGTTTTATTCGTTGACATACTCAAAAGCTAAATTAATTTCCTGCAAAACTACTATTTTTCAATTTATATCCCTGATAGTTCGGCAACTATGCTCTCAAATGCTTAAAAGGCAATGTATACCAAGCCTTTCGCAGTCAGGATTAAGCAAATACCAACAGTTTTGTTAATTTTGTGGGCTTATATGCGTCGCGGAATTCCCCTTTTCGAAACAAATAACTGTGAATCAAACTGTTAAAGAGCTAAGCTCTTTTTTATCACTTCCCCAAAAAATCATCATCACGATGCACCGCGACCCTGATGCCGACGCACTGGGATCATCGCTTGGGTGGGCAAGCTATCTGGTAAAAAAGGGCCATGATGTAACCGTTATAAGCCCTACCGAATACACCGCGAACCTGCGATGGATGATTGGTCCGAACTCTGTACTGGTTTATGAAAAAGCCGCAGACCAGTATAAATGCAAACAAAAAATTCAGGAAGCCACATTAATATGCTGTCTGGATTTCTCGGCCCTATCCCGCCTGAAAGATCTTGGGAAAGTAGTTCAGGACGCCCCTGCCCCCAAATTAATGATCGATCATCACCTCGAACCGGAGCATTTTGCGAAATGGATGGTTTGGGATACCAACGCAGCTGCAACGGCGCAGCTTATTTACGCACTTATAAAAGAACTGGAAGCTGACGCGCCCGCCCGGCAAATATTCGATATCCCGATGGCTGAATATCTATATGCCGGCATTATGACCGACACAGGTTCATTCCGGCACGCGAATGTAACTGCCGACGTTCACCTTGCGGTAGCGGATCTGATGCACACGGGATTTGATTCAAGCAGGGTACACAGGCTGATTTATGACAATGCACCCCTGTCGAGGCTTCAATTTTTGGGGTACGTACTTTCTCAAAAACTAGTTGTTATTCCAAAATACCGCACTGCTTACATGGTATTGACGGAGGCAGAGTTGCAGAAATTCAATTCAAGTACCGGCGAAACGGAAGGTATAGTGAATTACGGGCTTCAGGTGGAGAACGTGGTCATGTCGGCTATGTTTATTGAAAGAAAGGGAGAAATTAAAATTTCTTTCAGGTCTGTTGGCTCGTTCTCGGTGCGAGATCTGGCGAGTGCACATTTTAATGGAGGTGGGCATAAAAATGCCAGCGGAGGAAGATCAGAACAGTCAGTAAATGAAACAGTTGAGTATTTTTTAAGCATACTTCCATTATACGAACAGGCCCTTTTAAGCGTTGACTAAACTTAAATTGATATATCAAATTCACAAGTATCTCATAATTAACACAATCAAATGAATCTTAAAACAATCGGTTATGCGATGGGCATAACTATCCTGGCAGCTTCCTGCAACAAATACCGGACGCAGGTTACGGACAGCGGCCTTAAATACCAGATCTTCGACCATGAAGACGACGCCAGAAAAGCGAAGCTTGGAGATATCATGTCTTTCCATCTTGTTTTGAAAAATGGTACTGATTCAACACTTAGGGATACTTACAAGGAAGGTAATCCAGTGAAAATGGTTTTGCAGGCGCCTCCTTTCAAAGGTAGTTTTGAAGAAGGTCTTGCAATGCTGGCGACTGGCGACAGCGCGAAATTCATGATCAATGCAGATACATTATTTGCCAAGATGATGCAGCCAATGCCTCCGATGATCAAAAAAGGCTCGGAGATCAGCTTCACCGTGAAAGTATTGAGCGTTTTGACTTCGGAAGAATTCCAGAAGCAACAGGCAGAAGCAGGCAGTAAACAAAAAGGTATCGATGCGAAAGTGATCGATAACTTCCTGGCAAAAAATAACCTGGCCGGCAAAGCCAGAAAAACTGCATCAGGACTGGTCTATGTGCCACAAACAGAGGGTACAGGAGCAAGTCCGGTGTCGGGAGATAATGTGAAAGTTCATTATACGGGAAAATTCCTTGACGGGAAAGAGTTTGACAGTTCTAAAAATCAGGGAAAACCCCTGGATCTTCAGGTTGGCCAGGGGATGGTAATCCCTGGTTGGGAAGAAGGTATCATGCTGATGAAAAAAGGGGAAAAAGGCCTTCTGATAATTCCTTCGGGACTTGCTTACGGGCCGGAAGCTTACGGTCCGATCCCAGGGAACTCCGTATTGCAGTTTGAAATGGAATTGATCGATTTTTCAAAAGGACCAGCCACTCCGGCAGCTCCTCCGGTTGCCCCTCCATCAAGGTAATCAATATAAAATTTGAACGGCCGCTTCACAAGAGTGGCCGTTTTTTTGTGTAAAATGCGCCGATATTCACTTGTGCATTTTATGAAACTTTGCTTCGCTACAAATAATCTAAACAAGCTCACCGAAATACAAGCGCTCCTGGGCGATCAGTTCGAGCTTGTCACGCTGGCTGATATCGGCTGCGAAACTGACATTCCCGAACCCTATGATACGATTTCCGAAAATTCATATGGAAAGGCTGCTTACGTGCATAAAAATTTCAGAATAGACTGTTTCGCGGATGACACCGGACTGGAAGTAAGTGCATTAAATGGCGAGCCTGGCGTCATGTCGGCAAGGTATGCCGGGCCGCAGCGCGACTCTGAAGATAATATAGCATTACTACTTCAAAAGCTTTCTGCTTTTACCGACAGGAGCGCACGTTTTGTTACTGTCATTACCCTGGTTTTAGATGGAACATTTCATCAGTTTGAAGGAATTGTTCAGGGCAACATTATTTCCGCTAAAAGGGGCACAAATGGCTTTGGCTATGATCCTGTGTTCGTTCCTGATGGTTATGAAAAAACATTTGCGGAAATGACATTGGAAGAAAAATCGCAGCTTAGTCACAGGGCCCGCGCATTTACGAAACTTGTGAAATTTTTACAGACAAACCGTGTTGACATTCAACCTTAAACCGCTCTCAAAATGCAAGACTTCGATCCCGCAGACTTCCGTGTAGACGGCACCAAGAAATTTGACATCAGCAAAACAAAGACCCGTTTTAAAGATATTTATGACAATAAGGAAGATTATGAGGCGCAGCAAAGAGAACAGGCTGAGGCACTGGACGAACTTCAAACGCTGATGTATGCCCACAATCGCTACGGTCTGCTTGTTATATTCCAAGCGATGGACGCGGCTGGAAAAGACGGAACGATCAAGCATGTTCTTGCGGGCGTCAATCCAGTGGGTATCAAGATCCATTCTTTCAAGAGACCTACCGAAACCGAACTAAGCCATGATTTTTTATGGCGTACCAATCAAGTGTTGCCACAAAGAGGCACAATCACCATTTTCAACCGTAGCTACTACGAAGAAGTGTTGGTTGTGAAGGTCGAGCCGGATATTTTGAAAGAATCTCAAAAATTACCTCTTGAACTTACAGAGGATTTGGACAAAGTTTGGAAACATCGGTATTCTGATATCCGTCATCTCGAAAAATATCTCTATCGCAATGGCATCAGGGTTATCAAGTTTTTTCTGAACGTCTCAAAAGAAGAACAGGCTGAGCGGTTAATCGAGCGCATTGAGGATCCCTCCAAAAACTGGAAATTCGACGAGCAGGATGTAAAAGTGCGGGCCAAATGGGATGAATACATGAATGCTTACGAAGAGTGCATTAACGCAACTGCATCCGAAAAAGCGCCCTGGTATGTAGTTCCGGCCGACGATAAGAAAAATATGAGGCTATGTGTAGCGAAAATTATTCAGGAAGAGCTGAAAAATATGAAGATGTCATACCCTGCCCCAGAAAACGGCGAATTGTTACAGCAATACATCGGTGTGATCAAGGAGCAGAATAAATAGATTCTATGGAATTAAATACGAAAAAAGCGGCCGATATAAACCGGCCGCCTTCATAGCTATGCATGGTGTGAAGTTGTAACCTTATTTGATGGTAAAATTACCACCTCCAATTTTGTAACCCTCAGCATATAACTCTACATTATATTTTCCAGGGCGGAATTGAGAAGCGTTATCGTACAGCATCTCAACTTTTTGGTTGTTATTTTGAAATGCTACCGACTCGCGGGTTGTGAACTTAGATGGTGCTCCATCCACTTCAAACTCGCCTGATCCCGTTGCATCATCAGCAATAACAGCTCCCTGTGGATCCAAAACTCTTACATAGATATCTTTTGATTCCTGAGCGGTAAGCTCATTTTCCGGCAGGTTGAAAACAAGTTTCAGCT
Source organism: Dyadobacter sp. UC 10 (assembly GCF_008369915.1). NCBI lineage: Bacteria > Pseudomonadati > Bacteroidota > Cytophagia > Cytophagales > Spirosomataceae > Dyadobacter > Dyadobacter aurulentus. The sequence continues at coordinate 3,239,212 of NZ_VSRN01000001.1, read as the reverse complement.
TGTCAACTTTTTTGCCTTTATATTCTTCTTTGTCTTTCACCTTGCCTCTTGAATTAACGGTCAGGATTTTAAGGTTCTGAGCTCTCAATGCAGCTGCTTTGCTGACTTTGTCACTCAACTCCCTGTTAGCCGCAGTGAAAGTTACAACCGAGTCAGTAAGCTCAGTCTGACGCTGAACCAGTCTCTCACGTTCGCTGGTCAATGTACCAACATGTGTGCTTAAAGAATCGTTGGAAGCTACCAGGTGCTCGTTTTCAGCTTTCAGTTGAGCGATCATTTCATCCTTCTCAGTCAGGAATTTTTCATATTCCTTGATCTTACCCAGGTATTTGTTCGTCTCAACTCTTCTGCTTCTGCTGAAAGCCACTTTATCAGCTTCCAGTTTCTCTTTCATTTTCGTCAGTTCAGTGATATCTCCGCCCAATCTTTCTACTTCGGCGATCTTCGAATCAAGAACTGTGGAAATCGAATCCAATTTAGTTTTGGTTACAGCCAACTCTCTTGCCTTTTCAACTACCATCGATTCCTGCTGTGTCAACTCTTGTTTTTGAGTCGTAAACAAGTAGCCAAACATGGCTGTTGCTAGCCCAAGGACAACTACCATCGCCCAGGCTATGCTTTGCTTATTTTTCTGTTCTTGTTGCATTGAATGTTAAGTTTATTTATGATTTAGTTTACATGTTGACTGGTAAGTCCGGGTCTACATGGTTTCATTACAGATTCATCCAATACTATGCCGAATTTCAATGCACAATCAGAAAGAGGGAATATACGCAAATTACATTTCTCGAAATAGTGCTATAAATATGCACCAATGCCGGTATTTTAGTATTTTTTGGAGATATTTTTCCGAGCGATACAATCTCGCAAAACCCAGCTTGGTTGATTTATACAGCGCTGCATTTGGGTAATGTTTACCCAAATTATGGTGTAAGCGTACAGAGTGGACGCCATCAGGAACCCGCTATTGTCCTATTTTTGAAGTTATGCTGAAGGATTTGGGCTCCATAAAGATTAGCTTTTGGTAACCGCTTACCAAGTAAAAAGAGATTTGCGGAAGATTGTTTTTCCGGGAATAAGTCAATTCGATGTTTTTCTCCGACTCGTAAATCCGGTTTTTGGATTGGATTATGGCTGTGACACGAACCGGAGATTTTAAAAGAGTATCAACAACTATTTTGAGATAGCGAACCGGGAGATCTGCATTTTGCTTTAATCTGTATTCAAATGTGGCTGAATCCTTGCGTACAACGTCATAGCTCTGCGCATAGGAAGGCTTGTTAATATCTGCTTGAAGAAATAGGCCAAATTCTTTATCCCAGTCAATTTCTGCTGACTGTATCGTCTGTGCCTCTCCGTCCAGCTTTGCCGTTTTTGTTACCTGTGGCTTTTTTTCTTTCAGGTAAACAATCTGATCTTCTACAAAACCCCGCAAGTCGTAGTAGGCCTTTTCATTCCTTTCATCGGTTTTGCGTTCATCACAACCGAAAAGCACAAAGCACGCCAAAAAGGCGAACACAAAATTTCTGACGAATATCCTTGTAGTCAAGCAACTCATATTTAAAAAAACAGAGAGCTGTTTAAAGCTCTCCGTAGGCAACAAGATTTACAAATGTTAAGTTTAAAGAATGCTGGTCCCCGTCATTTCTTCTGGCTTTGGTATATCCATTAAAGCCAGAATTGTAGGAGCGATATCTGCTAGTTTTCCATCGTTAATAGGCATTTGATAACTATTATCAACCAATATACAAGGCACCAGATTTAATGAGTGGGCGGTGTTTGGCGAGCCGTCGTCATTTGACATATAATCCGAGTTGCCATGATCAGCGATGATAATGGAAGAGTATCCATGATTGAGACCGGTTGTCACAACTGCCTGAACACATTGGTCTACTGTTTCACATGCTTTAACAGCAGCTTCAAAAACACCTGTGTGACCCACCATATCAGGATTTGCAAAATTCAGACAAACGAAATCAACTTCCTCTTTTTCCAGTTCCGGAATAATTGAATCACGAATACCAAAAGCTGACATTTCCGGTTGAAGGTCATAAGTGGCCACCTTCGGGGATGGGCAGAGAAGTCTGCTCTCGCCTTCAAATGGCTTCTCTCTTCCGCCGGAAAAAAAGAACGTAACATGCGGATATTTTTCAGTTTCCGCAATACGAATCTGCTTTTTGCCAGCCGCTTCCAACACTTCTCCAAGTGTATTATTCAGATTGTCCTTATCGAAAATGACATCCACACCTTTGAAAGTATCGTCATAATTCGTCATTGTAATGTATTTCAAATTCAGCTTGTGCATGTTTTGCTCATGAAAATCCTGTTGGGTAAGGACCTCCGTAATTTCCCTTCCGCGATCTGTACGGAAGTTAAAACATAACACTACATCACCGTCTTCTATTACCGCAATAGGCTCACCCAATGCGTCCGTTGCGATAATTGGGGTGATGAATTCGTCGGTTACCCCTTCTTCATAGGACGTTTGTACAGCTTTTAGCACTTCCATTTCCGCGACCCTCTTTCCTTCACCATGTACCATCGCATCGTACGCAAGCTTAACCCGCTCCCATCTTTTATCACGATCCATCGCATAATAACGACCAGTCACACTCGCCAGCCTGCCGGTAGTTTTGCTCATGGTATCCTTCAAATCTGTCAGGAATCCCAAGCCGCTTTTCGGATCACAGTCCCTTCCGTCTGTAAATGCATGAACGAAGACTTTGTCGAGTCCCTGATCTGCCGCAATTTTGCATAGTCCTTTGAGATGCTCGATGTGTGAATGCACACCGCCGTCAGATACCAGACCGATAAAATGTAGCTTTTTGTTGTTTGTCTTCGCATATGTCAGAGCTTCGGTCAGCGCCTTTTCCCTGGCTAATGTACCTTCTGAGACAGCTAGATTAATTTTAACAAGATCCTGGTAAACAACCCTTCCTGCGCCAAGATTGGTATGACCAACTTCTGAATTCCCCATTTGTCCGTCAGGCAAACCCACTGCAAGGCCACTTGCCTGCAGCTTGCTGTGAGGATACTTTTGAAGAATACTATCGTAAAATGGAGTGTTTGCAGCGACAATAGCTGAACGGTTTTCCTCGCTTGATTTTGCGATTCCCCAACCGTCCATGATGATGAGAATTACTTTTCTGCTCAATGTTTTTAATATTAGAATATGATATTCCGTGAGTCTCGGCTCACTCCTCTTTTTTACTTTCTATCGGTTGATTGTTTTCGTCAACGATCACGAAAACCTCTTCATTGGGCTTTCTCATCAGGAACTTCTCCCGCGCCCATTTTTCTACCATTTTCGGATTCCCAAATACTTCATTCCGTTCCTTTTTCACTTGCGCGATTTTGTCTAATAGCTTAGACTTCTCGGTTTCAAGCTCCTTCATTTTCATCCTGTTAGAAAACACCACTTTCGCGTTGTTGTTATCCAGGAATAATACCCATATCAGCCAGGCAACAAGCGTGGCGACATAAAAATTTTTTAGCGTTTGGAAGGACCAGAACGAGTTACTTTTCATCAGCACTACCCGAAAATGAGAACCGGAGCGCTAGGCTCCGGTCTCGGTTAATCAGAATTTTAAACCTGGGAAATATGCGCTTTCACCGAGCTCTTCTTCGATCCGGAGTAGCTGGTTGTATTTCGCCATACGGTCCGAGCGGGATGCTGAACCTGTTTTGATCTGCCCTGTATTCAATGCAACGGCAAGATCGGCAATAGTTGAATCCTCAGTTTCACCGGATCTGTGCGACATAATGCTCTTGTAGCTGTTACGTTTTGCAAGATTTACAGTGTCAATTGTTTCAGTTAAAGAGCCTATTTGATTTACTTTAACAAGAACCGCATTTGCTATTTGTGACTCGATACCTTGTTGCAGACGGGTAACATTAGTAACAAAAAGATCATCTCCAACAAGCTGGCATTTCTTGCCAACTGAATCTGTCAATGTCTTCCAGCCAGCCCAGTCATCTTCATCCATTCCGTCTTCAATAGAGATAATAGGGTATTTAGCAACCCACTGAGTCCAGTAATCAGCCATTTCAGCAGAGCTCAATTTGCGCCCGTCTGATTTTTTGAAGTGATAGAATCCATCTTCGTAAAATTCAGAAACTGCTGCATCCATTGCAATGAAGATCTCTTCGCCTGGTTTGTAGCCCGCTTTTTCAATAGCCTGGATTACAATTTCGATCGCCTCTTCATTGGATTTGATATTTGGTGCAAATCCCCCTTCGTCACCAACGTTGGTTGAGTAGCCTTTGCTTTTCAATACAGTTTTAAGTGTATGGAAAACTTCAACACCCATGCGCAATGCCTGTGAAAATGTATCTGCTTTTGCAGGCATGATCATAAATTCCTGAAAATCGATGGAATTGTCGGCATGACTTCCTCCGTTCAGAATATTCATCATCGGAACCGGAAGCGTATTTGCGTTAGTACCGCCTACGTAACGATAAAGTGGAAGGTTTGCTTCCTGCGCGGCTGCTTTGGCAGCTGCAAGAGAAACACCAAGAATTGCGTTGGCACCTAACTTGCCCTTATTAGGCGTACCATCAAGCTCCAACATGATCTTATCTATCAGATTTTGCTCGAAAACTGAGCAACCGATCAATTCGGGGAAAATAATATCGTTTACATTTTCAACTGCCTGCAAAACTCCTTTTCCAACGTAAACGCTTTTGTCGTTATCGCGAAGTTCAACGGCCTCATGCTTTCCGGTCGATGCACCAGAAGGAACAGCAGCACGCCCCAGATAACCGTTTTCGGTACGAATATCAACTTCTATTGTTGGGTTTCCTCTTGAATCCAGAATTTGTCTTGCATGTACTGACTGAATCGTACTCATTTGCAGCTTTATTTTTTGATTATAAATTGAATATGTTAACGCCTACAAAATAACACAAAAAAATCGTCATCCATAAATGACAATTCACTTTAGGCTAAATTTACAATGCATTAACACAACCTGCTTTTATGAAAATTTTAAGTGCAATAACTCTTTTGATCCTGGCCCTGACGAATGCTGCCCTGGGCCAAATCCAACTTACTCCGGATGAATTCGAGCGACAGATTTCTAGCAACGAAAAAACACAGCTGCTTGACGTGCGTACTCCAAACGAATACCAGGATGGGCATTTGCGAAATGCGAAGAATATAAATTATAAAGATCCAAATTTTCGTCAGCTGGTTAGCGGGCTCGACAAAAACAAGCCGGTATATGTGTATTGCCTTTCGGGAGGACGAAGTGGAGCGGCTGCAAAGATCTTGCGGGAGAGCGGTTTTAATAAAATTTATGACCTGAAGGGTGGATACTTAAAATGGTCAGCGGCGGGTAAGAAAACAGAGGGTACCTCTGCAAGCGAATCAGTCAGCGCTATATCGAAAACAGATTTCCAGCATTTGATCGCTTCTGACAAGGTAGTGCTGGTTGACTTTTACGCTCCATGGTGTGCACCTTGTCAAAAAATGCTGCCAACCGTCAAGAAACTCACGTCCGAATACAGTGGAAAGGCAAAGATCCAGACAATTAACTACGATCAGAATAAGACGCTGGCTAAGGAGCTTAAAATTGAAGAAGTGCCCACTTTTTTGTTATATAAGAGTGGAAAGCTGGTAATGCGGAAAGAAGGGCTTCTGAGAGAGGAAGACTTTCGAGAATTATTGGATGCTAACATTTAAAATAAAAGACCTCCGTATGGAGGTCTTTTACAAATTAGTTTTCTTTCAACAATTTGATAAAGTCATCAAACAAATACCTTGAGTCATGCGGCCCTGGGGATGCCTCCGGATGATACTGTACAGAGAATGCCGGAGAATCCTTTCTTCTAATCCCTTCGATCGTATTGTCATTCAGGTTGACATGCGTGATCTCTATATCAGGGTGACTTTCGATCTCGCCCGGATTTACTGCAAAACCGTGATTTTGCGAAGTTATCTCACACAATCCCGTAAGAAGATTCTTGACAGGATGGTTCAGACCACGATGCCCGTGATGCATTTTGTAAGTACTGATACCGCTTGAGAGTGCCAGCAATTGATGCCCCAGGCATATCCCAAACAATGGCTTGCTGCTTTTAATCATCTCATTCACACTTTCCACAGCGTAAAGCATTGCAGAAGGATCGCCCGGCCCGTTCGATATAAAGAATCCGTCGGGCTGCCATTTCATTACTTCTTCGAAAGATGTCTTGGCTGGAAAAACCTTGCAATAACAACCGCGGGAAGTAAGATTAGAGAGAATGCTTTTTTTAATTCCATAATCCATTACCGCAATTCTCCACCTGCTGCCTTCCTCATCTCCCACGAAATAAGGTTCAATTGTCGTGACCTCCGACGACAATTCAAGACCGTCCATAGAAGGGATTTTCTTCAACTCCTCCATAAGAAGCGTCTCGTCGAGAATTTCTGAGGAGATGATTGCATTCATAACACCCTTTTCTCTTACATGTCGTACCAAATGCCTGGTGTCCACATTGCTTATCCCCACGATATTTGATCTCTCGAAATACTCTTGCAAAGAAAAGTCGGCGGTATCTCTCGAGTAAATCGCAGAAAATGTATTGCAGACCATCCCACGAATCTTTACGGAGCCTGATTCTTCCTCATCATCCAGCTGCACACCGTAGTTCCCAATGTGAGAATTGGTATTGACAATGATCTGACCATAATATGACGGATCAGTATAAATTTCCTGATAACCAGTCATGCCGGTGTTGAAGCAAATTTCGCCACCAGTCGTTCCACGTATTCCCAAAGCTAGACCTTTGTATGCTGTTCCGTCTTCAAGCAACAACAGAGCTTCCTTTTTTTGATTCATATATGGTTTTATCGATTTTTCTTCACTTTCGGGCAGCGAAAATACATTCCGCCAAAATTCGTGCAAAAATACAGCTTTTTGCTCAAAAAAAAGGGTTAAACGAAAACGTTTAACCCTTTGTATATTTTAATCAGTTTCCAAAACTACTCTTTATCAGTAGCTTCGGATGATTCTTCGTTCTTCGGAGTTTCATCAACAGCTGTTTCTGACTCTTCAACTATTGGATGATCTTCTTTCTTAACTGGCGCAGCAGCTGTTGTTTCAGCAGCTCCTTCTTTCTTGCTACCACCTCTTCTGCTACGACGAGTCTTCGCAGGCTTGTCAGCATTTGCAAGCAGTAATGCATCATTGAAATCAACCAGCTCGATCAGCGCAGTCTCAGCAGCATCACCAAGTCTGTTTCCAAGCTTGATAATACGCGTATAACCACCTGGGCGAGAAGCAATCTTGTCGGATACTGTACCAAAAAGCTCCTTAGTAGATTCCTTGTCGTTCAGATAGGAAAATACAATTCTTCTGTTGTGGGTAGAATCTTCTTTTGCGCGGGTTAGCAAAGGTTCAACGTACTTACGAAGTTCTTTCGCTTTTGCCAGAGTTGTTTCAATTCTTTTGTGAAGAATCAAAGAGGAAGCCATGTTTGAAAGCATCGCCTTGCGGTGAGATGCTGTTCTTCCTAAATGATTATCTTTCTTACCGTGTCTCATTGTTTTGTTGTTTAGTTGCTTCGAGCTGCGATTCGCGCGCTACAGAATACATACTTATAATGGAAATAATTGTCAATCCTCGTCCAGGCGATATTTGGCTACATCCATTCCAAAGGTGAGTTGTTTATCAGCAACGAGCTGCTCTAACTCTGTCAAGGACTTTTTACCAAAGTTACGGAATTTCATCATGTCCGAAATTTCCAGCCTTACCAAATCACCAAGTGATTTAACATCAGCCGATTTCAAACAGTTATATGCACGTACAGAAAGGTCCAGCTCCGACAAAGAAGTCTTCAGAAGCTTCCTCATGCGTAACATTTCTTCATCAACCTGGTTATCCTCTTCTGCCTTTTGCTTCTCGAAGGTCATTGTCTGATCCGAGAACAGCATAAAGTGCTGAATTAAAATATTTGCTGCTCCTTTCAGGGCATCCTCAGGATGAATCGATCCATCAGTTTGAATATCAATCAAAAGACGTTCGTAGTCGGTACGTTGTTCAACACGTGTATTTTCAACACTGTATTTTACATTCTTGATAGGTGTGTAAATCGAGTCAACTGCGATGTAACCAAACGGCAGTTCGTTTGCACGTGGTTCGTCAGCTGGGACATATCCTCTACCTTTATCTAGCAAAAGTTCCATCTCGAACTCCTTCTGATCATCTATATGACAGATAATCTGGTCCGGATTCAGAACTTCAAATGCATTTGTAAATTTTCCAATGTCACCAGCTGTAATAGCAGAAACATTTTTCAGATTTACAACTATCCTGCTTTCACTCAAATCAGAAACTTTTTTGAAACGAACCATTTTCAGGTTCAGGATGATTTCTGTAACATCCTCTACAATACCTTCGATAGAAGAGAATTCGTGAAGCACGCCTGGGAACTTCACACTCGTGATGGCGTAACCTTCTAAAGAAGAAAGAAGTATCCTACGTAACGCATTACCAATTGTTACGCCGTATCCTTTCTCTAAAGGCTTAAACTCAAACAACCCGTGAAAGTCATCTGCTTTTTCCATGACGACCTTATCAGGCATTTGGAAAGCTAATATTGACATAGTCTTTGCTCCTTTTATAGTAGTAAATGATAGTTGATCACGCTACCGTTACCTTTGCGATCGCAAAATTGCCGTTAACGGCTAAAAAGTACTTCCCCGGTTGCCGGGGAAGTACCAGAATTATGAAGATTATTTAGAATACAACTCAACGATAAGCTGCTCGTTGATGTTTTCAGGAATTTGCTCGCGCTCAGGGAAAGTTACAAATTTACCCGACAACTGCTGCCCATCCCATTCCAGCCAGTTGAAACCTCTGGAACTATGGCCTGCAAGGCTTTCTGCAACAGATTCAAGCGACTTAGACTTTTCGCGGACAGTAACTACTTGTCCGGGACGAAGTGAGTAAGACGGAATGTTAACGATTTCACCATCAACCAAAATATGCTTGTGTGAAACCAATTGTCTGGCAGCTCTTCTCGTGGGAGCAATACCCAACCGGTAAACTGTATTGTCAAGACGTGCTTCGCAGTATTTCAAAAGGTTTTCACCAGTGATACCGTCTTTGACAGATGCTTTCTCAAAAAGGTTACGGAACTGTCTTTCAAGAATACCGTAGATGAATTTCACCTTTTGCTTTTCCATCAATTGTAACGCATACTCCGATTTTTTGGAGCGGCGACCCTTTCCGTGCATGCCGGGAGGGTAATTTTTCTTTGCAAGCGCTTTGCTTGGACCCATGATGGGTTCTCCATAACGTCTTGCAATCTTCGATTTGGGACCTGTATAACGTGCCATTAAAAAACTTTTTTATTTATTATAACTAATTAAAACCATTCTGTAACCCCAGTGTCCAAATTACGAATGGATGATTTTACTATACTCTACGGCGTTTTGGGGGACGGCAGCCGTTGTGCGGAAGCGGCGTGATATCTCTAATGGTCATCACTTCAATTCCTGCATTTTGAATCGTACGAATTGCCGATTCACGGCCAGATCCTGGTCCTTTAACAAAAACCTCAGCCTTGCGCATTCCAAGATCAAACGCAACTTGTGCTGCACTCTGAGCAGCTGTCTGAGCAGCGTACGGAGTGTTTTTCTTGGACCCGCGGAATCCCATCTTACCAGCAGAACCCCAGGAAATAACCTGGCCATTGTTGTTAGTAATAGAGATAATTATATTATTGAAAGAAGCCTTGATATGAACCTGACCAACAGATTCAACAACTACCACTCTCTTTTTTGCTTTATCTTTTCTTTTATTTTGTGCCATTGCTCGAGGAATAAGTGTGGACTAACCACTGCTCATTGTTTATTTAGTAGCCTTTTTCTTATTAGCGATTGTCTTACGCTTACCCTTACGAGTACGAGAGTTATTTTTGGTTCTCTGTCCGCGCAATGGCAATCCCTTACGATGACGAAGACCTCTGTAACAAGCAATATCCATCAAGCGCTTAATGCTCAATTGAACTTCCGACTTCAGTGCACCCTCCACTTTGTACTCACCGGCAATAACCGCACGAATCGCACCTGATTCGTCGTCTGTCCAGTCAACAACTTTTTTATTCAAATCAACTCCCGCCTTGTCGAGTATCTTCTTAGCAGAACTGCGACCGATTCCGAAAATATACGTTAAAGAAATTTCGCCTCTTTTACGGTCGGGAATATCAACTCCTGAAATACGTGCCATATGATTAACCTTGTCTTTGTTTATACCGTGGGTTCTTCTTATTGATTACATATACCTTCCCCTTACGGCGTATAACTTTGCAGTCCTCACTGCGCTTTTTAACTGATGCTTTGACTTTCATCTGAGTATACTTAAGTGTTAATTTGAGGTGATCGACTCCTTATTTATATCTGTAGGTGATTCTCGCCTTAGATAAGTCGTAAGGAGACATTTCTAATTTTACACGGTCTCCCGGTAATATCTTAATATAGTGCATTCTCATTTTCCCGGAAATATGCGCTATAACTTCGTGTTTATTTTCTAATACTACCCGAAACATTGCGTTTGATAATGCTTCGAGAATTACTCCGTCTTGTTCGATTGATGCCTGTTTTGCCATTCGTAGCGTTAATTACTTTACTTCAACCATTAGGCTGGTATTGGCCGTCACTTTCTCTATATAATCGAATGTTGTCAGAATTTCTGCTTTGCCTTTTCTTACTACAACAGTGTGCTCAAAATGAGCAGAATACTTTCGATCAGTCGTTCGGATTGTCCAGCCGTCTCTTTCCTGCATTACTGCCTTTGTTCCCAGATTGATCATAGGCTCGATAGCAAGTACCATTCCCTCCCGCAACTTCACACCCTTACCACGCTTGCCGTAATTGGGAACTTCAGGACTTTCATGTAGATCCCTCCCGACACCATGGCCCACCAGCTCCCTCACTACGGAATATCCTCTTTCTTCGACATAACTCTGAATCGCATGCCCTATGTCTCCCATTCGCAAGCCATCAACGGCCTGATCAATTCCTCTATAAAGGGATCTCTTCGTAGCTGACAGCAGATCCATTACCTCCTTAGATACTTCTCCTACCGGGTATGTATAGGCACTGTCGCTATGATAACCCTTCAATTTAACTCCACAGTCTACTGAGATAATGTCACCTTCTTTTAACATGTATGTTCCCGGAAAACCGTGAACAACTACCTCATTTACAGAAATACAGAGCGAAGCTGGAAAGTTATTAAATCCTTTGAATGACGGGATTCCACCGAAATCCCGAATGTACTCCTCAGCTACCATGTCCAACTTCTTCGTTGTAACACCTGGCTTAACCCAAGTCGCTACCTCGGCATGTGCTTTACCGAGAACCTGAGCACTTTCTTTAATCAGCTCTATTTCTTCCTCTGTCTTCAGATAAATCATTTTCCTCAGATAGCGACGCTTTCCGTTCTACCCTTTACCCTCCCTGATTTCATTAAACCTTCATAGCGTCTCATCAAAAGGTAACTTTCAACCTGCTGCAAAGTATCTAAGACAACACCTACCATAATAAGAAGAGAAGTTCCACCGAAGAAATGAGCAAAGTCAGTTGAAACCCCCAGCAAGCTCGCAAAAGCAGGTAAGATTGCAACAAGAGCTAACATCAGAGAACCTGGGAAAGTTATTCTGTCCAACACCGAACTAATGTATTCCGACGTCTGCTGTCCGGGTTTAACGCCGGGAATAAACCCTCCGCCTCTTTTCATATCGTCCGCAATTTGCTGCGGGTTAACCGATATTGCAGTATAAAAGAAGGTAAAGACAATGATTAATACCGCAAAAAGCAAGTTATACTGCCAGGTCGTGTAATTTGCAAAAATAGTAGCGACATCGCTCGCAAAATCACTTTTCTCCGCAAAATAAGATGCTCCCAAAGAAGGAATAAACATCAGTGCTTGTGCGAAAATGATTGGCATCACACCGGCAGCATTCAATTTCAAAGGCAGGTACTGGCGCTGTCCTCCCATTACCCTATTACCTACTACCTGTTTAGCGTATTGTATAGGTATTCTTCGTACGGCCTGTGTGAGCATCACAGCTCCCATGATTACAAAGTACAAAGCAACAATTTCCAGCACGAACAAAAGAATTCCACCACTACCCCTTGAAACAAACTCCTTGTAGATAGCACCCGGGAACCTTGATACAATACCAATCATGATCAGCATTGAAATACCGTTCCCAATTCCTTTGTCTGTAATTCTCTCTCCAAGCCACATGCAAAACATTGTGCCGGCCGTGAGAACAAAAACAGACGATATTGAGAAAAGGCTTCTTGGAACCAACAAAGCTTCATCAGGCACCGTAGTATTTAAATATGCAGTCCCTTGAACCAAGGTCACAATAATGGTAAGTACCCTAGTAATTTGATTCAGCTTTTTGCGGCCTGACTCCCCTTCCTTCTGCATCTTTTGAAAATAAGGCAGCGCCATTGTCAAAAGTTGAATAGCGATCGATGCAGAAATGTAAGGCATGATACCTAATGCAAAAATGGAAGCCTTGCTAAAGGCTCCACCTAAGAAAGTATCTAAAAGACCCATCAACCCTTGAGAAGATACATTCATTTGATCAGGCTCAACACCTGGCAAAGCTACGTAAGACCCCAAACGGAATATGGTTATAAACAAAAGAGTGTTGAGAATACGTGTCCTCAACTCCTCTATTGCAAATATGTGCTTAATAGTCTCTAAAAATCGTTTCATTTTGTGGGTCTACATTAGCTATTCAAACGCAACACTGCCTAATAGCGTAATTATAACTTAACCGCTTTACCTCCAGCTTTCTCAATCGCCTCTACGGCTGTCGCAGAAAACCCATGTGCATGAATTTCGAGAGCCGTAGAAACCGCTCCTCTATTCAGAACCTTTATAAGATCCTTCTTTGCACTAAGACCGTGTTCACTGATTACTTGAGGTGTAATAACACTTACACCGATTTTCTCAGCTAATGCCTGGATAGCGTCCAAATTAAGCGCTTTGAATTCAACCCGATTTATATTATTGAAACCGAATTTAGGCAAGCGTCTCTGAAGCGGCATTTGCCCCCCTTCGAAACCTAACTTCCTGCTATATCCAGAGCGTGACTGAGCTCCTTTGTGCCCACGTGCAGCAGTTCCTCCTTTTCCGGAGCCCTGACCACGTCCAACCCTCTTTCCAACCTTAACGGAACCAGCAGCCGGCTTTAATGAACTAAGATTCATACTATTCGTATATTAAATTTCTTCGACTTTAACCAAATGGCTCACCTTGCGGATCATCCCCGCAATCGCTTCGCTATTTTCCTTTTCAACCGACCGGTTCAATTTGCCCAAACCCAAAGCTTTGATTGTAAGTTTTTGGCGTTCAGGACGGTCTATTGTGCTCTTAACCTGTGTAATTCGTACTTTTGACATAACATCTCTCAGATAAAGGAAATCCCAAGGACTATCCGTTGAATACTTTCTCTAACTTCACGCCACGCTGGAAAGCTACCTGATGTGGTGCCCTCATTTTCAAAAGAGCGTCAATTGTAGCCTTAATCACATTATGAGGATTGGAGGATCCTTTCGACTTTGCAAGTACATCTTTAATACCAGCACTTTCCAGTACCGCCCTCATTGGGCCTCCCGCAAGAACACCAGTTCCTGGTGCTGCAGGCTTTATAAGCACAAACCCGCCACTGAATTTTCCTTCCATCTCGTGCGGCACTGTATGCTTGAGCATTGGAATTTGAATCAGGTTTTTCTTAGCGTCATCGATGCCCTTTGCAATTGCATCAGTCACTTCATTTGCTTTTCCCAGGCCATATCCAACGACACCATTACCATCTCCTACAACAACAATTGCTGAGAAACTGAAACGACGACCGCCTTTCACTACTTTTGCTACCCGATTGATGGCAACTACGCGCTCTTTCAAATCAGATTCGTTAACCTTCGAAGGTCTTGTATTTATAGACATAGTCTTTGTTATACTTAGAATTTCAGGCCACCCTCACGGGCTCCTTCGGCCAATGCTTTTACTTTTCCGTGGTACAAATATCCGTTGCGATCAAAAACAACCGCCTGAATACCTGCTTCCTGCGCCTTCTCAGCAATCTTTTTGCCTACCTGAGTCGCAACTTCTACATTGGAGTTTTCTTTTCTTCCACCAAGATCAATTGATGATGCACTCGCGAGTGTTACTCCATTAATATCGTCTATAATCTGAGCGTAAATGCTTGTATTAGAGCGAAAAACTGAAAGTCTTGGACGTCCCGTGCTACCTTTTACCTTCTTACGGATATGAAGCTTCAGGCGCTGTCTTCTGTCTGCTTTTGCGTTAGCCATCTGAATATTTTCTAACTTTGTTTATAACCTATTTTGTGGCGACGAATTACTTCTTAGAAGCAGACTTACCAGCCTTACGACGAACGATTTCACCAACAAAACGTATACCTTTTCCTTTGTAAGGTTCAACTTTACGCAGTGATTTGATCTTTGCTGCAACAGATCCGATCAATTCTTTATCAATTCCCTCTAGTATTACCTTAGGATTTTGACCTTTCTCAGAAGTTGTTGTCAACTTAATTTCACTTGGTATCGCCATGAAAATGTTGTGAGAAAAACCAAGTTGCAATTCAAGCACATTATTTGCTGAGCTCGCCTTGTAACCCACCCCGATTATCTCTAACTCTTTCTTGTAGCCTTCCCCCACTCCGATCACCATGTTATTGATCAAAGAACGATAAAGACCATGCAATGCTTTATGACGTTTCTGTTCCGTAGGGCGCTTAACTTTAAGCTCATTTCCTTCTACTTCAACAATGATATCGCTATCAACTGTCTGAGACAAAGTGCCCTTAGGACCTTTTACCGACACGACGTTATCATCGCCAACGGCAACTGAAATACCGGCTGGTAAAACGATAACTTTATTTCCTATCCGTGACATTCTTGAATATCTTTAAATATTAATACACGAAACACAACACCTCACCGCCAACATTAAGAGTCTTCGCCTCTTTATCGGTCATTACGCCTTTGGATGTCGAAATTATCACAGTTCCCAATCCACCCAAAACGCGCGGCAATGTAGAAGAACCCGAATATTTACGTAATCCAGGTTTGCTAACCCTCTCCAATTTTACAATTGCAGATTGCTTAGTGACAGGATTGTATTTCAATGCAATCTTAATAGTGCCTTGTGGCCCTACCTCGTCAAACTTATAGCTTTGAATATACCCTTTATCAAAAAGTACTTTGGTAATCTCTTTTTTTATGTTGGATGCAGGTATCTCAACAACCCGGTGCTTCGCTTTGATAGCGTTTCTGAGTCTCGTCAGATAGTCTGCTATGGGATCCGTTAACATTTTTATGCCAAGTTTAAACACCCCTTTTTGAACGGGAGTGCAAAGTTAAGTAATTGAAATCAGAATTGAAAGTATACTTACCAACTTGATTTAGTAACTCCCGGAATTTTTCCATCTGAGGCCATATCCCGGAAAAGAACTCTTGAAATCCCGAATTTACGCATATACCCCCGGGGTCTTCCCGTGATCTTGCATCGGTTATGAAGACGAACAGGAGATGAGTTGCGTGGTAACTTATCAAGACCCACCCAGTCCTCGGCAGCTTTCAACTTTTTACGTTTGTCAGCATACTTGGCAACCAATTCTTGCCTTTTTCTCTCTCTTGCTTTAACTGATTCTTTTGCCATTGTCGGTAAATAATCTTAAGTAATTTCTTATTTATTCGCGTTGGTGAAAGGCATTCCCAAAGCTTTTAACAGCTCGTAACTTTCCTCATCCGAATTGGTTGAAGTCACAAACGTGATATCCATTCCAGTGATTTTATTCACCTTTTCAATGCTTATCTCTGGAAAAATAATCTGCTCTTTTACACCAAAGGTATAATTTCCACGTCCATCGAAACCTTTATCGCTAATACCTTTGAAGTCTCTTACACGCGGCATTGCGATTGCGGTCAAACGATCCAGGAATTCATACATACGATCTCCGCGCAAAGTAACCTTCGCTCCAATCGGCATGTTTTCTCGAAGCTTAAAGTTAGACACCGCCTTCTTGGAAATTGTAGCAATTGCCTTCTGACCGGTAATTAAACTTAATTCTTCTACTCCTGTATCGACCAGTTTCTTATCAGCTACCGCAGCACCGATTCCTTTATTAATGACTATCTTAGTCAAACGCGGAACCTGCATTACAGATTTGTACTGAAACCTCTCCTTCAATTGTGAGACAACTTCGCTCACATATTTTTCTTTTAATCTTGGCTGTGCCATTTTCCTAAATAGTTACGTGGATTGCCGACCCACTTATCCGATAATAATTCAATTTCTATCCAACAGGACTATAAAAGATTTCCTGTCTTCTTTGAAAACCGTTGCAGCTTGCCTTTGTCATTAGCTTTACGTCCGGTTCTAGTTGCTTCACCCGTTTTGGGATCTACAACCATCAAATTACTGATGTGAATCGCTCCTTCAAGCTTTTCGATGCTTCCCTGCGGATTCTGTGCATTAGGCTTAACATGCTTAGTGATCATATTAACACCTTCCACAGTCGCTCTCAACTTCTCAACAAGCACCTTCTTGATCACGCCGGTCTCTCCTTTTGCATTACCAGAGATCACCTTTACAGTATCGCCTTTGCGAATGTGTAATTTAGCAGGTGCCTTTTTATTTTTACTTTCCATTGGTAATTCTTAATTACAGTTTAAAGAAATACTTGTGCTTGATTTCTTATAACACCTCAGGCGCAAGAGATACGATCTTCATAAACTGCTTTTCACGCAGCTCCCTTGCAACAGGTCCGAAGATACGGCTACCCCTAGGCTCATCATTGTTATTCAATAAGACAGCCGCATTATCTTCAAACCTGATATAGGTACCATCTTTACGTCGTACTTCCTTCTTGGTACGTACAACCACGGCTTTCGAAACCGTGCCTTTTTTCATATTGCTCGAAGACAGAGCAGACTTTACTGTTACGACGATTTTATCGCCTACTGAGGCATAGCGTTTGCCAGTTCCGCCAAGTACACGGATTACGAGTACTTCCTTCGCTCCACTGTTGTCTGCTACCGACAGTCTTGATTCTTGCTGTACCATTGTTACTTAGCTCTTTCAAGGATTTCTACTAATCTCCAACGCTTATTCTTACTAAGCGGACGTGTCTCCATCACGCGGATCGTATCACCGATGCCAACCTGATTGGTTTCGTCATGCACCATAAGCTTGGTAGTCTTAGTCATAAACTTACCGTACTTCGCATGCTTCACTTTACGCTCAACAGTGATTACACAGGATTTCTCCATTTTGTTACTCACTACTTTACCTACTCTTTCTTTACGTAAATTTCTTTCTGTTGCCTCCATAATTTCTAAACTGATTTACTGTTGGTTAGATTTAGCCGACAGCTCTGTTAAGAGTCTTGCAATTTCCTTACGTGAGGCGCGAATACGCAAAGGGTTTTCAATCGGTGAAATCGCGTGAGCGAATTTTAACCGGAGTAAGCGCTCTCTCTCCTGGGCGATCTGCTCTTTAAGCTGATCTTGCGAAAGATCCTTTATTTCTTTACTAGTCATTGCTTTAAATAATTAGCGTTCTTAATACATTCGGGTTAGTCCTATTCCTGGTAATCCCGACGCACCACGAACTTGGTTTTAATTGGCAACTTTTGTGCAGCCAAACGCAATGCTTCGTTTGCGGTATCCAGTGCAACACCAGTCGCTTCGAAAATGATCGTTCCGGGTTTCACAGGAGCTACCCAATATTCAGGAGCACCTTTACCTTTACCCATACGAACCTCAGCAGGCTTCTTAGTAATTGGTTTATCCGGGAAAACACGGATCCAAACCTGACCTTCGCGTTTCATAGCACGTGTTACTGAGATACGGGCTGCTTCGATTTGGCGTGCTGTTAACCAACCTGGTTCTAGCGCCTTGATGGCGAAAGATCCAAAAGCGATTTCATGTCCACGTGTTGCCAAACCGTTGTATGAACCTTTTCCCTTCTGTTGCTTGCGAAATTTTGTCCTTTTCGGCTGTAACATGATTCTAATCTATTTGAACCGGTGAAAACCGGAAAATGTCTGATTACTTCTTCTTATTCTTGTTTCTCTTGCGACGATCTGCTTCGCTTCCACCGCCGCCACCTTCACCACGTGGCGCTCCGTCGTTACCACGACCACCTCTTCTATCACCTCTTGCGCCCCGGTCGTTTCCTCCACGATCATTTCCAGAAGACGCGCTTCTGTCAGCTCTGTCAGAAGCCGCTGTCGCTGCACTTGGAGTAAGATCACGCTTACCATACAACTCGCCTTTGAAAATCCAAACCTTAATACCGATTTTTCCGTAAATGGTCTGTGCTTCTGAGATTGCATAATCAATGTCAGCTCTCAAAGTATGTAGAGGAATTCTTCCTTCTTTGTATTCCTCAGTACGAGCCATTTCAGCTCCACCAAGACGACCTGCCAGGCGAATCTTAATGCCTTGTGTCCCAACCCGCATTGCAGAAGCGATTGATTGCTTCATTGCTCTACGATATGAGATACGAGCTTGCAACTGCTGAGCGATAGCCTCTCCAACTAACTTAGCATCGATTTCAGGACGTTTGATCTCATAAATGTTGATCTGAACATCTTTCCCTGTAATTTTTTTAAGCTCTTCTTTGATTTTATCAACTTCGCTACCACCCTTTCCAATCACGATCCCTGGACGGGCAGTATGAATGGTCAATGTAATACGTTTCAAAGTACGTTCTATAACTACTTTTGAAATCGATCCTTTTGGGATACGAGCCTTAATGTAGTTACGGATTTTTTCGTCCTCCACCAATTTGTCAGAGAAGTCCTTTCCTCCATACCAACTTGACTCCCATCCTCTAACAATTCCTAGTCTCAGACCTATAGGATTAACCTTTTGTCCCATTCGATATAGATCGTTTTACTTATGATTCAGTTACTGCTTCTTTTTCTGCCTCAGCTGACGCCGATGCATCATCAATCACAATTGTGATATGATTTGACCGCTTGCGGATCCTGTGTGCCCTCCCCTGAGGTGCAGGGCGCAAACGCTTCAACATACGTCCACCGTCAATAAATACGGTTTTAACAATAAGATCCGCGTCCTCTAGTTTTGAATCCTCATTCAATTGCTGCCAGTTGGCAACAGCTGACAACAAAACTTTATGCAAAACCGGAGAAGATGCCCTTGGTTGAAACTTCAATAGTGCCAACGCTTTGCTAACCTT
The DNA here is from genome assembly GCF_008369915.1 of Dyadobacter sp. UC 10. NCBI lineage: Bacteria > Pseudomonadati > Bacteroidota > Cytophagia > Cytophagales > Spirosomataceae > Dyadobacter > Dyadobacter aurulentus. Next base: position 3,219,968 of record NZ_VSRN01000001.1, on the reverse strand, counting down.
TTGTCCGCGAATCATGTCGGCCACTAGTCTCATCTTGCGAGGAGAAGTAGGCACGTCTTTTAATATAGCTCTTGCTTCCATGTTCTTTCAGATATAGGCTCGTTCCTTTCAGAACCAGCTACCGTAGACTATTTATTTTCTTCCTTTATCTTTTTTTGCAGTGTGGCCACGGAAGTTTCTTGTTGGAGAAAATTCACCGAGCTTATGACCAACCATATTTTCAGTTACATAAACAGGGATAAATTTATTTCCGTTATGTACTGCGAATGTATGTCCGATAAAATCAGGAGATATCATTGAGCGTCGTGACCAGGTCTTGATTACTGACTTACGTGAAGAATTGTTCATTACCTGAACTTTGTTCTCAAGACGGAAGTCTATATATGGTCCTTTTTTTAATGAGCGTGCCATGTTATTCTATTATTTTTTACGACGGCTGATAATCAATTTCTCAGAATGCTTGTTGCGATCGCGAGTTTTAAGACCTTTCGCAAACTGACCATTTCTAGAACGAGGCTGACCTCCGGAAGAACGGCCTTCACCACCACCCATTGGGTGATCAACTGGGTTCATTGCAACTCCTCTTACGCGTGGGCGACGTCCTAACCATCTGCGACGGCCGGCCTTGCCTAATGCCACGTTCATGTGACTTGCGTTCGAAACTGTACCAACAGTTGCGATGCAGGTAGAAAGAACCATTCTCATTTCACCGGAAGGCATTTTGAGAACAGCGTATTTACCTTCTCTTGCGACAAGCTGAGCATATGCGCCCGCGCTTCTTGCAAACTGCCCTCCTTTACCTGGAGTAAGCTCAATATTATGAACAATAGTACCAATAGGCATCGCGCTCAAAGGAAGTGCATTTCCAACCTCAGGCGCAACAGAGTTACCAGAAATGATAACTTGTCCTACTTTCAATCCATTAGGAGCGATGATGTACCTTTTCTCCTGATCTTCAAACTGAACAAGAGCAATGCGCGCTGAACGGTTCGGATCGTATTCAATTGTAAGTACAGTGGCCGGTGCATCAAACCGATTTCTTTTGAAATCAATTACACGATACTTTCTTTTGTGACCACCACCTATATATCGCATGGTCATGTGTCCCTGGCTGTTACGACCACCCGTTCTCTTGATGGTTTCCAGAAGACTCTTTTCAGGTTTAGCCGTCGTTATCTCCTCAAACGTAGGAGCCGAGCGGAAACGCTGACCAGCACTTGTCGGTTTTAATTTTTTAACTGCCATTTGCTATTTCTCGTCAAAGATTTAAATCGCTCAACTTGGCTTATGCCTCACCGTAAATATCGATGATCTCACCCTCAGCTACCGTTACGATAGCCTTCTTAATAGTCGACGTTTTTCCACTTACAAATTTTCCTCCCGAAGTGCGGGACTTACTTTTACCAATGCTGCGCATGGTGTGAACGCTTTCTACGGTAACCCCGAACAGTTTCTCAATAGCCTTCTTGATCTCTACTTTATTAGCAGTAAGAGAAACTTCAAAAGCGTATTTTCCTTGACCACCCTGAGCCGTTACCTTTTCGGTTATAATCGGACGTTTCAGTACACTCATTGTTATTTGTTCAATTGGGTTTCCAAAATAGACAAAGCAGATTCACTTATTAAAAGACGGTCTGCATACATCAGGTCGTAAGTATTGATGGCGTCAACTGTTGTAACTCTCGCTTTCGGGATGTTACGGCTCGACAGGTAGACATTGCTATCAATCGCTGGCAAAATCAACAATGTTTTTTTGTTCACTAATGACAGTGATGTCAAAACATTAAGGTAAGATTTTGTCTTTGGCGCATCAAATGAGAAGGATTCCAAAACAGAAATCGCATCCGACTTGGCTTTAACAGCGAGAGCTGATTTACGAGCTAATTCTTTAACTTTCTTATTGATTTTAAAACCGTAATCACGAGGCCTTGGACCGAAAATACGGCCACCACCTACAAATACCGGCGATTTAATGCTACCTGCACGGGCACCACCAGTACCTTTTTGACGCTTGATTTTGCGGGTAGAGTGATTAACCTCGGCGCGCTCTTTTGATTTGTGCGTGCCCTGACGCTGATTAGCCAGGTACAGCTTCACATCGAGATAGATAGCGTGCGTATTAGGTTCGATGCCGAAAATCTCCTCGGACACACTTACCTTCTTGCCGGTATCTTCTCCTTTTATATTTAATACGGACAGTTCCATTGGTACTATTTCTCAATGATTAGAAATGAATTCTTTGAACCCGGTACTGAGCCACTCACAACAAGAATGTTCTGCTCAGGTATCACTTTCAGAATACGTAAATTCTGAATCTTTACACGGTTGTTACCCATACGTCCACCCATACGAATTCCTTTGAATACACGAGAGGGGAATGAACAGGCACCAATCGAACCTGGGTGACGCGCTCTGTTGTGCTGTCCGTGAGTTTGACCACCCACACCAGCAAAGCCATGACGTTTTACAACACCCTGAAAGCCGCGTCCCTTGGCAGAGCCGACAACATCAACGAACTCGCCTTCTTCAAAAATATCCTGAACGGATAACGAAGTTCCTAGCTCATGTTCCACTTCAAATTCCTTGAACTCAACCACTTTTTGCTTGGGAGTTGTGTTGGCTTTTTTGAAGTGACCAATCATAGGCTGGGAAGAACTCTTTTCTTTCTTCTCTCCAAAACCTAACTGAATGGCTTTGTAACCATCCTTTTCTTGGGACCTAACTTGTGTAACAACACAAGGACCAGCTTGGATCACAGTACATGCCAGAGCCTGCCCGTCAGCATTGTACAAACTGGTCATCCCGATTTTCTTACCAATTAAACCAGACATGTTTCGAAATTAAAATTAGCAGGTAATACCCTTATTCTTTAAAACGGACTGCAAAGGTAGGAAATCAAAAAATAGTATCCAATGCAGTTTAAAAATATTTCTCGCTGATAATCAGCAAAAAAGGTCAGATGGATGAACATCTGACCTCTTATCTGAAAAAGATAAAATTTGCATATATAAATATGCTCCTTTCTACTATTTCTGAGTTCAGATGTGGTTTCCGGAAACGGACCTTCATCCAATTTATGTTTTGACCTAATTAAATAGGCCACTTAAACTAAACCTTGATTTCTACATCAACCCCACTTGGTAATTCAAGCTTCATCAATGCGTCAACTGTCTTGGCACTTGTTGAGAAAATATCCACCAAACGTTTGTAAGTACAAAGCTGGAATTGCTCTCTTGACTTTTTGTTAACGTGCGGAGAACGAAGAACGGTGAACTTCTCAGTCTTAGTCGGCAAAGGAATTGGACCACTTACAATAGCACCCGTTGCCTTAACAGCCTTAACAATCTTCTCGGCTGACTTGTCAACCAAGTTGTGGTCGAAAGACCGGAGTTTGATACGAATTTTTTGATTCATCTTGCTTGTTTATTTCCGGTTCAGAAAACTTGATCAGATTAAATCTGACAATCCATCAGCGAAAGAACCATTTACTTCACTGACTTATATCTATATAGGAATCGGTTACCAGATCGCTCTGATAACCGATTACAATTACGCTTTAACTAATCCTTTTGCCTTTTCGATAACACCTTCCGCGATGTTATTAGGGACGATCTCGTAGTATGCAAAAGTAAGAGATGCAGTAGCACGTCCTGATGACATTGTACGCAGGTCCGTTACATAACCAAACAGTTCAGAAAGAGGTACATCAGCTTTGATAACCTGTGCTCCATTACGTGAGTCCATTCCTCTCATGATACCACGGCGACGGTTAAGGTCACCAGTGATAGGTCCAGTATATTCGTCCGGCGTAAGTACTTCCACATGCATAATAGGCTCCATCAATTTTGAACCTGCATGGCGAGCAGACTCTTTGAAACCTATTTTTGCTGCTAATTCGAAAGAGAGAGAATCTGAATCGACATCGTGGAATGAACCGTGGAACAAACGCACCTTCATCGAATCCAAAGGATAACCTGCCAACGCACCGTTGATCATTGCTGCCTCAAATCCTTTTTGAACCGGTGCAATAAATTCACGTGGAATAGCTCCACCAACAACCTCGTTCACAAACTGCAAACCAGTTTTTGGCTCTTTTCCTTCTTCATTATCATCACGTGGCCCGATTTCGAATACGATATCAGCAAACTTACCACGACCACCAGTTTGTTTCTTATAAACCTCACGGTGTTCGAAATTCTTAGTAAGAATTTCTTTATACGCAACCTGAGGCGCACCCTGGTTCACCTCCACTTTGAATTCACGACGCATACGGTCGATGATAATTTCAAGGTGAAGCTCACCCATTCCTTTAATAATCGTCTGACCGGTCTCCTCGTTACTTTCAACCTGCAAGGTTGGATCTTCTTCGATCAACTTGGTAATAGCTTTCGAGAAGTTATCGCTATCAGCTGCCTTTTTCGGCTCGATTGCGTAACCAATTACCGGCTCAGGGAATACCATCGATTCCAATACGATCGGTGATTTTTCATCAGAAAGCGTGTCACCTGTTTTGATATCTTTAAAACCCACTACCGCTCCAATGTCACCCGCTTCCAGCTTATCAATCTGATTTTGCTTGTTAGCGTGCATCTGGAATATACGTGAGATACGCTCTTTGTTTCCTGAACGGTTGTTCAATACATACGAACCTGATTCAAGCGTTCCAGAATAAGATCTGATGAAGCAAAGACGACCTACGTAAGGATCAGTTGCAATTTTAAATGCAAGTGCGCAGAAAGGATCTTTTTCTGAAGGCTGACGGCTAATCTCGTTTCCTGTACGTGGATCTGTTCCGATAATGCTTTCGCGATCAAGCGGTGAAGGCAGGATAGCCATCACGTAATCCAGCATGGTTTGAACTCCTTTATTCTTAAATGAAGAACCACAAACCATAGGAACGATCTTCATGCTGATAGTCGCAGCACGCAATGCAGCAAGAATTTCATCCTCCGAGATCGAATTAGGATCTTCGAAATATTTTTCCATTAATGTGTCGTCGAATTCAGCAACCGCTTCAAGCAATTTCTCTCTCCACTCAGTTGCTTCTTCGAGCATATCATCAGGAATAGGAACTTCTGTGAAGGTCATTCCTTTATCTGCCTCATTCCACTCGATACCACGGAAGTTCACCAGGTCAACCACTCCACGGAAAGTGTCTTCAGCACCGATCGGCAATTGAAGAGGGACAGCATAGCTACCCAACATTTCTTTTACCTGTGTACAAACTTTCAAAAAGTCCGCACCTGAACGATCCATTTTATTTACAAATCCAATACGCGCAACGTTATAGTTGTTAGCCAAACGCCAGTTTGTTTCCGACTGAGGCTCAACACCATCGACTGCGCTGAAAAGGAAAACAAGTCCATCCAAAACACGTAGAGAACGGTTCACTTCAACTGTAAAGTCAACGTGCCCCGGAGTATCGATAATATTGATATGGTAGTTCTCGTCTCGATACTTCCAGCCAACAGTTGTCGCAGCAGATGTGATGGTAATACCACGCTCCTGCTCCTGCTCCATCCAGTCCATTGTAGCAGCACCATCATGTACTTCCCCAATTTTGTGGCTTACCCCAGCGTAGTAAAGGATACGCTCCGTTGTGGTTGTTTTGCCGGCATCAATGTGCGCAGCAATACCAATATTTCTTGTTAATCTTAGATCACGTGCCATGACAGATGGTGATGTGTTATATTTTATTCGATGTGCAACTCAATTCGAAGAATTTGAACTTTCCCAAGTCAACTTGTAGGAGCGCTTTTAAAAATTCAGAGCGCAAAAGTATAAATTGTTGACTATAAAAACAATTGCGACAAGCTAATTTTCAAAAATTTATACAAAAAAATCGGAAGTATGGATTAACCACACTTCCGATTACACTCAACTTCGTTTGCCTAGAAACGGAAATGCGAGAATGCTTTGTTCGCATCCGCCATACGGTGCGTATCATCCTTTTTCTTAACAGCAGCTCCTTCACCTTTCGCAGCAGCAATAATTTCGCCAGCCAGACGGTCAACCATTGTTTTCTCTCCACGCTTACGTGAATAGTTGATCAACCATTTCATGCCAAGAGACTGCTTGCGCTCAGGACGAACTTCCGTTGGAACCTGGAAAGTAGCACCACCAACGCGACGGCTTTTTACTTCCACAGATGGAGTAACATTGTTCAATGCCTTTTTCCATGTCTCAAGACCGTTTTCGCTGGTTTTTTTCTCAACCAATTCCAATGCGTCATAAAAAATAGTAAAAGCAATGCTCTTCTTTCCTTCGTACATCAGGTTATTAACGAATTTGGTAACCTGAACATCCCTGAACTTCGGATCAGGAAGGATATATCTTTTCTTTGGTTTCGACTTTCTCATTTTGTCTTAATGTTTTTTACACGAGGTTTCGTTTTGCAACTTATTCACCCACGCAGTAAGCCTGGATTACTTCCCTTTTATCAATATTAATTACTTAATAAAAGCAGAGAGAGTTACTTTTTATTTTTTCTTACCTTTTGTCGGTGCTGCCGCTACCTGTCCTGGTTTTGGACGTTTTGCACCATACTTAGAACGACGTTGTTTACGGCCGTTAACACCCGCAGTATCCAATGCACCACGGATAATGTGATAACGCACACCTGGCAAATCCTTTACACGACCACCACGGATCAATACGATCGAGTGCTCCTGCAGGTTGTGCCCTTCTCCTGGGATGTAGGCATTCACCTCTTTGTTGTTGGAAAGACGAACACGAGCCACTTTACGAAGCGCGGAGTTCGGTTTTTTCGGCGTTGTAGTGTACACCCTGGTGCACACACCCCTACGCTGAGGGCAGGAATCCAAAGCCGGTGACTTGGATTTCCATGTAATGGTCTCTCTACCTTTACGGACTAATTGTGAAATAGTTGGCATTTAACAAATTGATTTTGATCAGATTATGCACCTGATCCATTGTTATGGAAACAGTTTTCCCGAAAAATCGGACTGCAAAAGTAATATTCCACAACTGATTAACAAAGTGTTACTAAATGTTTTTTCGCAATGTCAGCCAGAATCATGACCTGATCTGACTAATAACGAACCAAAAAAGAGATACAATAAAAATCTTTTCCTCTTGTATCCAGAATTTTATTTCCAAACGTTCTTTATTAGTATTGTTTTTCAAAAACCCAATGTGCGCGTCGAATCGTTAGATTATATACCATAAACTATGAAACTTTTGCGGAGTTTTTTTACCCTCGTAATTTTGTGTACCTATTTATCCGGCTGCAACTCGGCGATGCAGGCTTACAAGGATGGTCAAAAGAAGTTCGCTAACGGAGAGTATGACCTGGCGATCAAAGGTTTTCAAAAAGCTGCCGCCGAGAATTATGAGCCCGTACAGACTAACTATCTCATCGCGGAATCATATCGGCTTTCCAATCGCTTTAAAGAGTCGATTCCTTATTACAAGCAAGCACTGGACGGTGGCTTTGTCAGCCCTGATGCCCGATTTCAATATGCTTACGCATTAAAAACTGCCGGGCAATACAGTGAAGCGTCAGCAGAATTTGCGGCTTTTGCAAAAGACACTGCCAGCTCACAGGCTCTACAAGAACGTGCATTACGGGAAATCGAAATACTGAGAATCGCTGACAGGCTCAAAACCGAAAAGATGGCCGTAGAAGCGAAAAGTATTCCGCTTAACTCCGCCGGCTCGGAATTCTCCCCAACAGTGCTTGGCAACGAACTGATTTTTTCTTCTTCAAAAAAAGAAAAAATATATAAAAACAACGGTCAGGCCATGTTGGGCCTCTACAAAGTAGGCATTACTCAGGATCCCGGAGATATACAGGGTAATGCGGTGCTGTTAAGCCAGGATATATTTGCTGAGGACGCAAATGAAGCCTCGCCCGCTTTTTCTCCGGATGGGAAAACACTCGTTTTTGCACGTGGTAATAATGGCAAGAAAAATGGCGCCTTAGATGTAGACCTTTACATGAGCCGGAACATCGATGGTAAATGGACTATTCCAGCTATTTTACCGATAAATGATTCTCTCGCCTGGGACGGTTCACCGGCATTTTCAAGGGATGGTAAAACTTTGTATTTCGCATCCAACAGACCGGGAGGCGCGGGAGGAATTGATATCTACCGAACAAATATGGATGCATCCGGCAGGTTTAGCAAGCCAGTGAATATGGGGCGTGACATCAATACTGCCGGTGACGATATGTTCCCCTATGTGGCCGAAGGCGGGAAATTGTACTTTGCTTCTGACGGGCATCCGGGACTTGGAAAGCTGGATTTATTCTCAGCCACAAGAACGCAGGGGGTAATTACGATCGAAAATATGGGGTTGCCTTTCAATAGCCCTCAGGACGATTTCGGGCTCGTTTTTTATCAGGACACAAACAAAGGATTCTTTGCATCTAACCGTGAAGGCGGAAAAGGCGATGATGATATCTACTATTTCTATGGACCTGAGGAGCCTGACAGCACCACAACTGCCAGAAATAATGACCCGAACGATCCGCTAAACCCGAACAATCCGAATTATATCAATGGAAAACCAAAGGTAGTTAAGTACTTTCTCGGGGGAATTGTTGTCGCGAACGGTCAGAATAATGCTCCTCTTGATTCTGCAATCGTCCATATTCTGCCGGACACTTCTGATACACAGATTGCGCAGTTACCGAGCAATTCAGAAGGAAAATTCGGCAAACAACCAGTCGAGGAAGGGAAATCTTATACTTTGCTTGTGGAAAGAAAAGGCTACATCAGTAAACGCGAGCCTTTCTCAATGAATGGCCGGTCAATACCACCGATATTCCTTACCAAAGAACTCACGGATACTACCTTTAACGTAACTGTCAAATTAGATAAACTGGAGTTGAATAAAACTTTCGTTCTTGAGAATATCTATTACGATTTAAACAAATACAATATCCGTCCCGATGCTGCAATTGAGCTTGACAAACTAGTCCAGATATTAAAGGATAATCCAAGCATGAACATCGAACTGAGCTCGCATACGGATGCGCGCGCTACTGATGCTTACAACATGACTTTGTCCCAAAATCGAGCTGAATCCGCTGTTAATTACCTGAATTCAAAAGGAATTGACGCTGATAGGATGGTTGCAAAAGGATACGGTGAACGTGAGCTGGTTGTCCCGAATGCTAAAACCGAAGAAGAACATCAGCGAAACCGGCGTACTGAATTCACGATTCTCAGCTACTGATTGTAATACCATATAAAATCCCGCTTCGGACGAAATTATCCCGGAGCGGGATTTTGTTTTCCGCCTCCCTATATTTGCACTATTCCTCTTTATGTAATAGTGTAAATATTTTAAATTGTTAGATGGCCGACCGCATTGTTTACTGGTTTAGAAATGACCTTCGTTTACTTGATAATGAAGCGCTTTTTTCAGCCTGCAACTCTTCTAAAGAAATCATCCCCGTCTTTGTTTTTGATCCAAGGCAATTCGAAAACACCAGGCTCGGCTTCCGTCGGACCAACGCATTAAGGGCTCAGCAGTTGATTAACTGCGTGACTGATCTCAGGAATACGATCAGACAAAAAGGTGGCGATTTGATTATCAAGATTGGCGAACCTGAAAAGATCATTGCTCAGCTCGCAGAGGATCAGGACGCCGGATATGTATATTGCAGCAAGGAAATCGCCCCGGAAGAAACCAGAATCGAATCCTCCCTCAGTAAAAATCTGAAAACAGGAAATATTGATATCAAGCTTTTTTGGATGGACACGCTTGTCCATGCCGCTGAACTACCTTTCCCTATTTCCAAACTGCCGGGTTCGTTTGACGCCTTTGCCAAAGCAATGGAAAACAAGCTCAATATAGCTACTTCACTTCCGGAACCGTCTGCGATCAGGCTACCAGAAGGCTTGGAGCCCGGCCAAATGCCAGCACTAACTGACCTGGGTTTCCGACCGGAATCAGCCACTCAGCAAAATGGAACTAACGAACCAATTGGACAAGACGAGGCCATTAAGTCTCTTTTTACGTATTTATCGGCAACAAGTGATCCGGAGGGTTTCCACACACTGATCGATTCAGGAATTTCCCGCTGGCTTTCAATGGGATGTCTTTCCCCCAGATACGTTTATGAAACCGTTATGGAGATGGATGATTCGGCTAAGAGGCAAAGTTTACTTCGTGAGCTCCTGGAAAGGGATTATTACCACTGGACCTTGCTCCGTTTCGGGCCGCGAATCTTTAAGCCAAGCGGTGTTAAACACCATTTCACCAAACGCTGGGCAAATGATCATGCCGCTTTCAAAACCTGGACTGATAGTAAAACAGAGAACACAGAGATCAATCTAATTATGCAAAAACTGAAAAGCCAGGGAGACCTAGCAGCATCGGAACGGATGACTGCAGCAGAATATCTGGCCAACGTATTGGACATCAACTGGACCTGGGGAGCAATGTATTTTGAAAGCAATTTGAAAGACTATGAACCGTCAGTCAGCTGGGGTAAATGGAATAGGGTCGCCGGTGTCGGGGTAGACTAAATTTAATTTACCGGTTTAACTCTCTGTAAACCCACTATCAGGTTTATGATCTGTCAATATAGGTCAAAAACCGGTTATGTAGTTTTTGCTGTGGATTTTGCTAGCTTTGAACATCTTTGAACTTTCATTAACGTTAACCGAACACTAAAATGTCAAAAGGATTAATTGCAGTTATCGTCGTGGTTCTGATTCTCGGATTCGTCGGCTGCGGAAAATATAATGGGCTTGTGGGTAAAGATGAGGTCGTGAAAGAATCGTGGGCCAAAGTGGAAAGCCAGTACCAGCGCCGCGCAGATCTGATCCCAAACCTGGTTAGCACGGTAAAAGGTGCGGCAGAATTTGAGAAAGGTACATTAACGGCAGTCATAGAAGCACGTAGCAAAGCTACCCAGACTACGATCAATGCAGACCAGCTTACTCCTGAGAATATTTCCAAATTCCAGGCTGCGCAGGATCAGTTAAGCGGATCTCTTTCGAGACTGCTTGTTTCAGTTGAGCAGTATCCGCAGCTGAAAGCAAACCAAAACTTTCTGGAACTTCAGGCGCAGCTCGAAGGAACAGAAAACCGGATTGGCGTTGCGAGAAACGATTTCAATACCGTTGTAAAAGATTATAACCAAGAGGTAAGGACCTTCCCTACCAACCTTTTTGCAGGTGTATTCGGCTTTGCTCAAAAAGGATATTTCACGGCAACCGCCGGATCTGAAAAAGCACCGTCGGTGCAATTCTGATAAAATTTGAAGTGGATTCGAAAGTTCTTTTCTGAATCCACTTCACTCTACTACTCCCACTTCACTGACATATAGCAGCGCATGGAAGCCGAATCACTTTTTTTTACAGAAGAGCAGCAGCAATTGATCATCAAATCGATACAGCAGGCTGAAAAACAAACTTCGGGAGAAGTGAAGGTGCATATCGAAAAAAAATGCCCTTTGCCTGACGTAATGGAAAGAGCAAAAGAAGTTTTCATCGCCCTGAATCTTCACCAGACTGCCCAGCGTAACGGCGTGCTATTTTACCTCGCGTACGAAGACCGCAAATTTGCTGTGTTGGGGGACAAGGGAATTGATGAAAAAGTAGGTGCTGATTTTTGGAAAACGACCAAGGACCATTTGAGAAGCCACTTTATAGAAGGGCAATTCCTCGAAGGTCTTTGCAAAGGCATTGAAGAAGCCGGTTTTCAGCTTAAATCGCATTTCCCCTACCATTCCGACGATATCAACGAACTTCCTGACGACATTTCGTTCGGACAATGAACTCATGAAGAAAATCCTTTTAATACCCATCATGCTGATTATTTCGATATGCAGCATCTGGGCACAAGATATTCCTGCCAAACCCAACCCACCCAAACTCGTCAACGACTTCGCGAACCAGTTGAGTGCGGATGAAAAAGCACGTCTCGAGCAGAAACTGGTCGCCTATAATGATTCTACTTCTTCGCAGATCGTTATCGTAGTTGTTTCGACTACCGGCGACTATCCTATTGCTGACTATGCGATCAAACTGGGCCGCGAGTGGGGAGTAGGACAAAAAGACAAAGACAATGGAATCGTATTGCTTTGGGCACCAGGCGACCGAAAAGTATTCATCAGTACCGGTTATGGCCTCGAAGGGGCGATCCCGGATGCCATCGCCAAGCGTATCATTTCCCAGGTAATTACGCCGCGATTTAAACAAAACCAATTCTACCAGGGCCTCGATGAAGGAGTTGACATGATCTTTAAATATGCGACCGGAGAATACAAAGCGGATAAACAGCAAAACGCCGATGAGGATTCTTTCCCGCCCATTTTGATCGTTGTGATCATCTTCATTATTATCATGATAATCATTTTCAGGAATAGAAACAATCGTGGCGGCGGAGGTGGAAGAGGAATTCGCGGATTAGGTATTCCCCCTGTCTTCTTCCCATATACAACTCATTCTGGTGGCGGAAGCTTTTCCGGAGATTGGGGAGGAGGGGGCAGTGGAGGCGGCTTCGGGGGCTTTGGGGGAGGCAGCTTCGGAGGAGGGGGCGCGGGTGGAGATTACTAAAGCAAATAACATTATCAGCAATTTTCAAAGCGTTTGCGAAGCATTTTCGCAAACGCTTTTTTATTGGCATTCCCACAAGTTGTCCAGCTACGTATATTCATGGCATGATTTTTGAATATATCCTATAAAATATATTATTTAACCTAAGCAATTACTCATGGAACGTAAAAGTAACACCGGCATGCTCGTCGGATTGATCCTGATGACAATTCTGGCTGCTGTATTCGGGTACCTCTATTACAACGAACGAACACTCACCACAAAGCAATCGTCAGATCTGCAAGCCCGTGTGAGTGAGCTCGCAGCCTCAGAAATTAAGCTCGATTCGATTTCCAAACAGCTTGATGCACGTATTCAGGAAGTGCAGGGGCTCGGCGGGGATATTGAGGAACTTCAAAAAGTGAAGGCGGCACTTGAAAACGACCGGATAGCGCTTCGCAAGGGATCCGCTAATATGGGCCGTAAGATCAAGGAATACGAAACATTCCTCAATAAAAAAGATGAAGAAATCGCACAGCTTCGTGAAGAAAATCAGCAGCTGATCAGTCAGAATGAAACCTTGGTACAGGAAAAAACCCAGCTCGAAACCATTAAACAGGCTGTCAGCGATTCCCTTTCAACTGTTTCAGCAAAAAATACTGAACTGGAATCAAAAGTAACAATGGCAGCCGCGCTAAGGGCCAGAAATGTGAAAATATATGCGGTGTCGTCAAAAGGGAAGATCCGGGAAGGGGAAAATGTGAAGTCGAAACGCGTAGATAAAGTCCGGGTTGATTTTATGCTTGAAAAAAATCCTCTGACCGAAAACGACAATAAAACGATTTATATGCGGATTATTGACCCGAGTGGCGCGACCATTTCTGACACAAAAACAGGTTCAGGTGTTTTTGACTACAATGGTCAGGAGCAGGCTTACACCATTAGTAAAGACGTTCTTTATGCTAATAATAACCAGGATGTAAGTATTCTGTACGACAGGGATGCTGCATTTCCTAAAGGTAAATATACGGTTGAGCTGTACGCGGAAGGCTTCTCAGTCGGAGAGGGATCTTTTTCGGTAAAATAATTCAGTAAACCACAGTGTTTGTAGGCGGTGGTGGTGCTTTGCACCATCGCCGCTTTTTTTATGCATTTCTATATTTACCCATAATTCCTATCTTGCACCAAAAAATCAACTGGCAATAACCCCAAAAACCAAATAAAAAAGCCTCCTCCCATGTCATCACAAATTTCCCAAAAGCACCCCAGGGGCCTGTATGTTTTGTTTTTTGCAGAAATGTGGGAACGGTTTAGCTACTATGGCATGCGCGCCATTCTTCTGCTTTTTTTGCTTGATAACATAAGAGGAGGAATGGGAATGAGTGCGGCCGAGGCAACAGCCGTCTACGGCCTTTACACTGCATCGGTCTACCTGCTTACGTTACCCGGCGGCTGGCTGGCGGACAATATTCTCGGACAGAAAAAGGCTATCTGGTACGGAGGAATCGTCATTATGATAGGGCATATTATTCTGGCAATACCCGCTGGCTCCGCGATATTTTTCCTGGGACTTAGCACTGTTGCAGTCGGCACAGGACTTCTCAAACCCAATATCAGCTCCATTGTAGGTGAGCTTTATCCCGAGGGCGGTGCCCGGCGCGATGCGGCATTTTCCATCTTTTATATGGGCATTAACCTCGGTTCGTTCTTAGGGATCGCTATCGTGGGATATCTGGGTGAAAAGGTCAACTGGCACATGGGTTTCGGGGCAGCAGCTATCGGAATGTTTTTGGGACTGATCGTTTTCCGTTTCGGTAGTGCCACGTACCTGAAAGGGCTCGGCGAGGTTCCTCCTGCGAAAGAGGACAGCGAAAAGACGGAAGCGCCGCAATCGGGCAACAGTAAAATGCTGGGTTATGGATTGGTCGCCTTGCTGGTCGTGTTCCTGATCGTACTGCAATCTTCCGGTACTATTGATATGACCACCGCGCAGGGCCTGGCTCAGGGTGCCGGCGTCATTATCGTATCCATTTCCGCCGCCTACTTCCTGTTTATTCTCGTAGCAGGCGGGTTAACACGCGTAGAAAAATACCGTGTCGGCGTGCTCATCATTCTTTTCCTTGCTATTGCATTGTTCTGGGCAGGTTATGAGCAGGCTGGCACCTCGCTGCAGATATTTGCCGAGCGCCATACCCAACGAATGATCGGCGGCTGGGAAGTGCCTTCAAGCTGGTTCCAGAATTTCCAGCCTACTTTCGTATTGATTTTTGCTCCCGTGCTGGCTAGTTTGTGGATTTCATTATCATCCAGAAACCGTAATCCGTCAATTCCCGTCAAGTTTGCAATGGGTTTGATCCTGCTGGGCCTGAGCTTCTTTGTAATGGTCGCCGCTTCCAACATCGCGGTCACAGGAGAACTTGCTTCTCCGTTTTTTCTGACATTCACCTACTTTTTGCATACGATCGGCGAGCTTTGTGTAAGTCCGGTAGGGTTAAGCTCGTACACCAAACTGGCGCCGAAACGTTACGTGAGCCAGCTGATGGGCATCTGGTTTGTGGGCGCTTCGCTCGGTAACCTGATCGCAGGTATTTTCGCAGGTGGTTTTGATGAAGAGAATATCCTGCAAATGCCGGCGCTTTTCAATCAGGTAGCTATTGTTACAACCATTTTTGGCTTGGTTCTCCTGGTCTTCTGGAAGCCAATTAGAGGGTGGATGGGAGGCATTCATTAATATTCTGTTAACACTTCAAAACACAACAAAATGAAATTAGTCGCATTACGCTATCCCGTATTCGCACTGGCACTTCTTGTGGCTGGCTGCAAAAAGGAGACAGAAGAATCATCTGCCGAAAAAGTACCCGGATTTGATATCAGCTCACTGGATTCCACTGCCAAAGCCTGCGAAGATTTTGACAGCTATGCCAATGGAGGGTGGAAAAAGAAAAACCCAATTCCCGGCACAGAAAGCCGATGGGGCGCATTTGGGATTCTTGACAAAGAAAATAAAGAGGTAAGGCTGAAAAGTATTATCGCAGAACTTACCGCATCGAAAGACCGGAAAAAAGGAACAGAAGAGCAGCAGATCGCAGACTACTACCAGTCATTTCTGGACACAGCGGCGATTGAAAACCGCGGCCTGACTCCGCTCAAACCATATCTCGACAAAATCAATGCAGTAAGTTCCCTGAAAGAACTGGCTGCTTTGTCGGGCGAATTGCAAAAAGTGGGCATACCGACAGCCATTGGTTTTGGCGTAGAAGGCGATTTGAAAAACAGCAAGATCAATGTACTCTATGAAGGCCAGGGCGGGCTTAGTCTGGGAGAAAAGAGTTACTACGAGCGCACAGACTCCAATACTGTCAACGTAAGAAAAGAATTTGTTGCTCACGTCGATAAAATGTTTTCGCTGGCAGCATTCACTGAACAAATGCCAGGAAAAACCATTCTTGATTTCGAGACCAAACTTGCAAAACACCAGCTCACCAATGTTGAGCTGCGTGATCCTGTTAAAACGTACAACAAAATGAGTTTTGAGGATTTTGCAAAGCTCCTTTCAGATTTCGATGTCAAAACTTTTGCGGACAAACAGGATATTAAAACAGATACATTGATCGTCCAAAACAAAGCGTATCTGCAAAACCTGAATGCATTACTGAAAGCTACACCACTGGCTACCTTAAAACTTTATACGAAATGGCAGCTGCTTTCGAGATTCGCAGGCTACCTCCCAAAAAGCTTCGATCAGGAAGATTTCCGGTTCTTCAGTACCGTAATGCGAGGCACCAAACAGCAAAGGGCACGTGTAGAAAGAGCGATACGATCAACCGACGGACTCCTGGGAATGCCGCTTGGCAAATTGTTCTCAAAAAAATATTTTCCTGAAGAAGACAAAAAGAAAGTTTCTGAAATGATCGAAAACGTCCGCGCCGTCTATGGTGAGCGGATTGATAAACTGACATGGATGAGCGATTCAACCAAAACTAAGGCACACAAGAAGCTTAAAGCATTTACTTATAAAATCGGCTATCCTGACAAATGGAAGGATTATTCCAGCATCGAAATTGCTCCCGACAAATTGTTTGAGAATGTAATCTCCGCCTCCCTTTACGGGCACAAAGAGCAAGTCGAGAAAATTGGCAAGGACGTTGATAAAAAAGAATGGCTGATGACGCCCCAAACGGTCAACGCCTATTATAACCCGCTGAATAATGAGATTGTGTTCCCTGCCGGCATATTGCAACCACCGTTTTATAACCGGAATGCCGACGATGCGATCAATTACGGCGGAATCATCGCGGTGATCGGCCATGAATTTACGCACGGATTTGACGATCAGGGCTCGCAGTTTGATGATGAAGGAAACCTGAAAAACTGGTGGACCGCCGCAGACCGTGCAAATTTTGACAAGCTAACTAAAAAGTACATCGAATATTTCAACGGCATCGAGGCTCTGCCTGGCTTCAATATCAACGGCGCCTTGACAATCGGAGAAAATGTGGCCGATCTTGGCGGACTGACTTTGGCTTACTATGCACTGCAGAAATCGCTGGAAGGTAAAGAAGAGCCCGCTCCTATCGACGGGTTCAATTGGAAGCAGCGCTTTTTTCTCGGCTGGGCGCAGGTTTGGCACATGAATACGACCAACGAAGCATTGAGAAACCAGGTACAAACAGACCCGCATGCACCGGCAAAAGACAGGATCAACGGACCGCTTCCGCATTTGAAGGAATTCCAGATTGCATTCGGCTGTACTCCCGGCAATAAAATGGCGCTGGCCGATTCGGCGCGGATCGTGATATGGTGATTGAGTTAATGAGTTTAAAGTTTATGAGCTTAGAAGTCCTGAACTCATAAACTTTAAACTCATCACGCCAACCTCATTTCCCTGCAAGATATTTGTTCCGATAAGCACTTGGACTGCACCCTTTGGCCTGCCTGAATTGGCGGGCTATATTTTTGCTGTCATTCAGGCCCATATCGAGTGCGATCTCAAAAACGGACATATCTGTGTCCAGCAGTTTCTGAGTGAATTTCTCAATGCGCAGGTTAAAAATGTATTTGTAAATCGGATACCCGGTTATTTCGAGAAAGCGTTTTTCCAAAGCCCGCCGCGATAGCGGCACCTGCTTCACTACTTCTTCCACGTGCAGGTTTTTCTCAATATTCTGGTGGATGTATTTCAGAGAAGATGCGATATGATCATCGTTGGTAGCATAAATATCCGTCGAATGCCGGGTGATTACCTGCATGGGCTTCACAATGATATCATAGTATTCTTTGGTATCGTGTTTGATCATATGATCGAGCAGTTTCGCTGCGTCGTACCCGCCTTTTTCAACATCCAGCGCAATGCTGGATAGCGGCGGGTCGGACAGGTCGCAGATCATTTCATCGTTATCTCCCCCCAGTACCGCCACTTCCTCAGGAATGCGGATCCCTACATGCCGGCAAGCTTCGGTAATATGCTGCCCCTGGTTATCGTCGCAGCTCATCAACCCGATCGGTTTGGGCAGGGATTTCAGCCAGCGGCTCAGCGAGCTTGGCTTGTAATACCAGAGTTCCGTCGATCTGGCTTTTTTATGCTCAAAATAATGTACTTTATGCCCTTTGGATTTTAGCCTTTCCTCAAAACCTTCTGCCCTCTCTCGTGACCAGACAATATCGTTGAACCCGTAAAAGGCGAAATTTGTAAAGCCTTTCTTTAGAAAATAATCAGCCCCAAGCTTCCCTGCTTCATGGTAAGCGCCGGTAATATTGGGTATTTCGGTAAATCGCTCCTTAAAATCCTGCGCAATGACCGGAATGTCGGCTTTCAATATTTTGTCAATTTCCTTATTATACAACTGACCTATAATACCGTCTGCCCCCCATTCTAACGCCCACTGCAAGATCCCGTCGATGCCCACAGTTTCACGGTGAAACAAGGGCATCCGGCAAAAAATCCACGGCCCAAACTCTTTAGAATAAGCATTAATACCTTTCATTAAGGCCTTGCTATATTCTTCGGCAAAATCCAGGAGCAGGATAATTTTGTACATAGGAAGCTGTCTCAGGAAAATTTAAACAGTTCTTTCACGCTGGTAACGGTTTCATTGTTGACCAGAGGCTTTGCCCAGATCGATATACTGAATATATAGCCCAGCGGAATCAGCAGGAATATCATTGCAAATTGCAACCCCACCAGCTCGGCAAGCCCCCCAACGATCAGCGGCACTACCGCTCCTCCGGCTATCCCAGCACACAAAATACCTGAAAACGTTCCGTGATGCTTAGGCACCGAGTTTAATGCGAGCGAAAAGATAACCGAATACATCACCGAGGCGAAGAAACCAGCCAGAGGAAAACCATACAGCGCCATTTCTTTTGGGCCAAATAACGCAGTCAGTAATGCCACAATAGCCCCGCAGGTAAAAAAAGCCAGCACTTTGCGGCTATCTGTCAGTTTCAAAAGTAACAGGCCCAGAAAACAGCCGACGGTAAGCAATCCCCAGAAGTAGGAAATCACCGAAGCACCTGTGGTAGCCGGGTCGATACCATGATAGGTTTGTAAAAATTGTGAGATCCAGTTGGCAATTCCCTGTTCCGTACCGACG
Organism: Dyadobacter sp. UC 10; assembly: GCF_008369915.1. Classification (NCBI taxonomy): domain Bacteria; kingdom Pseudomonadati; phylum Bacteroidota; class Cytophagia; order Cytophagales; family Spirosomataceae; genus Dyadobacter; species Dyadobacter aurulentus. The sequence continues at coordinate 3,200,857 of NZ_VSRN01000001.1, read as the reverse complement.
TACGCGAATATGCCCAGAAAAAAGAGCCAGACCGTGCGACTTTTTGATAACTCGCCAAATGATTTTCCAACGTCTATACGCTCATCGTCCCTGAGCTCTACCTTGGGAAATCTGACCAGGGCAATAATTAAAACCATCAATAACGCGATCACAGCAAATACCCAATACAACGAGACCCATTTCAGGTTGCCCGGGACGAGATCATTGAGTGTTTCTATCAAAAATCCTGACGTACCTGAATGTACGTTTAATACTAAATAACTATATAGAAGCGGGCTCAGAAAGGACGCCGCGCCGAAGAAGAGCTGGGCCAGAACCGAGAAAAAAGCAAATTTTTCCTCTCCGCCTGCCACCCGTAACAGTGGATTGATCACCACCTGCAGCATCGCCATGCCTATTCCGATCAGAAAAAGCGAAAGCAATGCGATGGAGAAGCCCGGTACCAATGCAAAAAGCAACGCCCCGAAAAAAGCCAGCATGAAGGCAGCGATCAGAATGCGCTTTTCACCAAACTTTTCCACCATTAATCCCGCAGGTATCGACATGACACCATAGGCAACAAAAAATGCAAAAGGGAGAAATCCTGCCAGGCCGAGACTGAGATCGAAACTCTTGACAATATCAGGAATGATCGGTCCGAGAATATTCGTTAGAAACGAAATAACGAAGAAAATAAGCAGGATAAGGATTACGATAAAGCTGTTTCTTTGCATGGGAGGGTTACCTGGATTGAAACTCTAATTTAAACTTTATCCCTACTTTCTTCAACCTTCGAGCAATGCAGCTGCACCCAGTAAGGCAATATTTTCGTTTTCAGACAGTAATAATGTTAATTTTCGGATAGATTCCGGGTAAGCGAAGTCTCTCAGGCTCTCCTGCATGCTTACCTGAAAAAAATCGTAGGCCTTGGCAATTGAACCACCGAATATGATCGCCTCGGGGTCGTAAGTATACATAATCGCCTTCACAACGGCGCCCAGGTGGATACCAAATTCCTGCCAGGTTGCCAATGCAGGAGCTTCTCCCCGTTCAGCGGCGGCATGTGCGTCAAATGCATTCATACCGAGCGAATCTTCAAAAAACCGGTTGCTAACATAATTTTCCAGGATTGAATCCTTGTAAGGAAGCATCCCGATTTCTCCGGCCCCGCAATTATTTCCCGCATACAACTGGTTATCAATGATTACCCCGGAGCCGAGGCCCGTTCCGATTGCCATTCCGATCACCGATTTATACTTGCGCGCCAGCCCGAACCGGTGCTCTCCAAGTATAAAGCAATTGACGTCGTTGTTGACAGATACCGGCAGGTTAAACTCGCTTTGAACAATATCCCGCAACGCAACTTCTTCCCAGGAAGGGATATTCATGACATTATACACAATCCCCTTGCTGATATCAACCACCGACGGAACCCCTATTCCGATACCTTTGACAGGATATTTGGTAAACGGCCTGATGAGTTCAAGTAACTGGTCCAGCGTGGCCGAAAGCGAATCTTTATTGGCCAGCAAGGTCTTGTTCTGCCAGGTAATGGCCCCTCCCGACTCAATCCCGGCACGCATATTCGTACCGCCGATATCAACACCTATATACATCGAAAATTAAAATAGTTGAGTAAAGAATGACAGGATGAATTTGTCATTTGTCATTTGGCCACTGCCACCGCTGTGCGGCTCATTCGCCCGGCAACATCAAAACTTTTCAGCTTAACAAGCCCGTTAACCTTAGCCGGTGCCTCGTAGAGCGGCGATTTTGCGGTCGGCTCGGAGCCGTCGGTTGTATAACGGATCATTAATCCCGGCAGCTCCACATTCGCTTTGAGCATTCCGTTTTCTACAATCGCACCCGGCATTGGAACACGATAATTATAGCCGCCATTGATATAGCTCCACTTCGGCAACGCTTTTTGAGCAATGGTATTGGCAAATACGTTCCAGCCTTCGAGCATCATTTTTTTCCTCGCCGCATCGTCCGACACATATTCCCACTTACGCTCGGCAGCCCAGGCGCTCTCCGAAAACCCTAGAAGCTTAGGCAAAATCGAGTATTCCATCATATCACGACCTTTGACAGTTTCACACCATAATTGCGATTCTATCCCGAGGATATTCTTTCTGGCCGCAGGTTTCAAGGCCTCCTTTCCGACAAATTCTTCCTTCATCGGCTTGCCCATCGCAGTTTCCTCCGTTGTTTTAAACATATTAAAAGGCGCGAATGCCCAGTTGTCCCAGGTATCCACAAATCCCGCCCAATACAACCCCGGCTCCTTAGGATCGTTGCCGTACGACATATCGAAATAAAAATTAGTCACATTGCAAAGTACCACCTGATAACCTGCATTAGCCATTCGATAACCCAGATCTACATCAAACACATTGTTCCAGATATAAGGCACAACCGGGTGACCTACGAACTCCGGATTTGCCAGGTAAGTCCCCTTCGCAGTTTTCGTCAGTGCGATCTCTTCCCAGCCATGAACTTTCAGATTTCTTTTTTCGAGCCTGGGCAGTAATCTTCCGAAGAAATAGCTTTGCAAATTCCGGTATTCCTTGATTTCAGGATGCTCTTGCATCATTTTCGCTACATTGGGAGATTTCGTCCAGACACCCTCCGCCACTTCATCCCCCCCGGTGTGGAATATCTCCATTTTCAAACCCGCCTGCTGGTACATCTTGGCAAACTCATCGACCACTTTTTCATAAAAATGATAAGTCGATTCCCGCGAAATGTCCACAACATTGTTTTTGTATGCTTGCGCCGAGAGATAAACAGATTTATCAGCCGGATCGATCAACCTGTATTCATTGGCTTCCTTCTCTTTTCCTTCCTTCATCAGGCGTTGGTACCTGGCTTCCATTGCCTTGATTGCAGCCAATGCATGCCCGGGGAAATTCACCTCAGGAATTATCGTAATATGTCGCTCATTGGCATATTTAAGTATTTCGATAAAATCAGCCTTCGTGTAATAACCACTTCCGTGCTTGCCTTTGTCGTAAGCTTTTGGTCCCGATCCGTAGGCCGGGTGAAGTGCAGGTGCGTCCATCCCGGAAGTATGCTGCCGCTGCGCACCCACCTCGGTCAGTTCAGGCAGGCCGTCGATCTCCACGCGCCAGCCTTCATCTTCTGCAGTATAAAAAAGAAAGTGATTGACCTTATAAGAAGCCAGCAGGTCCAGCACCCTTTTGATCGTTTCTTTGGTTTGAAAATTGCGGCCTACATCCAGGTGCATACTCCGGAAATGGAAGCGCGGCGCGTCTTCAATCTGGACATAACCCAAAATCACTGAAGGCTGTGATTTCTGATAGGACTCGATCGGGGCCAGTTGCAGCAGGCTTTGGACAGCATAAAAAACCCCGGCGGCGTCACTGCCAGTAATCATCACGCCGTTCGCATCAATGCCGAGCTTATAAGCTTCTTTTGAAATACCATTCACATTAACGGGGCCTGTTCTCAACACGATAGCGGGTGCCGACGCCGCGGTAGTTTTGGGCAGACCAGCCTGAATAGGCAAATCGGTACCGGTAAGTGCTTTCAGTTTTCCTATTAAAAACTTTGCCTCGTTTTCCAGCCCTTCCTGATAAAATACCTGCGTCTGGGCGCTAAGCGTAAAAGTGCCTGCCGACGAAGTCACCTTTACCGGGCTGGGAATCACCTTGAGCAACTGATCTGCACCCAGTGTAGTGAATGCCAGGTTGTGATTATACCGCGTTTCAGCAGTCGGTACCGCTAAAAGGTCGCGTTTACCCCTCAATATCTGCTCTTTCTCCGTAAAAGGTTCGATTGCATATTCAGCAACCTCGACAATATCCTTTTCCTTGCCTTCCTTATCATAAAAAACGAAATACAATCCCAGTGGCGCATCGGTTTCCTTGATCACACCCTCAGTACCTGTATAGGTAATCGTTACCGAATCTCCCGGACTGAGTTTGAAATCCTTGCCCGCTACCATTTGATACCAATCCCCGTTGATATGCTCAACAGTGGCGGGCTGCGGGGTTTTATTGGAATGAATCGGACGTGGGGACATATTGAAAAACAGCTTCCAGTTTGTCCCGTCGAGCGTGAAATCGCTGCCGTTTCTGATCGTGAACCTGGCTTCAAAACTGCCGTCTGGTTCGATGAAATTACTGACCAGTTTCCAGGAAACGCTGATTTTCTCCGCTTGCTCTTTGCTGATTTCTCCCTGTTTACCGCAGCTTGTCAGCAGTATTACAATCATTGCAAAAAGCGGATAATGGAATATTTTCTTCATAATTTTTGTACGCTGATTTGTTTTGATGTCAGTGAAACGAAGTCAGTTCCTGAGCTTTGATGGCTGTGTTTGTAATACTGATTAGTCGGCAAAATATACTAGTGTCGCCGAATTACCAGCAACGAAAATCATTTAATTATTGATCAGATAGCCTTTCATTCAGGGAACTATGTAATATCCCTTAAAAAGTAATTCAATGAATAGGCAAGCGGGTACTACTTCCAGATTGTTGTCGCTGGACACGATGCGCGGTTTCACGATCGCGGCGATGATCATGGTCAATTTTCCTGGCAGTGAAGCGCACAAGTTCCCCACGCTCAGCCACACCAAATGGAACGGACTCACCTTTACCGATCTTATAGCCCCCGTATTTCTTTTTATAGTGGGGGTTTCTATTGCATTTGCATATTCAAAAAAGCGGCAAGAAAACAGTCCCAAGGCCGATCTGTACAAAAAGATCTTATTCCGCTCCATTAAAATTTTCGCTGTCGGCATGTTCCTGAACATGCTGCCAAACTTTGACTTTTCTGACCTGCGTTACACCGGCACGCTGCACCGGATCGCCATCGTTTTTCTGGTATGCGCACTGCTTTTTCTAAATACGACCGCAAAACAGCAAGCCTCTCTGGGAATACTGATCCTGATCGGATACTGGCTGGCGATGACCCTGATTCCAACTCCCGGCATCGGAAAAGTGATGCTGGAACCGGGCAATAACCTTGCTGCGTGGGTCGATCAGCAATATCTTCCCGGCAAAATGTGGCAGGGTAACTGGGACCCGGAAGGGATCCTGAGTACTTTTCCGTCCATGGTGTCAGGAATAACAGGCATGTTGGCTGGCAGGATCCTGCTCGGCACCGCAACCCCTAACGAAAAAAGTAATTATCTGATGTCGGCAGGATTGCTGAGTGCGGCAGCCGGCTATTTCTGGGGACTTACTTTTCCGGTCAACGAAAATCTCTGGACCAGCTCGTTCGTATTGGTTACTTCTGGTTTCGCCTCCATGTTACTCGGCGCTTTGTATTTTATAATTGATATTAAAAACAAAAAAGGGGCAATTGCCCCTGGCCTGATATTCGGTGCCAACGCAATCGCCGTCTATGTGCTCGCCGATATCCTGGCGTTGCTATTTTATCAGCTCCCTGTTAGCGGACAAACGCTGAACATCATTTCAGTCAATGCATTAACTGACTTGGGAGTGGGCGTGAACTTTGCCAGTATGCTCTATGCATTGTTTTTTGTCTGCATCAATTTCATTCCTGCCTATTTACTATATAGGAAGAAGATATTCATCAAGCTTTGAAAACGCCTGCTACTTTTTGCCTTCCCACATCATCAGCCCCTCTATAACGGCCACTACCTGCTCAGATGGCATATTTTGAGTCAAATAAGCATGCGGGCCCATGGGATCATCCTGCCATTTATTATTTCCGTCCTCAATAATGATCCTGCCTCTTTTCAATCCAAAATAAGGCTGAACGCCCCGTGCTGCAACAAGTACAGCCGTCTGGTCCCAGCTCATACGACCGGCCGCATCTTCCTTGCTCACAGGCATTGCCATTGCGTACACTTCCCTGACAGGACTTTGCAACCGCTCATTTGCAACTACTTTCACGCCCGTTTTGATCTTTTCGCCGATCTCAAAACCGCTGAACAAAATCTCCGTCGGCCATTCCGAGAAAACTTTGGCCGAGGATACTGAATCTGCATACACATTGTATTCTCTTCCCTGCGGGAATTTGCCAGCCATGGAGACCAGCTGCTTCACCTTTTTCTTCACGAGCGCAGGGCCGTCGAGCGGCGATATCGCATCGGGTTTAGAAGCGAGTAGATCGGCCAGGTTAGTCAGAAACCCGATGGTGATGATTGTGACGCTCCGGTCAGGTTCTTTGGCGAGTATTTTACGGTAGGTTTCCACCGCGTCGGGAGCGTCGGAGGTTTTCGCAATGCCGGGCTTGTATTTCTCCACCAGCATTTCAGGCCACTTTTGAGATGCTCCAAAATCCGCTCCATGCCCTTTTGGCGCGCCCGTCGGCAGCTCCGGACGTCCGAAATAGGTATTAAGAATGCTGATCACCGGCACCACCAGCTCATTCTTGTTTGAAGCAATCACTGCGAGCGGACGCAGTTCACCTTTATCAGCAAGCGCATGCATCACTGCCATCGCACCCACATCGTCGTAGTCAGGACCAATGTCCGTATCGAGGATTATGGATGCATCAGACCTCCCTTTGTTCTGCGCATACAGGTTGGATATCGTCAAAAGGAAACAGAAAAGTAAGAATTTGTTCATGATCGTTGAAGAGTAAGGCTTGATCCGGCGGTATGCACCAGTAAAATGCTACCGTTTAGCTTGTCAGTGTGAAAATAGTCAGAAATTCCTAACTGACGGCAGTATGCGGAATGACAGATGCCCCCTTTAAATAAGTGTCCAGGATGCTGTAAGCAAGCGGTATCAGCAAAGGCAAGGCCCTTGGGATAGTGCAGGGACCTAAAACCAAAGAAAAAGATCCCGGAGAGAGCAGTGTCAGATCAGCTGATCGACTGTTTGTTTTTTGACCTTTTACAGTAGCCTCATCCGCGCTTTGAGCCGCACTTGACCTATTCTCAAAAACGATCACATCACCCTGATATACTGGCTTATTCGCATTGGCTCTGGATGTATTCAAACCAAAGGGATCGGTGAAAAGCATAGGATTGTTTATGGCATAGGAATAACCGGATTGGTTATTATTTTTCTCCGCCATCCCATCCACCCCTCCCCACCTTCCAACCTCCGCCATATACATCCGCGCCCCGTAATCCAGGTACCCGCTTCCCACTTGCAATTCCTTCTCATTATACAAATACCGGTTTATCCAGTTCTGTACCTTCGGTATTGCCCCATCCCGGTTGATACTCAACCCAAAAGGATAATAATCCGTCTTTTGTAAGGTCTGCCCAGTTCCGTTAACAAATGGTGTCACAAAACATTGGCTTCAGTAACCCGCTAACTCTAACGCCTCTGCATAGCCCCGACCAACCTGTTTCCCAGGTACTAATACTGATGACAGAGTCATTCAACCGGAGGTTCCAGGCTATTCTTCAAATGATTTGAAATTATTTGCAAGGTTTTTACAGAAATACCCAATTATATGTCCTTTTCGTGTTGTCAACTCTAAATCCTGGTTTTCAATCAAGTCATTTAAAGTTTTCTCAATTATTTTCCACAGTTGCGTATTTTCGAATTCTGTGTAAGAATGTTTTGATTTCATCGTTTGTTTTTATTTTTAGCTCCGTCAGGCCAGATTTGATTATTTTTGAAGTCGATTTCTTTGACTTTTTTTCCTGTCTTTGGATTTGTTACATCCCAGTGATCTTTGTGGAGTTTATCTAGTTTCCATGTCGAAAGCCTTGCCTTTCGGGCAGCTTGGACAATCACTTATTATCTGATTACCCGTACTCGAAGCACCAGGATTCGATTTCTCGTCCTCTGAACTCCCATTGATCCCAAACGACGCCATACCGTCCAAGTCGATATTGCCAATGGCGTTATTTCCTGCATAATGATATGGAGACCAGCTCTCATAAAGATACGCCATCGCATCAACAACACCCCATCTGCCCACCTCCGGCATATACATCCTTGCCCCGTAATCAAGGTAGTCGGTTATGATTAAGATGTGAATTTCACAATAAATAATGGCTGAACTTCCTGCTTATTGAATCAATTAGCTTTTTATCATGTGACAATAACTCCATACCTCTATCATCATATAGATTTAATAATACCGGCTCTTTGGAGAAAGAAATGTAGTAAGCACTTAATCCTGCTGTATTTTCCATTGCAAGATCAAACCCAGCACTTGAATGCACTAATGGTAAAATATCCCTAAATGAATAGGACCCATATTCCAAATAAAGAATTTCAGCTTCATCTAATACTTCTTGATCAAAATATTTCATTTCTATTAATCCATCGTTAACCTTCCCAAAATAATAGTTTTTTGCAAGATCTATATCGAAACCTAGACGAATTAGTTTCTCATTATTATCCATTTTAAAATCCCAGATAATAAGAAGTACCCATATTTCTTTCTTCATAAAAACCACATTTGAAATCTCTTCAAATCTCGTCAACACTTGTTTCACCCGTTTCTTTTTACTTCTTATATTACCTCCCATCTCAAATCGAATTTTAAATTCATTATTTTGAGAAAATAGTTTCTTATAGTCCCTGATAAATTCTTGTTTGTTCATAATGTTAATCTTTTATTCTATTGAGATTTTTATCTAGTGTGCCGGTTCTTTCTAATCTATTACCAACTCTCTTCAGCGATTTCCAAACACCGCCATTGTGACTTGACCCATCTTTTGGCCAATGTCTCGAGATATAAACTTTTCTCCTTTTCTGTACACCTTTTGTCCCTTAAACCTTCCATATTCTTTTGTTTCGTTATAGCCCTTAGGTATTTCTACATCCTCCGAATTTCGTATCGCGGGCTCTCGTAAAACCTCACTCGACACCCCCATCCGCTCCAAAAGCTGCGCAATGTCTTCAATCACCGATGGCCCCTTTAAATAAGTGTTCAGGACGCTGTAAGCAAGCGGTATCAGCAAAGGCAGTACTCTCGGAATACTTCTGGGGCCGAAAACTAGTGAAAAAGATCCCGGAGAAAGCAATGTTAGATCCGTTGATTGACTGTTTGCTTTCTGACCCTTTATAGTGGCTCATTCACGCTTTGAACAGCACTCGACCCATTCTCAAAAACGATCACATCACCCTGATATACTGGCTTATTCGCATTGGCTCTGGATGTATCCAAACCAAAGGGATCGGTAAAAAGAACAGGATTATTGACGGCATAGGAATAACCCGAGGTATTATTGTTCTTCTCCGACAGCGCATCCACCACCCCCCATCTCCCCACCTCAGGCATATACATTCTTGCACCATAATCAAGAAATCCTACTTGGAATTCTTAGTCGTTAAACAGATAGCGGTTAACCGCGTTCACGGCATCCTGAGGGGTAATCAGGCTATTCCGGTCTATACTCAACCCAAAGGGGTAGTAATTTAATGCTTCAAAGAACGCTTGGCAAAAGTGCTGTTTGCCACTATGGCAAGCTGCGGTTTTTCTTTTTTAGTTGATTTTGATTTGGAAAAGGAGATACCGGATTAACTGGTAGATGAGGGCAAAGTGCCTCTCTAGATAAAAAAAATTGAAGATGAAAAGAAAACCGTTTTTTGCCTTTCTGGATGCCTTTATCAGAGATTTTAGAGCAAAAGAGGAATATGCGGTATAAATAAAAAGCACTCCAAAGTGGAGCGCTTTTTATTTACTTTAAGTACTCCTTTAACATATCTTCGTAACCTTCTTCTTGCAAATCACTCAGGAAATCCATTTCCAAATCCTCAATATCAATTACCGTCGACAAGGTCATGATTTCTGATTCTTTACTAGTAAAAAGGCTTCTTGCTTTGTTGTGTAAATATCCAAAAATTGTCCAAATAAGTAAATCTTGCCATTCATTTTCAGCATAAGACTCCGCTAAGTCCCATGCATTTGACAAATTATCAAAACGAAATCCATTTGTTTCTTCTAAAAATTTCCCATCCGAAATATCAATACTGGTAGGGTAGTATTTAATGGTTTTTTGATATAAATCGTCGAATTTCATATTTTCTAATTTCCTATAATATTACCGTTTCCATCAAGTGTTGTTCTTTGCACCGATTTTTTGGAATTAGATCCAAAATCAGTCGTTCCTTTGGGTCATACTTTCCATTGTTCACCCACGTTACCAGCGTTCCCATGGCTTGTATGGCTCTTTTTATATATTTCACCTGTCTTTTTATGAATATATCCTTGGTTCCCTGGTAATTTAATAAACTCCTCTTCATTGGTTTTGGGAGTTGGCTTTGCGTTCAATTGCCTCGGCCCCCTAAGCACCTCACTCGACACCCCCATCCGCTCCAAAAGCTGCGCAATATCCTCAATCACCGATGGCCCCTTTAAATAAGTGTCCAGGACGCTGTAAGCAAGCGGTATCAGCAAAGGCAAGGCCCTTGGGAAATTGTATCGCATACGATCAGTAACCACCTAGTTTTTTCGTTTCTCAGATGCTATGATAAATTTGCTACTACTTCTTTATTTACCTAATTGTTTTATGCCGGATGATATTTCCTGTAATACTTCGTTTGAAAACTCTTTAGAACAAAGTACTTCATGTAAAACTTTGGCAATAAGAAGCCTCTTGTCCTCCGGAAATAGCCAAAGAAGATTTTTCACTCTATAAAATAGTGTTGGATAAGGCGTGGTTATCAGCCATTCTTTAACAACATAAATATTGTCATCATTGTATCTGGCCAGATTCAAATTTGCCTGAAACTTAACTAATTCATTTCTCGTGTATCGAATTGCAACATTCGCCGCTTTAATGAAAAGATCTCTATCCAGCAGCTCACCGACCGTCAGATAGTAGACCAAACACTCTAGTTTTGTAAAATATGAATATCTACCAGACAGCACTTTAAGTCCAAACTCTGTTATAGATGAATGGATAAGAAATTCCAGGCCTGCCAATTTAAATATATCTTCTATAACGCTATTTTGGGTGGTAGATGACATATTTTCAGATATCCATTGTTCATATAAGGCATTATTGCCGTCTATTCGAAAGAATTGATATTTTTCTATAAAATCTTTCCTTCTACTGGAATTAAGAATTTCATAAATATTTCCCGACTTCGTTTGTAAGTCAAATGATTTTTTTTTCATTTCCGATCTATTTATTAATAACCTCTGCTGTTTCTTTTTTGCTGATTCGATTCCCCTCGCCTTTTCCACTCTTTTTTTATCTTTTGCTGAAGTTGAGTATCCTTTGCTCCTTTTGCCGCCGCTTCTTTTTCTTTAAGTTGTTGGTTTGATAGAGGTGAGAGTTGATCATCCCATAAATTTTGCTTTCCTCCTTTTGAATTCAAAACATACTGATCCACCGTCGAATTTTCCCCGGCCGGTGTCGGCGTCAACACAAAAGCCAATGTCATCAAAGGTACTGTGGCGACTAATTTTAGCCCTTTCAGACCTATTTGAGGGATATTTCCGGTAATACTGCCTAAACCATACCACAAGGGCAGCCCAATAGTGGTCGCTTGCTGACTAAATTTTTTGCCGTAAAGCAACCCCGGGTGATCCAAGGCGTTGGGTAAATATTATTAATCAAAAGTATTTTGGTTTATTCTTGATAACATTCCATTTGATAAATGTTATTCAAAAAGTCAAAATCTATGCTTTTAAATAATTGCAATTGTGATGTCTGTTCTTCTGTTATGTCATAGGACATAATTAAATTAGGGTCATCCTCATAAGGCGTAAAAATGGATTTTAAAGATTCAATAGATATATCAATTAATATTTCATCAATTAAATCTTCATTTGTCTTGTCGTAGACAAAAATTACTCTTTTAATTTTCATATCAGTTATTAGTTTTTCTCCCTGGAACTGGATCTTTTGTCATTCTACCAGAATTAGGATCTGCTGATCCTTTGTGATTACCCCGTTTATCGTAAACTTCCACATCGCCATGCTGATAATCCCATTCCAAAATTTTACCATCAGGTGTAACCCACCTTGTTCTTTGATTTTTTGAGGGTACTTTTTTTGCACCTGGGAATCCAGGTAGCACTTTGGGCGGCATTTTATGGTACACAATTGCCGGATTTACCCCCGGAGCCTGCACCGTTGTCGGAGTCAAAACCAAAGCCAGTACCATCAAAGGTACCGTGACGGCCAACTTTATTCCTTTCAGGCCTATTTGTGGGATATTTTCAATACCACGTAAACCATACCAAAACGGCAGACCGATAGTGGTTGCTTGCTGATTGTATTTTGTCCCGTAAACTGTCGCCCCTCTGCCGTCCCCATTGAACACAATGCCTGTTTTGTTGTCATAGGTAAATAGCGCATCGGAATCCCGGTAAATGTCATACGCCTTGTCCTTCGGGCAGGTTGGGCAATCACCTATTACCTGATTACCCTTACTCGAGGCCCCAGGATTCGATTTTTCGTCTTCTGAACTCCTATTGACGCCAAACGACGCCATACCGTCCGGGTCGATATTGCCGATCGCGTTATTTTCCGCATAATGATATGGAGACCACCCCTCATAAATCTCCGCCATCCCATCCACCACTCCCCATCTTCCAATCTCCGCCATATACATCCGCGCCCCGTAATCCAGGTAACCACTTCCCACTTGCAGCTCCTTCTCATTATACAAATACCGGTTTACCCAGTTCTGTACCTTCGGTACCGCCCCGTCCCGGTTAATACTCAGCCCAAACGGATAATAATCCGTCTTTTGCAGAACTTGCCCTTTGTCGTTAAATGCAATGCGGACATTGCCCAGATGGTCTTTTAAATAGTATTCAAATACAAGGTTCCCTCCCTTGTAAACAACCTGTCCTTCACCCGACCCGATCCGGTACAGGTTATTGACATTCCCAACCTGTCGGTATTCAAACATCCCGGCATATTTCAAAGTTAGGGTATCGGCCACGTATTTTCGCTTTGCGCCTGCCGCATCATAATCATACGTGAAGGTCTTTGCACCGATTTTAACCGTTTTAGGCAAATTCAGATAATTGTAAGTCAAAGTGGCGCCCCGGTTGCCATCGCCGGTCATATTCCCATTCTCGTCATACGTGTAGCTGCTTATGCCATTCTTTACACCCGCATTACTTCCCGAACCGTCCGTGACAGCGGTCAACCTATTACCGGTGTACGCATAACTCAGGTTATCAACTGCCGCACCAGCCCGGACGAGCGTTTTGATGTTCCCGTTTTTGTCGTACGTGATGCTTTTTTCTGTATCCGCATAACCCAATAAACCCGTCGATCCGGTGAGCCTGTCAGCACCATCGTAAGTGAAGCTGAGCCCTTTGGTAAAGGCTGCCTCGTCTTTGCCAAGCCATTGCATCTGGCTGATGTTGCCGTTGGTATAATTTGCCCCGTTGATATAGGCGAGGTTGAAGCCGTAATAAGAGCGCTCCGGTCCGTTTTCTTCCTTTTTATAAACCGTTTTACCCTCTGCCAGCCAGCTGCGGATATTATGAGTGTAAATTGTTTTAAGCCGGAACTTGGAACCGTCGTCAGAATGAAACCATTTGCTTTGCAGCTGGCCTAATGCATTGTAACGTTGCGCCAGAGTAAATGCTTCCGTGCTCTTGGCGCCATTGGTAACCTTTTCCTTCACACTTAACAGGCGGTCGGCATGGTCGTAGGCATAGGTTGCAAGATGCGTGTTAATGAGATTGCCTCCCAGGACCTGTTCGGTTTTTTGCGCTGCGATAACCGGGGCGAGATCATATTTATATTGCATGGATTGCCGTTCAATGCCACCTGCTCCCAGATCATACAGTTCTTTAACAATCTGGATCACGCGATATTCGGCATCATAGTAGACGCTATGGGTAAGCCAGCCACCTGTCGCGCCATTTCCGGGCAACATCCTCAAGCGGCCGCCGGTCGGCTGCGACTTTACACTCGCATTACTCGACGGATAATAAACATTGGAATAAGAAAGATTGGCCGCCTTTAAAAAAGCGTAGTCGTCAAAAAAATGGATGGAAAGCAAGTTGGCTTCGGTCGCATTCTTGGGTGCCGTTTTATCCAGCGTATAACCAGCGACGGCACCATTATTCCGCTCTTCATGATGCTGTGTATTCGCATCCACAACAACTGACCAGTCGGTTCGGGTCAATGCAGAGGAAATTTCACCGTCGGCAACCGGACGATTTTGTGCGTCGTATTTCGTGAAGCCCCATACGCCCCTTTGTTTTTGACTGGGATCCCGGGATAGCGACAGACGGTCATATTGGTCATAAACGTATTCTGTTTTACCAAAACCCGGAACATTCTTCGCGATCATTCGCGCCCGCTCATCGTAGTCATAGGTGAATGCATGGTCAGTTAATGACACGATATCCTGATAGTTAGGCTGCAAAATTGCGCGAAGCAAACCCAGCTCGTCATGTACATAGTAAGTGGATAGTGTACTCCCGGCTGCTGCAATCACCTGGCGGCAAACTATCTGACCGAGCAGGTCTGTGAACTCGTTGCTGACATGACCTTCTTCATCCGTGCTGTTCTCACAGATCAGCGTGCCCGCTGGATACTGGCCCACCTGGACGATCGTTTTGGCGACGGGGTCGTAATCATAGCGGTTCACCTGGTTGGTGGCGTTGGTTTTATACCTGATAACCGAGCTGGCGCTTTTGTTGCCCGAAGCTCGCTGCTTGCTGATGCGGCTTGCCGGGGACTCTTCAAAAAAACTTTCATGATAGGGCCTCGCCAAATCAGTGGCTTGCAACCCCGCGGAATTGGCCCCATACCAGGTTACTACATCCGTGGTGCTATTGTTCCGGTAAGCGCCGCTTCCGGCAGACACATATGGTAAAAATTGCTTAGGCTGCCTTCCCGCTGCGTCGAACTCATTGGGATATACGAAATCACCTCCGGAAGGACTTTGACCAACCGCGACTTTTTGCAGCGGACGACCGAGCCCATCTATGTACTGCACCTCGGTTACCACTTTGCTTATGTCATTGGGGTCACTGCCCGACTGCTTATAGATTCGGGAAATAACATAACTGCGGCTATTGGTTTGCTGCGAATTAGAAACCCGCGGTAATAGGAAAACCAGGACAAAAAGGGTGTATATATGACGATTTTTCATAGTGTTTGTTTGGAGAGAAATTGACTGCAAGTCACTGTTTCACCACCCGGTGCGTGGAAATACTTCCGTCGGTATAGGTTAGCTGAACCATGTACAGTCCGGCAGGCAGCGTGGAAATATTGATTGACCTGGCTGCCACCGAATGGTGAACCAGTTTGCCGGAGGTATCGAAAATGCGGATGTTAGAGATTTTACCCGGATCCTTAGTCAGCAGATTCAGGCTTTCACCAACAGTAACTGGGTTTGGATAAAGCTCAACCGTCCCGTCCGTATCAAAAACGACGCTTTGAATGCGACTGTAAGAAAAAGTACTGTCGGCATCTACCATCTTCAACCTGTACAGGTTTTCGCCTTCGGCGGGATTCAGATCGGTAAAAGTGTAGGATTTGAGAGAATCGCTTTCACCCATTGCTTGCTCGAATCCTATATTCAACCATTTCTTCCCATCCTGGCTCCGCTGGATATCGAATCGCTCACTATTGCTCTCGCTCGTGGTCGACCACTTCAGGAGGCTCGTATTTTCCAATTTCAATGCGATAAATTCAAGAAGCGTGACCGGCAAAGCTGCTTCCGCGAGGAGCACCAGTTCCGCTGCTGCAATGCTTCCGGAAGGTGCGAGCGTGGCACATTCTACAACTTGTCCCGCATAGTTGTAGCAGTACGATTTGCGGACAGGGCCGGCAGCATTACCTGAACGGACATTTTTAGCCCGGTTAAAATCGTCATAGTCGTAA
Organism: Dyadobacter sp. UC 10; assembly: GCF_008369915.1. Classification (NCBI taxonomy): domain Bacteria; kingdom Pseudomonadati; phylum Bacteroidota; class Cytophagia; order Cytophagales; family Spirosomataceae; genus Dyadobacter; species Dyadobacter aurulentus. Next base: position 3,185,151 of record NZ_VSRN01000001.1, on the reverse strand, counting down.
AAAGTTGTCTTAGCGTTTACATCGGAACTACTTTCAATTCCGATAAGGGGCTTATGCGTGATATTTTCAGATTGAGCCAGCGGCGTACCTTCAAAAGCAGTCCTCTTTTTTAACAGGTCTGTTTTTCCAATATCTGCCAGGCCATAATATTCCAGTTTTGAAACCGATCCATTGCCATCCTTGTACGTCAGCAAATTGCCCCTTGTGTCGTAGCTCAGGAACTCAATCTCTGTGACCATCGACATAGGTGAAACCGTCCCGACGCCACGATCCACTTTTTTAGGTAAGTACAAACCATTAAAGAGATCGAAATTTATTTTGCGGAGACTAAGTCCCACCGGCGCCAGCTCGGTACCAGTGTAATTAAATATAGAAGTTGGCAATCCGATGATGTTTTTGGCAGTCATTCCAGCACTTATCGCATCGTTCAGATTGGAGGGATAGGTATATGATGTCTTTAATACCCGGCCCTTGCTGTCCGTTTGTCCCCGGATATGCAGCTGTCCGTTTGGCTGGTATTGGTAAGTACGGGTTGCGGATACAGCATTCTGCGCCGGATTATCCTGATCGTAAGTTGTGCTCACTTCCTGTACCGGCAGGAATTTCTGCATATTGCTGAAATAGGCAGTGCCTTCATAACAATATGTCCGCGTGTTGCATAGCGTGGTCAGCATCGCCCGAACCGATCTGGCAGCGTAATCAGCGAGAGCGCCTACTGCTTCGTACTGATATACTGTTTTTGCAACAGGAGAACCATTTTTGGTAAAAGTCTCCCGGGAAATCAGCTTCCCTCTTTTAAAAGCATTGCTGTTGTAAGGCTGATAAGGCGTAGAGCCAGGCTGTATAAAACCGACCGGCGCCGCATCGGCATAACCGTTATCGAAGTTACTGAAAGTATGAACCGTCCAGCCCTCGGCCGAAGTCCATTCAATAACGCTGGAATAGCCAATATGAGCGCCCAGGCTATTTTCTGTGGCGGGTAATATGGATTGCGTTGAAAAAATCTGTTCTGAAACCGTTGTATTGGGCGCATCAGGTTTCGGCATGTAGTTTGGCCAATAGTACTGTGTTTTCCCGCCGAGTACACCGCTGGAAAGCAATGAGGTCGTATCTGCGTTAACCGGATTAAACCCAGACAAATAGAAGTATTTTTTCCTGACAACGGGATTGGACGTGGCGGGATCATAACTATGGATTTCTTTGATGCGAAGGCCGCCTGCCTTCTGGTTAGATCCAGATGCATCTACGCCTTCCCAGCGTTTCAATTTCACCTCTTTGGCATAGGTATGCGGTTCGAACCAAAACTTTGTAATGCCGCCGGTCGGATATTTGATCTGGGTCAATGCGCCCAGACGATAATAATTTTGATTAACTGCCGGGGCCCGATGCGTACTGCCATAGCTGGCGACGGCATTGAAATCATTAACCGCATCAATCAACTTGCCATTATAAAATCCCCAGTGGTCGGTATGCGACTTGCAGTAGCCGGGCAAAGAAAGGCCCTGAGCTGTGAAATAAGAGAATTCATAGGGCGGAAGCTTGCTTGCATTGTAACCCGACTTTTCCTGGACTTTTTGCAGCATCAACCTTTCCGTCGCAAGGTTGTTATAGGTCAATTCAAATTCTTTGACGGTGGTACCGCTGCCGTTTTGAACCTGAATTTTGTCCAGCTTCCGCCATTTGATCTTGGCCAGGAGCTGTGTAAGTGTTTCGGCAGGATTGTTACAAAGGCTTTGATTGTAGACCGGGTAGTAGCAGTTATGCAGAAAAGTAAGAAAATCCAGCTTGCTTCCGCCGGAGTTGATAATCTTATTAACATAAGTAGTGAAAATATCCTCACCATAGCGCAGCTCCGTACTTTCACTCGAAATGAAATTGATCTTGAAATTATCCGAAACAATTTCTTTGAGATAGATTGGTGAAATGAGCTTTCCATTGTACGGCCCATACTCATTGATAAGCGAAGACCAGTTGGTGCAACCAAAGAGCGAGCCGCCATTTACACTCGCTGCCTTATTGAAAATCGAGAAATACATTTGAGCAACAAAGCTTCCCCGTTCGTAAGTAAAATTGATCGTCTGGCCGGTGTGTCTTGTTATCGATTTCAGATGCCAGGAATTGCAGATCCAGTTTGACTTACCCTGATTGAAAAAATCAATGCTGAATTCCATATTGGCCGTTGTGCCTCCAAATTCATACTTTGTACCATTCACATCGGTAATGTAAAAGCCCTGAATCGTAGGATTGTATTTCCCATTGTTAATCTGGTCCCAGAGATTGCCGGTCCAGTAAGGAGGCTTAAAAGGAATATCAACCAGAACAGTACTGATCAGCTCGACCTTAACTGCCTGATCGCAGGAAACTTTCCACTGTCCGTCATGTCCCATCAAAAACCTTCCGCTAAGTCCTGGCGCATTGAAGCTGAACTCGTCCGGTTCCATATCAAAGGAAGGAGCATTGAATCCGAGATTTTCGAGCTTGCCAGTTGCCGCCCAATCTGCGGCCCCATAATTCAGGGCGTTTCTTACCGGCGCATGCAAGTAACCGGGCTGAGCAGGTGAAGAGGGCAATCCCTCGTCGGGTTGGTCTTTGACGGTCCGAATGACTGCGTAATGTGTGGATAGCCCCCAATTCATGCCTGTCCACCCCGGGTGAATATCAGGCCGGATCCCGGAGGCGTCGTAAGTTAGAGCAACCGGTATTTTTACCGGGCCGGATTCCAGTGTTTGCAGGGAAATTCCAATATCTGGTTTTCCGGTAAATGGGGAGACTTCAAAATCACCAAAAATCCCCAGATTGGCACTGTTCGGGCTGTGGGCAGCCTTGGGAGGCTCGGGGATCTGACAAAATGCTGCACTTGCAAATAACAGCAGCATGTACAAATAACAGACACACTCCTTAAATCTGTAAAATAACCACATAAAAAAGCTACGTTTCGATGGACCAATGTTTAATGATCCATTTAGACGTAGCCTTTAAAAAAAGTAACGGTGTACCCCGGGTTAAGCGAGAAAATTTATTCTTTCAACAGCTTGAATGTCTGCTTATCCTTCCCATTCGCCACTTCGAGCATGTACAAACCTTTCGGAAGTGCATGCGAGGAAAGATCTATTTCCTCTTTTTGAAGAAAACCGGTTGCCTTTGCATTAGACTGTTTCACTAACCTGCCGTTGAGGTCATAGATATTCAGCAATACCGACTGGCTGGGATCTCCCCGATATACCACATAAAATACCCCAGCTGACGGATTGGGGTAAGTAGTCCATTCTGTTTTTTCATCAAAAACCACCGGCCTTACCATTGAATAGCTGAAAGTGCTGTCGGCATCGACCATTTTCAGCCGGTAATATCTGGCTCCTGATTTCATCGGCTCCTGATCAAGGAATGCATACCTGCCTCCGGTTAGTCTGCCGCCCCCGGTTACTCCTCCGATTTTGACAAATAGGCCTTTCCTGTACGCATCGTTGCCATTTGCCACCTCAATGTCAAAACGCTCAAAATTTTCCTCTGCGGCAGTTTCCCATTCCAGTATCACATCGTTGCCAGCTTCCATTCCTGTCTTTTTGCGGGCCTCAAAACGAATAAGGTCAACCGGTAGTGGGGAAGAATTGCCGATAAAGTTTTTTGCCAACCAAAACTCTGAAAAAGCCTTCATTTTCATTTCGACATAATACCCGTTGTCGTAAGGGACAATTGCTAATTCGGAGGCGGGATGAAAGGACCACCCTAGCTCGGTACTGTTTACCAGACTTCCGTCTTCCTTTGATTTATCTGCACCACGGTACTTTGAAATCCCCAACTCGAATGCATTGGCAGGTTTACCGCATGAATTACAGCCGGTCGCTGCCAGAAGTGCTTCAACTTCCGTTTCCAGGAAATACATGCGCACAGTTACAAAGTCGGCAGTACTGATATTGGCCGGTTTAACAGTAAAATTTCGGTTGAGGTAATATTGCAGATTAGCACTCCTTACCGCGCCGGAATGCAAATATGTCTGCACTGCCGTACTTCCCAGGTTCTGCCCGTTTGGGTTAACAGAGGCCACCAGCTTTCCGTTTTGCGTAAAATGGATCCAGTCGTTTCCTCCGTTCACAGTTTTTACAATGGGAGATGCCAGCGCGCCTTCGTCATAAATATTGCTGGCCTTATCGAAAATATGAATATCGTCCAGCGCAATCCCCTCGCGGTGTGTAAAACCGTCAGAGACCATCACAAACCTGATTTTAAGATCCTGAAATCCTGTGGGCAAAGGAATGGAAGCCACATGCCAGCGGATGTAGTCCTGGATACTCCATGCCCCTTTCGAGGAGTACGTTTTATTATACCAGTTAGTACCCTGCCCCGGGCTGCCCAATCTTGTCCAGGCACCCCCGTTTCCTGAATATTCGAGAGATACATAGTCGCATGGGTTCGGATCGCACACTTCGAAATCGAGGATCACGCTGAAACTCAGCATGGGTGAAGCAAGTCCCCCAACCTGGAAGCATGGCGAGTAGAGGTAAGATTCTTCTTTATCATTGTGGGTGCCCGACAGGTTTGTTTTCCAGATTTTACTGCCGCTCGCAGCCGAATTTACCACTGCCGACACCGGTGACCCGTACTGCCACGAGCTATTGATGCCCTTTGGACTCCAGTATCCGTCCCCGCCCTCAAAATTTTCCAGGTAAGGAAAAGTTGAAATCAATGGCGCATTGTAGAATGCCAGCAGGGTTGTGTCGTTCTCCCGGTAACTGTCTGTCTCAAATGCAGACCATACTTTCACCGTCTGGTTTCCCAAAGCGGATAAACCGGCTTTTTGAGAGAATGTGAAATCAATGGTTGTCCTTTTATCGATGGAGGGAATTACTTCTGAAACAATTTCTCCATTGTTCAGCTGGTAAAAAACCGGAACGTTCGTCAGTGCCCCGGCCGAACTGTTCCTTATTTTAACCGTAATATCTTCTGCATTGCCCAACCCGCAGCTTTCAGCTGCGGGAGCAACCATCGCAAGTACCTGAATGTCGTCGGTAACCGTGTAAATCTCGATATCATCGAAGGAATAGCCCGCGCCGCTGACATAATCAGCCGTTATTGATTTCCCCCACTGCCCAAACCGTACCTGAAAACTCGAAGAGAGATTTTTCCCGTTCGCCGCGAGCAGATTGCTGACTTCGATACCGGGCGAAGTTTTGTATCCGTTCTGCGCCAGATTTTGGTTAGCAAACAGATCGTAAGCTTCAATCCAGGGATCAGTATCGTTTCCACGAACCCATACCTTGTTGTTAGTATTCGTTTTCTGACCGTGATTCTTATAACTGAAATTCAACCTCACATCGTGAACGTCGATATCATAGGAGGAAAGGTTGAAAGTCCCTTCAAGGAAATTTGTATTTCCGCCTGTATAGTAACGGTTGGCATCCAGCGTCAACGCCCGCTGACCTGAACGGGCAAACCCGGAATTGACAAAAGTCCTGATCCGTCCTGCGTCTGTATCAGCCGAAAAATCATACCTGCCATCTCCTGCCAGACCAGTCTGATTGGTGACTACGGTCTGAACGGGGAGGTTCTCCATATTGTCCAGAAAGGGAAGGCTGAGCGGTTCATTCGGCAGTTGCCGGAAGGTTTTGACCAAGGTATCGTTGGCTGATACATGATCGGAAACGCTGTGGATGTAAACTTTGAAAGTATAATCTGCGGCGCCGGCCAGGTCTGCACCTACTGAAAACGTGTGGTCGTAGGTTTTCCCTTTTTCTATAAATGGTGTGATCGTTTCCAGCGGAATTTGCGTTCCGTTCAGTTCATAACCTACCTCAAAAGGTGCATTGGAATCCGTGTCATCCAGATTTTTAATTCTGATTTTAACAAAAACCGGATTATTCAATTGCGAAGAAGTATGCTGCCTGCCTGAGCCGGTGGGCGTGAGAATAGATTCTATTTTCAGATCATGATCAGAGATTGCGCCGCTGCAGGTACCCGAGTCGGGCTTGCGTGAAATAGCGACTGCGCGCCTTCCTGCATGTCCGTTCATCCGCGCGCGAACCGTCACAACATGTGTGGAGTCTTTGCGCATTCCGCTGAATGTATAGCTGGTGGAAGCGGTGAAACCGGCAGAAACCATTTCGCTCCCTTTCAATATCATCACCTCATAATCTGTCGCACCCGGCACGGCCGTCCACCCCAATGCGATATAACCCTCACATTGAAGATTGGCGAGGGTGAGCGTCGGAATACCGAGGATCGTAAATGCCTCACTGGTGCTTTGCACACCTGTGCTATTCTGGGTCACCCTGACTTTGGCCTGATCAGTCCGCACGCCAGCAGGGATTGTCCACAAAAACTGCCGGGTAGCTGCTGCCAGATTGTTCCCGATCGTAGTCCAGGCACCGCCGTTATTCACGCTGTATTCCACCGTGAAAGTGCTTGCAGTATTCCCAAATGCATCCCAGTGAATGTAAATGGCATCACCGTCCTTTAAACTTTCGTTACCAATGGGGTAGGTTAAGGTAAGTGAGTTCGGGATGATATCGTATACCACAACATACTCCTGTCGCGGGTTTTGTGCGACCGAAGTTCCCTTCACGGAGATCGTGTAAGCGCCTTCGGTTGGGTCGCTCATCGTGACCTGTTCAATATTATTGGTATTGTCGACTCCTGTCGTAGCCACGTTATTCACCCCGGCCGGAGTCGGATCTAACAGCCTTGGTAAAGTGGTTTTTCCTCCTTTGACTACCTTGAGATCGAGATTATGTACAAGGTTTTGCTCAGAGAGCACTGCCGCCGCCGGGTCGTTCCAGTATAACATGACTTTCAATTGCGCGGTATTGGAAGGGACTTCAATTGTAAAATCTTTGGTTGCATTATGTTCCAGCGAATCATTTACAAAACTTTCCGATTCGAGCATCTTTAACGACCGCAGCAGGTTCAACCACCCGAACCCATACTTATAGTCGGGACCCTCGTTCCCCTTGTCGACCGCCCCATTTGTTACCAGTGCTTTGAGCAGCGCATTTTTCGGATTTTGATTGTTATGAAGCTGCCGGTACCGCTCGGTCAATAAAGCAAGCCCACCGGCCACCGCTGGTGACGACATACTGCTTCCGTTTCCATTTCCATAGAGGTTAACGGGAATAGTCGACATTACCCCGCTACCCTGCGCTACGAGCTCCGGCTTGATACGTCCGTCCCGCACCGGTCCCCTGCTGGAACCGTTTGCGATAACGCCAACTTCAGAAGTGTTCCCGACGCTGATTACATTTTTCGAAGTCTGATATCCGCCCAACAAATTCCCGAAGCCGGCCGGCAGCGGGCCGCAGGTCTTTAACCCACTATTTCCGGCAGCAAATACGTGCTGCAGGTAAGGCAGGTCAAATGCCTGTCTGTCCAGTATATACGAATAGAGATCATAAATGCCGAAGGTCGCACAGGTATTGACGTCGCCGCCATAAGAATTGTTGGTGACGACCATTCCGAAATCCCTGACATACTGGGGAGAGAATGCGAGAATATTCGAGTAGCTCTGCACCACAATCGTAGCCTTGGGGGCATAGCCCGCAAAACGCTCGTTCATGAGCCCGGCGCCGGCCATAGTTCCCATCACATGCACCCCGTGAGCACCTGCTTCCATAGGGTTCCGGTTGATGATCCGGCTGTTGAAATCGATGTGCTGTAAAGGATTGGCTTCATCGCCTATACCAACAACTACCCCTTTGCCAGTCAGTCCGCGCCCAGCAGGCAATGTGGAAGCAAGTACATTCGCTCTGGAGTTTGTGAAAGTTTTGTTATTAAATCCCTTGTCGTCCTGCGGCTTGGGCTGTACATATTGTATAAAAGGAAGCCCGGCCAGATCTTTCAATTTGTCGGCAGCAACCTGCAATTCCAGGATCTGGTATGCGCTGAGCTGGTCGGAAACAATTTCAAATCCATTGGTTTTCAATTCGGCTTTGATCTCTTCTGGTGTAAACGACCTGGGATAGCTGATCCATACCTGAACGGTACCGGGGGTTTTGATCGCATAGGTGGGTATGTTACCGTGGACAAGCCCTGCGTGCATTTTTTGCTCAGGAGTCAGTTCAACGATCGCGCGTCCCTTTGTTCTTGCCAATGCGTTTTGGCTGCCTGAACCCGTAATTGTTGCTGTAAAAGCATTATTAGGAATGTATTCCAGCAGTTCAATGCCCTCTGCCCGCAGCCGGTCGCGCTCTTCCTGACCAGGTATTTCTTCGAATTGAATGATTACGAAAGACTTGTGGCCCACCAGTGCAGAAGAAGATCGCAGTGTTGCCCCCGGGCCGTTACCAATATTCTTCAGGGGCGTAAAGGCCCCGCTTCTTAACATCAGCCTATAATCCCTCTTTTGCTGTGAGAAGCATGGTGAGGAAAGTAAAAAAAGAAAAGCAATTGCGATGTAGAGTTGGGGCCATTTCATAAAATTTCAGATAAGAATATTAGGTAATTCTACCGTATTTGATAACATTTTACAAATTAATTCGGGCTAACTTTTTTAACCTAGTTGGTATTTACACAAACTGGTTCTACATTATTCGAACCAAACAGTGATTACGTCTACAACTTAGACGTGCAAACTGGCTTTTGGTCACATTAAAATTTTGCAATTGCCTCACCACTGGTCTAACTTAGCAGCTTCATAACAGCACCTGCCGGCAACAAAATGGATTTATACGGTTTAATCGGATACCCCCTTACTCACTCATTTTCAAAGAGATACTTTACTGATAAGTTCGTTCGCGAAAAAATCAAAGAGAGCAGCTATGAATTATTTGAAATGAAATCACTGGAAGATTTGCCGTCGCTGCTGGCAAAAAAAACCGACCTCAGGGGACTTAATGTTACTATTCCCTATAAGCAGGATGTGATCGCATACCTGGATGATCTGGACGACACTTCGGCTGAGCGGATTGGCGCTGTCAATACGATCAAGATTTATGCAGATGGCAGTACAAAAGGATTTAATACAGATTATTATGGTTTCAGACAGTCGCTCGTAGAATGGCTTGACAAGCGAGGTGAATCATGCAGTAATTTCAAAGCTTTGGTTTTGGGCAATGGCGGGGCTGCAAAGGCAGTAGTTGTAGCGTTGCGCGACCTGCATGTGGAGTTCCAGCTTGTATCCAGACAAAAAAGTACGGAATCGATTTTTTATCAGGAAGTGACTGAAGAAATGATGCGTGAACATTTGCTCATCATCAATACGACGCCGCTGGGCACTTTTCCCAATACCGAGGAATGCCCCGACCTGCCTTACCAGTGGGTAACTAAAAGACATTACCTCTATGACCTGGTTTATAATCCGGCCGAAACGCTGTTCTTGAAAAAAGGCGCCGAGCAGGGAGCTGCGGTTCAAAATGGTTTGAAAATGTTGCAGTTACAGGCGGAGAAAGCCTGGGAAATCTGGACCAACGAAGAAAACTTGTGGAGTGTTTAACCTTTTGAATAATAAGTCCAAAGGTCGTTTTCAACTTTTTCAGCATGTACATAAATGCCTTTGGGCGAAGGTGCAGGCGTGCCTTTCCCGATAGAAATCGCTCCCTGGCATCTCCTGATCTCATCCCAAAGTCCCGATTGCAGGAAAGCATTGATTACCGTTGTTCCCCCCTCGACAAAAACCGAGTGGATTTTGCGCTGCCAAAGCCCGTTCAGCATCTGTCGGATCTCATCGTCGCCGGAATTGATTTTAAGATAACTTACTGCATTGGCCTGAGCATATCGCTCAGGATCTGTGGGTAAAACAGTTTCTTCCAGGAAGTTGACGACAACAGACGGCTGTGAACCGTCAAACAGGTTCAGGTTTGCCGGAAGCTGTAAATAACGGTCAAGCACGATCCTGACCGGGTTATTACCTGCCCAATGCCTGACGTTCAATCTGGGGTTATCTGCCAGTGCGGTTTTATATCCCACCAGAATTGCATCCTCTTCAGTACGCCATTTATGAACACGCATATTGGAAAGCATACCGCTGATCGGCACCGGAGGGCCTTCTGAATGCCCTATAAACCCATCCGCAGTTTCTGCCCATTTGAGGATTATGTAAGGCCTTCGCTCAGTCATTGCTGTAAAAAAGCGTTTGTTAAGCGCTAGTCCTTCTTGCTCCAAAATGCCCGTTTCGACTTCAATAGCGGCTTCCCTTAATTTCCGGACTCCCCTTCCCGAGACCAGCGGATTGGGGTCTGAATTGCAGATCACTACTTTTTTCAATCTTTTGCTGATCAGGAGATCGGCGCAGGGAGGTGTCTTGCCGGTATGCGAGCAGGGTTCAAGTGTTACAAAAGCAGTAGCCTCCGGCAAAAGTGCGGCATTACCTTTTTGCTCCGCATCTTCAATAGCCCAAACCTCCGCATGCGGCCCGCCATATTGCCGGTGCCAGCCTTCGCCGATTATTGTGTCATTGTGTACAATAACGCAACCCACCATCGGGTTAGGGCTTACATTTCCCCTGCCGTGTTCTGCGAGCTGCAGTGCCCTGCGCATCCATTGAAAATCAGTCTCCATCCGGCAAAAATACAAACCTCTCTGAAAACACAGTTTTCGCGAGTTCCCATAATTTCTTAACTTTCCGACATTGCTATTAAAACCATTGGAAATGACTTCGGCACGCCAGCTATATTTATACATTGTAAAAAAAATAACGGTATATCCCGAAAAAGAGTCTCAGGCAATTACATTCATGTTGCTTGAACATTATATGCGGCTCCGCAACATCGACGTGCTGGTTGACCGCCCGATCCCGGACAATGCCGCCCAACCCGACTGGGACAACATCATTTCCCGCCTCAATAACAACGAGCCTGTCCAGCATATCATCGGTTCGACAGAGTTTTGCGGTCTGGAATTTCGGGTTTCTTCCTCTGTACTCATTCCGCGGCCTGAGACTGAGGAACTTGTCAGAATGGTGACCAGGGACTATGCTGAGCCTGATAAGGACATTGCCATTCTGGATATTGGCACGGGAAGCGGCTGCATTGCGATCGTTCTTGCGAGATTTCTGCCCCACGTTTCCGTTCATGCCTGGGACGTTTCTGACGAGGCACTTAAAGTTGCCCAGGAAAATGCACGCCAGCTGATCGCCGACGTCACTTTTGCAAAGCAGGATATGCTCAATATGACCCTGCCTTTACCCGGAAATATCCCTCAATTCGACTGTATCGTAAGTAATCCGCCTTATGTTACCTACTCTGAGCAGGAGCATATGCGCCCCAACGTGCTGCGATTCGAACCGCATGAAGCGCTATTTGTTGAAGACAGTGACCCGCTTCTTTTTTACAAAGCCATCGCCGATTTTGGCACACATTACCTGAAATCAAACGGAAAATGCTACGTGGAGATCAATGAGCATTTTGGCACCGAAACAAAAAAGGTATTTGAAGAAAGGAATTACCGCAATGTTGAAATCCTTCGTGATATCAATGGAAAAGACCGGTTTGTGAGAGCGATTTGGGGCTAATGCCTGCTAAAAACGACACTACTAAATGTACATAGAAAAAATAAAGGAAGTGCTCGATGAAATGGGCAAGGTAGTGGTGGGGCAGGATAAACTGCTGAACCGGCTGCTGATTGGCCTCTTCACCGGCGGTCATATATTACTTGAAGGTGTTCCGGGGCTCGCCAAAACCTTGACAATCAATGTAATGGCCAAGGTACTTCACCTCGAATTCAAACGCATTCAGTTTACGCCCGACCTGCTGCCTGCCGATTTGATCGGGACGATGATCTATAAACCGAAAATCGGTGATTACGAGGTAAAAAAGGGTCCTATCTTCTCAAACCTGATCCTGGCCGATGAAGTAAACCGTTCTCCGGCGAAAGTGCAGTCTGCGCTTCTCGAGGCAATGCAGGAAAAACAGGTGACGATCGGAGACGAAACTTATCTGCTCGACCGCCCATTTGTAGTGCTCGCCACCCAAAACCCGGTGGAACAGGAAGGTACCTATCCGCTGCCCGAGGCCCAGATCGACCGGTTTATGATGAAGGTATATGTGGATTACCTTGACAAAGCGAAAGAACTGGAAGTTATGCGGCGCATGTCGGATATCAACTATGATTACCAGATCAGGCCGATATTAAATAAAGAAGACATTTTTGCGATACGCGATAATGTGAATAAAGTGAACATCTCCGACACCCTCGAAAGGTATATTATCGAGCTCGTGTTCGCTACCCGCCGCCCGCTCGACTACGGTTTGCGCGAAGAGGCGCGTTACATTCAGTTCGGGGTATCTCCGCGCGCCACGATCTATCTTAACCGCGCGGCAAAAGCACTGGCCTATCTGGAAGGAAGGGACTATGTGTTGCCTGAAGACATCAAGGAGCTTGCCCCGGATATTATGAACCACCGGATCCTGCTCAATTATGAAGCCGAAGCTGACGGCGTGCGCACGATGACCATCATTGATTCGATCCTCAGAAAGGTTGCGATCGGCTGATCAGGGAACGGGATCATGCCCGTGCCCGCCCCAGGGGTGACACCTTGAAAATCGTTTCAACCCTAGCCAGGTGCCTTTAAAAGGCCCGTATTTCTGAATGGCTTCGATCATATATTGAGAACAAGTGGGCGTATACCGGCACGAATTCGGCAGGTACGGCGATAGTACACCCTGGTAGATCCGGACCAATCCTATGAGTAAAAATTTCATTTATCTTCTTGTCTCAAAATAGTATATTTGACAAATAACAACCCTTTCACATGATTTCGTACATTCTGTGGGACGCCAGTCCAGAAATATTTACCATTCCCGAATTTTTTGGCGTTGGGCCCTTTCCGGTACGTTGGTATGGTCTGCTTTTCGCACTTGGCTTTTTAGTTGGCCAACAGATCGTCATCCATATTTTTAAAAAAGAAGGCCGCTCCCTCGATGATATTGATGCATTGACACTTACCATGGTTTTGTCAATTGTAGTCGGTGCGCGAATCGGACATTTTATTTTTTACGAACCCGAAACACTATTCCGTAATCCGCTTGAAGTACTTATTCCGCCCTACTCCGGCTTGGCCAGCCACGGTGCAGCAATCGGCGTGCTCATTGGGTTATGGTTGTACGCACGGTCAAGGAGAGGCACCGGTCAGACATTTCTGTATGTGATCGACCGCATCATTATTACCGTCGCATTGGGTGGCGCATTTATTCGTTTCGGAAATCTCATGAATTCCGAAATCGTAGGCAAGCCGACAGACGTTCCCTGGGGTTTTGTATTCCTGAATAACACCGAATTCCGTCAGATACCCCGCCACCCTGCACAATTGTATGAATCAATATCGTGCTTCATTCTCGTCTTTGTGCTTTTCGCGATCTGGAACAGATACAAGGCCGCCACTCCGCGCGGCCTCATGGTAGGTGTTTTCCTTGTTTGGGTCTTTACCCTGCGTTTTTTATATGAGTTTTTGAAAGAAAACCAGGAAGCATTTGAAGCGAATTATGCGCTGAATATGGGACAGATATTAAGTATTCCGGCCGTGTTGCTCGGTATCTATTTTATCATTCAATCGAAAAAAATACCAATACCGGGAAATGCTGTACCGGTAACTCATAACCGCTGAATTCCTTTGTTTCTTTTATTTAAATTTGAAGGAAACAAAATTTCAAAAAGATGAAAACATCATCCATCCTGGGTTTTACTTTCGCCGCTGTATTGCTTCTTGCAAGTTGCGGTAATAAGGAAGAAAACACCTCAGAGCAGATCGAGGAGAGTGAAAATCCTGCCGATGCACTGCAGGCGCTGGCCGACAAAGCCAAAGAAATGGGCAAGCGGGAGGCTGTTGACCCTATTGATTTCCGGAAACTGAAAGAATTGATGCCGGAAAACCTGATCGGTCTGAAACGCACTGAAGCCACCGGCGAAAAATCCGGCGCGATGGGCTTTACCGTTTCCACGGCGCAGGCCAGGTACCAAGGAGATAACAATGCATCTCTTAAAATTGAAATCGTCGATACCGGCGGGATAGCTGGTGTATCTACGATGGCGCTGGCTACCTGGTCGATGGCTGAAATCGATAAGGAGACGACGGATGGCTACGAAAAAACCACGCAACTCGAAGGTTACAAAGCATTTGAGAAGTATAATAACGCCAGTAAATCAGGAGAGATCAATGTACTTGTCGCTGATCGCTATGTAGTAAACGTCGAGGGGGACAATGTATCGGTCGACCAGCTTAAAGAAGCTCTGAAAGATATTGATCTTACGGAATTGGCGGGATTGAAATAAGAAGTTAGGTCGTAAAAATGAAAACCAGAAGCTTTGCGGCTTCTGGTTTTTTATTGAATTCAGAAATATTTCGGCTCAGACCGTAGCGAAATCAACTTTATCCCGCAGGATCTGCTTTGCCTTCACGAGCTGGTTTTTGACGGTATTTTTAGATATCCTCAGAAATTCGGCGATTTCCTGATAAGATTTACCCTCTTCAATATTCAGTTTCAAAATCTGCTTCCTTTTGATCGAAAGCGAATCCACCGCTGCCTGGACAAGGTTAATCCTTCTTTCATTTTCTTCTTTTTCATCCTCTCCGGCTACCCTGATCATCTCCATATAGTTTTTCCGCAGCAACTCGCTTTTCTCAACTTTTTTGAAATAATCGAAAGCCATATTGCGCAGGCAGGTAAACAGGTAGGAGTTAAAATTGTAATCGGGCTTGATATGTGCGCGTTTCACCCATATTTTGATGAAAACGTCCTGAACCATATTCTCCGCCTCTTCCTCATCCTTTAAAAGCGATGTCGTGAAGCGCAGGGCGGGAGATTTGTAGTAGTTATAGAGTTCAGCAAAGGCGGCTTCATCGCCTTCGGTTACTTTTTGCAGGGTAATTTCATCAGGACAGGCCACGGTGGATCAGGTTTATCGTAGTAGAAAAAGGGTTCTCACTAAAAAATAATGTTGTTCAAAACAGCCCGGATACAGCCGATAATTTTGCCCGTTAATCTATCCGCGATGTTTTGTATTGAATGGTGCCTTGCAAATGTTTGATAAAACTACATCCTGATTTTAGATTTCAAATCGCAAAGTGCGTAAAAATATCTTCATTTTGCGCAAAGGATCGGGATTTAACAGTTTCATTATAAATGCTTAGCATTCGCTTCACGAGAAGGCATTTTTACTGTTTCAGGTTAAAAAATCTGTACTTCCTTTAGACGTAATTTCAGTAATCCGGTCACAAATTTTTCTTAACATTTTTTTAACACTGCGTATAAATGCGCGGGAAACGGATAGCCCGCCACCAGTTTCGGAGAGTATATTACCCCGAGAACACATCAAATATTCCTAAACTCACCAGCTCATATTTATGGACGAGAATAGCATCTCCATTATTCTAAAAAAAATTTCAACGGTCAAAATAGCCGTATATGGCGACTTCTGCCTGGACGCATACTGGGTAATGGACGAACGGGGTTCGGAAGTATCCATTGAGACGGGTTTGTGGACTGAAGCCGTTTCAACACATTATTACACACCGGGCGGGGCCGGGAACGTGGTTGCCAATCTGGCGGCACTCAATCCTGCCGGGATCAGGGTGATCGGTACGGTTGGAAATGATATGCAGGGCAGAGAACTGAGCGCACAATTAACGCAGCTCGGGGCAGATACCGCCGGACTTTTTGTTCAGGAAAAAGATTTTACCACCTATTGCTATCTCAAAAGGATCATAGACGGAAAAGAGCAGCCTCGCATTGATTTCGGGGTTTTTAACAAAAGAAGCGGCGAAACAGACGAGTTGCTATTGGGAGCACTTGAAAACGCGCTGGAAGAATGTGACGCATTGATCTTCAACCAGCAGGTTACAGGCAGCATAAATAACGAATCTTTCATTGCTGCGGCGAACCGGCTTTTTGCTAAATACAGCCACAAAATCGTGATGCTCGATTCACGCCATTTCAATGATCGTTTTGAAAATACATTCCTGAAAGCCAACGACCGGGAAATCGCCTCGCTGGCGGGAATGCACGTTACACCCGATGAAAGCATTACCATAAAAGATGTTATCAAATATGGTAATCAGGTTTTTAGTAAATCCCGGAAACCCGTTTTCGTAACCTGTGGTGAACGTGGGATCATCGCTTTTGATAAAAACAGGTATAGTGAAGTGCCGGGATTGCAGTTAAAAAACAAGCTCGATACCGTTGGTGCCGGCGACACCGCAATCAGCGCGATTACACTTTGCGTCGCAGCTGGTGTACCTCCCGCGCAAGCCGCTGAATTTGCCAACTTTGCAGCAGGGGTTACGGTTCAAAAACTGTTTACGACCGGTACTGCCAGCCCGGCAGAGATATTGGAGATCAGCAAGGAGCCCGATTACATTTTCAATGCAGAGCTGGCTGAAAATGAGCGCAATGCAGTTTACTTGCAGGATACCGAATTTGAATTGTGCTTCCCTTCCATTCTGGATCAGCTCGGCCATATCCGCTATGCGGTTTTCGACCACGACGGTACGATCAGCTCCCTCCGCCAGGGCTGGGAGGAAATTATGGAGCCGGTCATGATGAAATCTATTTTGGGGGACCGGTACGACAGCATTGACGCCGGGACATTTCACAAGGTACAGCTGGAAGTGAAGGAATTTATCCATAAAACAACCGGTATTCAGACGATTTATCAAATGGAGGGTTTGGTTAATCTGGTGCGCGATTTTGGCTTTGTACCGGAGGAAAAAATTCTGGATAAATTTCAATACAAAGAGTTATACAATGATGGATTGATGGAAATGGTCAGCAAAAGAATGGAAAGGCTGAGCAGCGGAGAACTCGGCCCAGACGATTATACAATGAAAGGAGCCGTAGCTTTCCTCCACGAACTCAGCGCAAGAGGCGTAAGAATGTACCTCGCCAGCGGAACGGATGTGGACGATGTTAAAAACGAAGCCGAAATGCTGGGTTATGCACATTTGTTTGACGGCGGGATTTACGGCGCATTGAAAGATTACACCAAGTTTTCGAAGAAGATGATCATTGAGAAGATCATTCAGGAAAACGGGCTTCGCGGGAATGAGCTGGCCGTGTTCGGCGACGGGCCTGATGAGATCAGGGAAGGCAGGCGGGCAGGCGGAATAGCAGTTGGAATAACGAGTAACGAAGTTCAGCGTTTTGGGCATAACCCGGCGAAACGGCCCCGGCTTGTCAAAGCTGGCGCTCAGCTGCTTATTCCTGACTTTTCTCAGTACAAAAAGCTGATCAGTCTGCTATTTCAAGAAAGTGCTAATTATGCGGAAGCATGACTTTTAATCCGGGTAAATGGTCTTTTGCGGCACTTTTAATCCTGATAATGTGGTCGTGCTCCCGCAAAGATGCGACTGACGACCAGGAAGGGTTTTATCAGGACGAGCCTTTCCGGCAGGAGTACCACGAACCTTCCATGATCGGAGAAAGTACCGAATCCAATGAAGTAAGGCGTATTTTTATTGATAAAAATGATAATGTATGGGCAGCTACTGCCGACGGTATTTACAAAAAAAGCACAGGACAAACGGACTGGAAAAAGGTAATAACCGGCGAAAATGATGGGCCGGCCTACGCTGTCTCGCAGGACAACGCAGGTACGATCTGGCTGGGAAACTGGAACGGATTGTATAGAATTGAAAATGATCTCCCGGTAAATGTGCCTGGGCCGCAAGGGCCAATTTCGGCGATCTGTACAAACGCAGGTACAGTCTATGCACTCGGACCAAAGGGTTTCTGGATCAACGGGGGGCAAGGTTTCAGACAAGATAAAAGCGATATCGCGAAATCTGTCCGGGACGTAATATCCGACGGAAATCGGGGACTTTGGATCGCGACCGACGTAGGTCTTTACCACTGGACAGAAAGTAAAACGCAGCATTATTATAAAACCGATGCATTAATAAGCGGTTATGCGAAAGGCCTCGCCTTTGATACCGGCCAGAAATTATGGGTTGGCGGCCTGGGCGGCATTACGGTCAGAAATGCAGCAGCGAAAGAAAAAGAGCTCCGCGTTAAAGACGGCATCCCTTCCGCTTACGTAACGGCCGTCAGGCGCGGTCCGGACAGTTCGATGTGGGCTGGCACGCAGCAAGGGGTGATAAGATTTCACCCCGATGGTACAAAATCATTGCTGTTTTCCAGAAGGTGGCTGCTCGACGACCAGGTCAATGACATTGCTTTTGACCAAAACGGAAATGCGTGGATCGCTACGCCGAAAGGAGTCAGCGTTATTCGAAAAAGAAAAATGACGCTGGCTGCGAAAAGTGATTTCTTTTACGAAGAGCTTATGAAAAGGCATATCCGGGCTCCGTGGATCGCAGGCCAGGCGCATTTGAAAATACCTGGCGACACGACTTCCTGGCAGCCGGAAGATGACGATAACGACGGGGAATATACCGGCAATTACCTCGCCATGGAAAGCTTCCGGCATGCCGCTACCAAAGATCCCGGGGCAAAGGCGAATGCAAAAAAGGCTTTCGGCTTTCTGAAACTATTGCAGGAAGTGACAGATACCGACGGTTTTTTCGCCAGAACGATCATTCCCTCAGACTGGAAGCAAATGCACGACGGCAACCGCGTTTTTACGGAAAAGGAAAAAGCCGATGAGCTGGTGAAAGAACCGAGGTTTAAGCCTGTCGAGGTCCGCTGGCATCTATCGAAAGATGGAAAATGGCTTTGGAAAGGCGATACCAGCAGCGACGAAATGTGCGGGCATATGTTCGGCTACTATTTTTATTACACGCTCGTGGCGGATGAAGCGGAAAAGAAAATCATAGCCGCGCATGTGGGAAAGCTGGTTGACCATTTGATGCGCAACAACCTGAACCTGATAGATATCGACGGGACACATACGCGCTGGTCGGTATGGTCGCCCGACAAGCTGAACCGTGACCCTGAGTGGCTGCCCGACCGGAACCAGAATTCAATGGAAATACTGGCGTTTATCAAGCTCGCGCATTTTATGACGGGTCAGGACAAATACCAGAAAGAATATCTCAGGCTGATTGAAAAGGAGCATTACCTGGATAATATGGCAGAGGTAACCAGCCAGAACCCGGCCTGGTTCATCTATTTCGATGTCATGTTACAGGCTTATCTCTACCCTATTTTTATCCATTGTGAGAAAGATCCCGAGAGGCTTAAATTTTACAAGGCGCATTTGGAAGAATGGTTTACGCACCGGAAAGACGACCACAATCCGCTGATCAATTTTATTTATGACTATTGTCTTCACAAAAAATCCGGGCTCAAAAACTCAGTCGATTTTCTGAAAGACACGCCCCTCGATCTGGTAGACTGGCCTATTGACCACCGTAAACGAGAAGATATCCGCATTGTCCGCAACCCGGTGCTTGAAGATGAGCAGGTGGACGTTTTACAACCTGCAAGTATAAGAATGACCGTTCGCTGGGATAAAAATCCCTGGACTGCGGCAGGCGGTAACCCGCAGGTCGAACGCGAGCCGGTATTCTGGCTCCTGCCTTACTGGATGGGCCGCTATCTGGGAATGATTTCTAAATAACGATTCAATGAAAAAAATTATCTTAACACTAGTCACCGCGCTGGCCTTCAGCGTATCCTTGTTGGCGCAGGAAAGTGCGGTAATCAAACAAATGCTTGTTTTCCCACACCAGGAAAAGCATGTGCACGGAAGCAGCATTGTCAATTTGCCAAATGGCGATTTTCTGGTAGCCTGGTTCGAGGGCAGTGGCGAGCGCACCGCCGACGACGTGCGGATCATGGGGGCGAGGCTGAAAAAGGGGGACAGCAAATGGAGCGACCCGTTTCTGATGGCCGACACTCCAAACATACCGGATTGCAACCCGGTATTATTTTTAAATGCAAAAGGAAAGCTGTTTCTGGTCTGGATAGCCGTGCAGGCCAATCTTTGGGAACAATCGATTTTACGATTTAAAACGTCCGATAGTTATTTAAATGCAGGCGCGCCGGTTTGGGAATGGCAGGATAACATTTTGCTGAAACCAGATAACCGCTTCGCCCAAGAAGTTGAGAAAAAACTGAAAAGCCTGCCAGAAAGCAAAATAGGCTGGGCCGGTTATGCACCGAAATATGATGAAATGATCGCAGAGGCCAGCAAAGATGCGCCCAAGCGGAGTATCGGCTGGATGACACGGATCAAGCCGCTGCTTCTGGAAAACGGAAAAATAATATTGCCGCTTTACTCCGACGGTTTTAATTTCTCTATCACAGCGATTTCCGATGATGACGGAGCTACCTGGCGCCCGGGATTACCGATCGTAGGACGCGGCCCGATCCAGCCCGCAATCGTGAAGAAAAAGAATGGTAACCTGGTCGCCTATATGCGCGACAGCGGTGACGAACCTACAAGGGTACACGTCAGCGAGTCTGCCGACAATGGAGAAAGCTGGAAAGCAACCGAAAAAACGGATATTCCAAATACCGCCAGCGTCGAGCTGTTTGTTTTGAAAGATGGTCGCTGGGCATTCCTGGGAAATGATATCGACGACGGACGCTATGAACTCTCACTGCGGATTTCTGACGACGAAGGCAAATCGTGGAGCCGGGGCTGGATTGAAAATGACCGGACAAAAGAAGGCGGGTACTCCTACCCTTCGCTCATACAAACCCCGGACGGAATGCTGCATATGACTTACTCGCACCATCCCAAAAAAGGGAAAAAATCTATTAAATATGTTGTCGTTGATCCGGCACGCCTACCTTAAATTCAATTATTTAATGCAACGATCTACCTTCACCTCGCACCTGGCTTTTGCCCTCACTTTAGTACTGGTCGCATTCCGGGGCAGCGCACAGTCAGTTTACCAGGACAAGCCG
Source organism: Dyadobacter sp. UC 10 (assembly GCF_008369915.1). Taxonomy (NCBI): domain Bacteria; kingdom Pseudomonadati; phylum Bacteroidota; class Cytophagia; order Cytophagales; family Spirosomataceae; genus Dyadobacter; species Dyadobacter aurulentus. The sequence continues at coordinate 3,164,419 of NZ_VSRN01000001.1, read as the reverse complement.
TTTTTACAGGATTACAGTATCAAATACTATGCAGATACTACCAGGAGTCATTTACTTCGGGTTGCTGCCGACCGTAATGGTAATATCGAAATTTTGGCACAAGAAGGGCTTCAACATATTCAGGACGGCCAATTCCTGCATCCTGGCGCCATAAAACCGAACAATAGCTATCGGTTTATGAAAGATAAAAAAATCAGCGGACTGCTGTCTTATGACAACCAGTTTGTATACCTGGCCGAATCGGTCGTACTGAGCAATGCCTGGGCGGGAACATTATTTTCCAAACATACAGTTGCAGGTCCGAAGGCTTTTGCCGGCGGAAGTGATTTTACCTTCCTGATTACCAATGGGCCATCGCTTCAATTGATCAAAGACTCGAAAGCCTTATGGACCGGCAAGCTTCCCGATGACAATGCAATCGAAGTTACTTTTCAGTCTTCAAAAAATGTATTCTGGATCCTGGGCAAAAAATCGTTGTATTCCTTTTCCGTGGCTGACAAGAAGTTAACCAGAGCATTGGAAGGCACCAATTTCACCTGTTTTGCGCTTGCTAATAAGGAAAGCAATGTGATCATCGGAACGAGCGACGGTTACCTGTCATTTGATATTAAAACCGGTAAACAAACCGGGACGCTCTCGAAAAAACTGCCTGTTACCAAAATCAATACAGTAAAAGAAATCAATGGCAAATTGTGGTTCGGATCAGAGGCAGGCGCATTTGCGCTTCGTGAGGACGGTAAATTTGACTACTATTTTGGTGAACGCTGGCTGCCCGGCAACATCGTGAGAGATATCGAACCTGGCCCTAAAAATTCTGTTTTAATCCTGACTACGAAAGGCCTTGGCCAGATTCATTTCAAAAAAATGACACTGGAAGAAAAGGCCAATTATTTTGAAGAACAGGTTAGAAAGCGACATATCCGTAATGGTTTCAATGCGACGCTGGCTGGAATGGAACACGGTAACCTGGCTACCGGACATATGGAAGATTCGGATAACGACGGACTTTGGACTTCCATGTATCTGGGCGGCGAGATATTCAGGTATGCAGTTACAAAAGATCCCGAAGCGCTGCAAAATTGCCGCGAGTCAATGGACGCGATGGAAAGATTGTACACCATTAATCCGGTTCCAGGATTTCCTGCAAGGTCATTTGAACGCTCAGGGCATATCAAGGAACTCCATGATCAGGAAAGATGGCAGCATTCACCTGAAAAAGAATGGGACTGGAAGTCGACGACCAGCAGTGATGAAGTAATCGGTCATATATTCGCATTCGGCGCGGCTGCGGAGCTGATCGACGATGCTGCGATAAAAAAACAGGCGATTATGCTGATCGACACCGTGATGTCACATATCGTTAAAAACAATATGTACCTGATTGATTTTGACGGAAAACCAACCATGTGGGGCAAATGGAATCCGGAATATGTGAATTCTTTTCCAACTAATGTAGGTGACAGGAAGCTGAATTCGTCCAACATTATTTCAATGCTGCAGACAGCTTACCATTTTACCAAAAAAGAAAAATACAAGGCAAAAGCATTTGAGCTGATGACCAAACACGGTTATCTGGAAAATATGATGCGCTCGATGAAGGAAATTGGTAAAGCGCCGGCCGATGCGGACGAGCATGCAAAACATATGTCAGACGGCTGGAACCATTCCGATGATGAAATGTACTTTGTGGGCTATTGGGGCTTATACAGATATGCTTTCAATGATTCTTTGAAGGCTAAATACAAGGAATCCATCATCGACCACTGGGAAGCCGAGCGGCCGGAGAAAGAAGGTGCATGGAATATTTTCACGGCTTTGACCGGTACAAAGGAATTTGACTTGAAGGAGGCAGTCTGGTACTTGCAGGAACACCCGCTCGATATGATCGACTGGGTGGTCAAGAACAGCCACCGTAAGGATATTGAAATCGTGGAGCCTAATTTCCGGAAACAAACTACGAAAGAAGTGCTGCCGCCAGACGAACGTCCGATCCAGCGTCATAACGCAAATATGTTCAGCTTGGATAGAAATGGAGGAAACGGTGCTTCTGAACACAGCGCAGGGGATATCTGGCTGCTGCCTTACTGGATGGGAAGATACCTGGGCGTGATCAGCGCACCTCAAAAGTGACACTGAATCATGATCCGATATTCAAAAGAAAAACAGCTCACATTTGATCTGAGTTACAACCACGACCTGGACAACAACGACAATTTTTCACCAGACGGCAAATGGCTGGTGTATGACACCCGGACAGACGAAGGCGGCATTCCGGAGTCTGCACGGATTGAAAAGGTACATATTGAAACAAGAGAGATCAAAACTGTTTTCGAAATACCTGATAATGCGAAGTGGGGACCTGGCGCGGGCGCGGTAAGTTATAGTCCGGTTGCCAATGAAGTTGTTTTTATTCATGGTTTAGTGGATTGCAGCCCAGAAAATCCTTATCAGCAATGGCGGCGAACCGGCGTGATTGTGCGGGAGGATGCCCCAGGAAAAGCCATTCTTATGGATGCCCGCGACGTTACTTTTCCTTTTACGCCGGGCGCACTGCGCGGCGGAACGCATCGCCACGAATGGAGCGGTGACGGTCAATGGATCGGGTTTACTTACAACGATGCTGTTTTGAAAGCATTGGAAGATTCCTCGGGTAAAAAGCGGAATTTGCGCACGATCGGAGTTTCAAAAAATATTGGTGCGGTGAAAGTCAGCGGAGGTGCCGATCAGGTTTCCGGTGAATGGTTCAGTGCGCTGGTAGTGCGTGTTGTTCCGCAGCCTGCTCCTGGCAGCGACGAGATCAATCATGCTGCAAATGACAGCTGGGTGGGGCAAAATGGCTACCAAACGGTGAACGGAAGCCGGCAAATGGCGCGGGCTTTTCTGGGCACTGTTGTTGACACATCAGGTAATGAGGTACCGGAAGTTTTCATTGTTGATATTCCTGAGGATATTACAAGGCCAGGAAGACTGGGCCCGCTGGAGGGGACGATTGACGATTTCCCGATGCCACCTGCAGGTGCAGCACAAAGACGGCTCACTTTCACGGCAAACACCTCTTACCCTGGTTGCAGCGGGATAGTAAGGTCTTCACCTGACGGTTCAATGCTTGCTTTTCTGGCCAAAGATACGGCCGGCATTACGCAAATTTTCATAGTCTCCCCTTTTGGCACCGGGCTGCAACAGATCACGGAACATGACTCTGATATTAAAGGTAACCTGCGCTGGCACCCGGGCGGCGGGCATATTGCTTACATCTGGAACGGAAGCATTGCTCTTACCGGGCTGGGAGTTGCACCCTTCGCTGAGCGGTTACAGCTACTTGCGCAACCACTCGAAACAGTGCCAGGAAATCTGGTCTGGTCAACTGATGGCGATGTTCTTGCTTACAACAGACGTGTTGCAGCGACAGACTCCCCGGCTACGCAGCAGATTTTTATTCTAGAAAAATGCCTTTAGAACTTACTTTTAAAAACCTTTCCGATATATAGCCTTTTCACAATCACCAACTTCTTCAAATTTGTAAGGGAAAAATTCAATAATCTGCGTCTGGTATAAACCTTCCAATGTGTTTTTATCACGTTGGATTATTTCGAAAATTAGAAATTACGATGATTCAGACAATGCGCTGGTTCGGGCCGAATGATCCGGTCTCTCTGATGGATATCCGGCAAGCAGGATGCAGCGGAGTAGTGACTGCACTTCACCAGATTCCCGTCGGGCAGGTTTGGCCGATTGAAGCAATCGAGGATAGAAAAAAGCTGGTAGAAACTGGAAATGACCAATATACTGAGCTAAAATGGCTCGTGGTGGAAAGCTTGCCGGTACATGAGGATATCAAAAAAGGTCTTCCGTCTCGTGAAGATTACATTCACAATTACAAAGAATCGCTGCGTAACCTGGCTACCTGCGGCATCAAAACGGTTTGCTACAACTTTATGCCGGTTTTGGACTGGTCGAGAACAATCCTTGATCACACCCTTCCCGAAGGCCAAAAGACACTTCGGTTTGTATGGGAGGATTTTGCTCTTTTTGACCTTTACATTTTGCAAAGGCCAGGTGCTTTTGCCGATTACGAAACCAGCGTGCAGGAAGCTGCCCTGTCGAAGATAAAAACAATGACCCCGGAGGAAATCGGGACACTCACGAATACGGTCCTGCTCGGTTTACCAGGTTCGGAAGAGGCATTTGAGCTGACTGAGTTTCAGGGCTTACTAAATAATTATGCTGAAATAGGTGATAAGGAGCTCAGGCAAAATCTTTATTATTTTGTATCACAAATCGCGCCGCTGGCACAGGATCTCGGCATTAATCTTTGCATTCACCCCGACGATCCGCCGCGCTCATTGCTGGGCCTGCCGCGGGTTGTGAGTACCGCAGCTGATCTCGAACAATTGCTGCAATCCTGCGATGTAAGGGCTAATGGAATTACTTTTTGTACCGGCTCGCTCGGGGTTCGGGCAGACAACGATCTGCCAGGAATGATCCGGCGTTTTGGCGACCGCATTCACTTTGTGCACTTGCGAACAACCAAACGTGACGCAGATAATCCACTGAATTTCCACGAGGCGCCGCATCTGGAAGGCGATGTGGATATGTATGAAGTGGTGAAGGCGTTGACGGAAGAAGAAATTCGTCGGAAAAGTGAAAAATATGCTGACAACCAGCTACCAATGAGACCAGACCACGGCTTCCAGATGCTTGATGACTTGCATAAAAAAACATATCCCGGCTACTCTGCGATCGGGCGATTGAAAGCGTTGGCGGAATTACGCGGACTTGAAATGAGTATTTTAAGGTCCTTCAATCAGTTTTAATAAAATAAAATACCGGCTTACTTATGCCACACGAAGCTCCATTGACACATCCAGTCCTCCAACCCTTTTCCCTGGAAGGAAAACTTGCATTAATTACCGGCGGCGGCAGCGGAATCGGATTTTATATTGCCAGGTGCCTCGTGCAGGCAGGCGCGAAAGTAGTGATCACAGGTAGAAGGGAGGCCGTTTTGCAGGAAGCCGTCGCAGCACTTGGAAATGGGAATGCCCACTACTTTGTAAATGATATCACCGATCTGAAATCCATTCCGGCACTGATTGAGAATATTGAAGCAAACGTCGGCGAGATCGATATCCTGATCAACAATGCAGGCATTAATATGAAAAAACACGCAGTTGAAGTGACCGACGAAGACTTTGACCGTATTATACAGACCAACCTGCATGCGGTATTCTCGGTGACGCGCGAATGCGGCAAGAGAATGATCGCGCGGAAAAGGGGATCTATTATTATGATCACCTCAATGGCGGCGCTGTACGGGATCGACCGGGTAGTGGCTTATACTGCCTCCAAATCGGCGATCGGCGGAATGGTAAAGGCTCTGACAACTGAATTTTCACCCTATAACGTGCGTGTTAATGCAATCGCGCCAGGATTTATCGAAACGCCGATGATGCTCACTGCCATGAACGGCGACCCATCGCGCCGCGACAAAGCGATGGACCGGACTCCGATGGGAACCTGGGGTAAACCCGACGATATTGGTTGGGCAGCTGTATTCCTCGCGTCGGAAGCGGCGAAATTCATCACAGGCGTTTCGCTGCCGGTTGATGGCGGGAATTCGATTGGATTTTAGATTAAAATAAATTTATAACTAAACTATACACTACTATGCAGAGCAAAATCAATGTTTTTAATCAGCAAAAAATCCGCAGCCACTGGGACGCGGAGCAGGAACAATGGTTCTTCGCGATTGTTGATGTTGTTGCGGTTTTATCAGAAAGCGTTAATCCACAGGTATATTGGAGAGTCCTAAAAAAAAGACTGGCCGCTGAGGGAAATGAAACCGTTACAAATTGTAACGGTTTGAAAATGCGAGCGTCAGATGGGAAAATGAGGATTACAGATGTAGCAAACACGGAACAAATGCTGCGTTTAATTCAATCAATACCTTCTCCAAAGGCTGAACCTTTTAAACTCTGGCTAGCAAAAATTGGAAGTGAAAGGATTGATGAAAATGAAAATCCGGAACTGACCATAGACCGGGCAATGAAAGCGTATTTACAAAAAGGATACAGCAAAGAGTGGATCAACCAGCGCCTTAAAAGCATTGAAGTCAGGAAAGAACTGACAGATGAATGGGAGAACCGTGGTGTGAAAGCAGGAAAGGAATTCGCGATTTTGACGGATATTATCACCAAAGCTTGGAGTGAAAAAACGGTTCGGGAATACAAAGAATTTAAAAACCTAAAAAAAGAAAATCTGAGGGACCATATGTCCAATCTTGAATTGGTCCTGAATATGTTAGCGGAAGCAACAACGAAAGAAATTTCCCAGGAGAGACTCCCCGCAACATTTGATGAAAGTAAGATTATCGCTAATGAAGGGGGCTTGATAGCCGGAAATACAAGAAAAGCAATTGAAGCAAAAACGGGAAAACAGATTGTGACTAAGTCCAGCTCCAAAGCGCTGTTAAAAACAGATAAGTCCAAAGAACTTCCTTAGTCAGCTATCGAACCTGGTAGTATAAGAACATAAATCTAAACCCATTGATAATGAAAAAATTAAATCGCCCAAAAACATTGCTGTTAACTGTATTGCTGATTTGCACATCAGTTTTCACATTGGATTCGTACGCGCAAAAAATTAAATGGAATAAGGTTAAAGTACTGGTTTACACCCGGAATGGGAAGGGTTATGTCCACGATAATATAGCAGCCTCGGTGGCGGCCATTCAGTCTTTGGGCAAGCAAAATGGATTTGTAGTGGATTCAACTTCTGACGCTTCTAAGTTTACGGATGATAATCTGAAACAGTACGACGTTCTTATTTTTTCCAATACAAATAACGACGTTTTCGACACTGACGATCAACGTGTTGCATTGATGCGCTACATTCAGGCTGGTGGTAATTTCCTGGGAATCCACTCGGCGTCAGGTACCGAGCGGAAGTGGCGGTGGTTTAAAGATATGCTCGGCGGAACGTTTTTCTGGCACGAGCCGGGGCAGAGCTTTTCGGTAAAGGTGCTTGATCCAAAAAATCCTTCGCTGGCACATTTACCTGCTACCTGGAACCGGGAGAAAGATGAGTTTTATTTTATTAAAGAGCTAGGCGTAAACCTGAATGTACTGGCTGTAAATGACCATACTACCATTCAAAAACCCGGAGGAAAAGCACTGGACACGTTTGGTACCGTTTTCCCCTCGGTGTGGTGGCACGAGTACGACGGCGGCCGTGCTTTCTATACTTCGATCGGCCACGAAAAAACCGATTACGAAAAAGATGATCTTAAAAAGCACATTCTCGGTGCAATAGAATGGGCGATAGGGCCGCAAAAGCCAAGAAATTACAGCAAAGCCTACGCAACCAGTCCACAGGACGAGGTGCGGCGCAAGCAATAGATCAAGACTTATCAATCCTTAATGTGAACGGAAATGAAAGACAATCAACCAGAAAATAACCAGAACAGGCGATCTTTTCTTAAAACGACTGCAAAAGGTACAGCGGGCATAATCGCGGCATCCATGTTTCCCACTATTGTCCCTTCAAGTGTTTTTGGTAAAAATGCGCCGAGCAATAAGATCAACATCGGGCAGATTGGCTTCGGAAGGATCGGATCTTCACACGATTTACCCGAAGTAATCAAAAATGAGGCTGCACACGTAATTGCTGTGGCCGATCTGGATAAAAACCGGCTCGCAAAAGGAAAGGTCTGGATTGAAAAAAAATACGCAGAACGGACAGGTAAGGAAAATTATCTGGAAGTCAAAACATATGACGACTACCACGAGATCCTGGCGAGAAAAGATATAGACGCGGTAATTATCAGTACGCCCGACCACTGGCACGCACAACCGGCTATGGAAGCTGCGGTGGCCGGAAAGCACATTTACATGCAAAAACCTACGTCACTCACGATCAAGGAAGGCCGGCAAATGGCAGATATGATCAAGAAAAAGGGCGTGATCTTTCAGCTGGGCAGTCAGCAGCGCTCGATTTCTCCCTGGCCGCAGTTTAAGCGGACCTGTGAACTGGTACGCAATGGTCGCATTGGCAAATTGAAAAAAGTGTATGTTGGCCTGCCGGGTGACCCTGCCGGCGGAAGCACCGCTCAAATGCCGGTACCTGCAAACCTGAACTACAATATGTGGCTCGGCTCGACGCCGGAAATTTTTTATACGCTGGATCGCGTGCACTCACAAACAGACATTAACGACCGTCCGGGCTGGCTGCGTCTGGAGCAGTTTGGCGCAGGTATGATCACCGGCTGGGGCTCTCACCATATTGACATTGCGCATTGGGGAATGGATACGGAGCTAACCGGGCCAATCGAAGTGGAAGGAAAAGCCACCTTTCCCGCACAGGGATCAGGTTTGTGGGATGTGCACGGCGACTTTTTGGTGAATGCAAAATATGCAAATGGCGTCGAAATGGAAATTGGCGGCACCAATCCGAATGGTGTGAAATTTGAGGGTACCGAAGGCTGGATCTTCGTTTCCCGCGGAAATGTGGGTGTAACTGCCTCTGATCCAGGCGCGGCTGCCGCAGCGAAAGAAAACAAGGCTTTCTATGCCAGCGATCAGAAGATATTAGGCTCGGTAATTCAGCAAAATGAAGTCCATTTATACGAAAGTCCGGAGCAGCACCAGAACTGGATCGAGAGCATTCAAAGCGGCAAGCAGACGATCAGCCACGCCGAAATAGCGCATCGATCGTGCTCAGCCTGCCTGATCGCGCATACTGCCATGAAGTTGCAGCGAAAATTAAAATGGGATCCGAAAAAAGAGCAATTTATCGGTGATAAGGAAGCGAATTCAATGCTTTCCCGGCCGCAGCGAGCTCCGTATGGGACGAATTATGTGAAAGGGTAAAATTGGAGAAACGGAGGAAAGTGAAGATGGAGGAAGAAGGGATTTTCATTTCAGAAAGTCCCTTCTTCGTTTTCTTTCAATAATTCCCTTTGTATTCTCTTGGCGTGTGCCCTATGTACTTTTTGAAATTTCGGTTGAAGTTCGAGAGCGAGTCGAAGCCGCTGTCATAGGCGATTTGGGCGATGGTCCATTTGTCTTCCAGCAGCAGCTTGCAGGAATGGCCGATGCGGATTTCGTTGACAAAATCGATGAATGTTTTGTTTGACCGTGCTTTGAAGTAGCGGCAAAAAGCGGCTTCGGTCATTCCTGCCAGCGACGCAACGTCGCCAAGCCTGATTTCCTGGAAAAAGTGCTGCAAAACATAGTCATGTACTTTCTGCATCCGCTCGGTTTCCGACACTTTATAGGTATTGACATATCCATAACTGGAAATAGGCGACCCGCCCGACTCGTGCGCGAGCGTGTCTAATAGTGTGAGGAGCCGGAGAATACTTTTAAACCCTTCGGTACTGATCATCGCCAGCAGTTCCGTGCGAATGTGCTCACGCAGTTCACCGCGGTATTCGATGCCGCGTTTTGAATCGATCAGTAATTGCCTCAATCCCAGCATTTCAGGTTTTTCCAGAAAATCTTTTCCCAAAAAATCTTCCTGAAAATAAAGCACAACTCCGTGCGTATTCAGGCCAGAATGCGTATCAAAATACGCCGGGTCACTCCGCCACAAATGGGGTACGTCAGGACCAAGAAAAACTGTATCCCCGGGACCAAACGTTTGGATCGAATCGCCAATCAACCGTTTGCCTGTTCCTTCCAATACGGTAAATAATTGATAGTGCGGATGAAAATGCCAGTTGGGATCAAAATGCGGTGCTTTCAGCTCCTGCACAGTTACTGTGTGAACCTGACTTTCAATGTTCTTGTGAATTGGCGCCTTCAATGTTCTGTCTGAATATTTACCCTGATATTTAAAAGTAAGCAAAATTAATATCAAAATCCGATTAGTTCAGCATTTACCTATTTGTAATCTTTTATTAACTGGCAAAAGAATATGAGGTTAAAAAGCGTTCATTTAAGACAAGGCTGGTTGCGCTTCAATGGCATACTTTTTATAGCATATGTGGAGCAATCTGAGATTTTTGCAACTATTTCACTTGTCACCATGTCCTCTTTTAACCATCTTGAAGAATCGTTATTTCTATGAAAAACTTCCTGGTTCTGGCCGTATTTGTACTGGCCATTTCTGTGCTGAGCAGTTGTGGAAAAACTACCACAATCAATACGAACGTTGAATTAACGGGTAAATGGCAGCTGGAAAGCATTGTGCAGGAGCGTGATACAATCAAAAAACCGGCTCCTGCCAAAGGAGCATTTGAGGTAAGCCTGAACTTTAAGGAAAAGGGTGAGTTGGAAGGCACTTCGTCAACTAATTACCTCACCGGATTTTACGAAACAGCCCAGCAAAATACAATCCAACTCGGCGGAGGGGGCACAGAGCGGGTCGAAACGAGCTGGGGTAATACTTTTGTGAATGCATTGCCGAATGTAAACGTCTACGATCTGAAACCGAACAGGCTTATTCTTTACTACGAAAATAACAATCAGCTCATTTTTGCCAGGGCTCAATAAGTAAGTCAACATACTCTATCAGCAACTTCGAAATTCGAAGTTGCTTTTTTTATGATCGCATTTTATCGGTAATTCCCTATTTTGTCGCCGGATATATCAATAACCGATCAATACTTGTCAAAACGCGGAATACGTTCAGTCGCGAATTGTTGTAAGATTGCGTTATCTACTACCGCAAAAATGGAATTTGATGAAATTTAGCATGAACCTTCTCCTTTGGGGGAATCAAATTGACGAGCGCCTCTTCCCTACCCTGGAACTGATTAAAGAAATTGGATTTGACGGTGTTGAAGTACCTATTTTCAATACCAATCCTGAACATTGGTTCAGCTTCCGCAAAAAGCTGGATTCACTTGGGCTGGCATGTGAAACCGATACCATTTGCGGACCTGATGAAAACCTGATCAGCGCCGACCCTGCGATGCGGCGGCACACGATCGATCACCTGAAAAGCGCGCTCGATTGTTCACTCGTACTCGGTGCCACCAAGTTAATGGGCCCTTACCACTCTGCACTGGGTGTTTTTACCGGCCAGCCGGCAACTGCCGACGAGTGGCAGTGGGGCATCGAAGGTATTCGCGAAGTAGCAGATTATGCCGAATCCCTGGATATCACGCTGGGATTGGAATACCTGAACCGTTTCGAAATGTACCTCACCAGCTGCGGCGACGAGTTGATCCGGTTTGTGAATGAAGTCAATCATCCGAATTGCACAATCATGTTTGATACTTTTCACGCCAACATTGAGGAGAAAAATATCGGCGACATGATCAGAAAAGCAGGTAACAAAATATCATTTATTCAACTATCGGAAAACGACCGTTCTACGCCCGGAAAAGGAAATGTGGATTGGGAAGGTGTTTTTAAGTCGATCAGTGACATTAACTACGATGGTTGGATCAGCATTGAAGCATTCAGTCCGAAGCTGCCTGTGGCCAATATATGGCGGAAGATGTTTGACTCGGAAGAGCAGTTAATGCGCGACGGGCTTTCATTTATTAAGGCGAATATATAGTTGGCCGCTGCGGGTGTTGTCGCCCGCAGTGCTACGGCCATGCCTGGTTGTTCCGAACAAGACATATACGATGTTGTTGGTGACAACACCAACAATGGCGGGAGACATATAACATTTTGTTGGTGACAACACAAACAATGGCCGTAATGACAACACCAACAATGGCGGAGTGGCAACACCAGCAACGGCGGAAACCAACATCGGCAGAAACGGTGTCAAGTAGCGTAACCAGCGGTTTACCGAATATTCCTTTAACCTGATTTTTTTGAAATAATAAAACAATTTTTAGTTTCAAACAGCTATTATTTTCAAAGTCACCACTTTATTATTTCGTATTAGTCTAAATAAGTATACTTTTATCGCCAGATTTTAGTCCGCTTATTTAACCCAATACGATGCGAATCCATTTTTTACTCCTTCTATTACTTCTCGGATTTGGTGCGCAGGCTCAGACGGGCAGCATCAAAGGTCAGATCCAAGCGACTACGGGCCAGCCTGCCGAGTCTGTCAATATCATTTTAAAAGGTACCGGGAAAGGGACGGTTACTTCTGTCGACGGCGCATTTGAATTCAATGCACTGGCAGACGGAAACTATCAATTAATCGGTACCGGAGTTGGTTTTAAAAGAATCGACCAGAATGTGAGTGTCAAATCCGGCGAAACGGTGACACTCGATCTCACGATTTCCGACGCGGCCGAAGAACTGCAAACGGTGGAAATTTTGGGTCGCCGGGAGACAACCTACAAAAACGACCTTTCATTTATAGCCAGCAAAACGGCCACGCCGATCAAGGAAGTGCCGCAGGCGATCAGTTACATTACCAAGGAAGTAATGCGCGACCAGGGTACTTTTTTAATGGGCGACGCGGTGAAGAATATGAGCGGTGTGAATCAGTTTACTTTTTATGACGATTTGACAATCAGGGGCTTCCGGATGAATGGAGGCAGTACAACCCAGCTGGTAAATGGTTTACGCACATTCTCCGGTTTCTGGAAACAGCCCCCTGTGAATTACCTGGAAAGAGTGGAGGTGATCAAAGGCGCGGCTTCTGCATTGTACGGAAATACTTCGCCGGGAGGTACGATTAACCGCGTGACCAAAAAGCCGCTCGACACGCCGCAAAAGTCACTTTCATTCACAACAGGCAGCTTTAATACGATGAGAATGCTGGCCGATTTTACCGGTCCAATGAATGAGAAGAAAACGTTGCTGTATCGCCTGAATGTAGGCTATAACAATGCGCAGAGCTTCCGGAACCTGCAATTCGACAAGAACATCATCGTCGCTCCGTCGGTATCTTTCCTGCCAACCAGCAAAACGCGGATCAACTTTGATATGGTTTACAGCCGGTCGAACAGCCGCCTCGACCGTGGGCAATCTGTAAAAGGAAACGACCTGTATTCAAGCTCGATCAAAACGTCACTGAATGCGGTGAATGATTATTTGAATGAAGAAACGTACTTGATCACGACTTCTCTCAATCACCAATTTACCCAAAATACTTCCTTCAACGTCGCCTACCTGCGCACCGGATATAACGAAGATCTGCTCGAACACCGCAGCAGCAATGTGAATGCGATTGACTCAGCGGGTGCTCCTATTGAGAATCTGGTAGCCAGACAGGTTTTTGTCCGCAAAACCAAATCGTTTATGGACAATGTATCGCTGTTTTTTAACCATAACTTCAATACCGGAATTGCTGAGCATAAGCTGGTCGCGGGGTATGATTACATCCAGTCTTCCACGCCGAAAGGATCGGGACAGCAGACTGCAAATGGGTATTTGCTCAAAGCTGGCGGCGCGGCAGCTTACAATGCAAAGCAGCCCGAGCGGTTTGTCTTTTATAATTATACCGAGAATGGCGTGACGCGCAGCATTCCAAAACCGAATATCTCGCATTATGATCTGACCCTGCAAAACAACAATCTGGAAGACCCAACAAAGTACACTTATAATGTAGTTGCCAATGCGGCTACTACGCCGGTAATGTACCAGTTGCACGGTTTGTATTTGCAGGAACAACTGAAAATCAACAGACTGCAAATTCTGCTAGGCTTGCGTTATGATACTTATATTGACAAGAAAAATTATACTAAAAACGACGAGACCAATGTGACCCAGCACGCATTTCTGCCGCGCATCGGGGCTGTGTATACGTTGACAAAAAACATCAATATTTACGGGACTTACACCAAAGGCTACAATCCGCAGGATGCAGTAGTTCAAAGCGACCGGCTTTCTGGCGGACCTTTTGATCCGATTCGTAGCAGTCTGGCTGAGGGTGGACTGAAAACCGAGTGGCTGGATGGTCGGTTGACGGCTAATGCTTCCTTCTACCAGATCATTCAAACCAATACATTGTACTCGGCCAATGCGCCTGAAAACCCGAATTTGCAGCAGCAGATTGGCGAAGAAAAAGCGAAAGGAGTTGAATTTGACGTGACTGGAAACATTTTGCCAAACTGGAATGTAATCGTCGCTTACAGTTATAACGATGCGAAAATTACGGACGCAGGTTCCCGCGCGGCGGACCAGGCGCTTGTGAACCTGCAAAAACCGAATGCACCTAAAAATCAGGGAAGTATCTGGACAAAATATACTTTTGTGAATGCAGGTCTGAATGGATTGGGACTTGGGCTAGGCAGCAACTATGTGTGCGAGCGGAATCTGTCGATCAACAATGCGCAAACCGTACCTGCTTATACACTTTTGAATGCGGCTGTTTATTACAAAATCGACAAGTTTCAGTTTCAGGTGAATCTGAACAATGTGACCAACAAAACGTATTGGGTTGGTGGCTACGACTACCTGCGGCTGTTCCCGGGCTCGCCGCGTAACTTCCTGGCTACCATATCGTACACTTTCTAATGTGACCGTTTTTATCTGATTTCGACTGTGAAAAAAGCTTTCAAGAAAATTGCTTCACAACTGCATTTATGGCTGGGGATTATCTCCGGCCTTGTGGTTTTTATAGTGGCCCTGACAGGCTGCATTCTGGTTTTTGAAGACGAGCTCGAGCCCGTTTTATACCCGGAATTTCACATTGTCGAAGCCAACGCCGGAGAGCGAATATTGCCTTTGGATCATCTGGAAAGCATTATCAAATACAAATTCCCTAAAAACGCGATCAATAGGATTACTATCGAACCAGAGCGTGACCGGACGATTGTTTTTAACCTGAAAGAAAAAGAAAACAAGGACGGAATCTCCGCCGCCATCGACCCGTACACAGGGTGCATTACAGGTGTGAGAAACGAGCATGAGGCTTTTTTTACGGTTGTGCTGCATTTGCATCGCTATTTATGTCTGGAAGAAACGGGCAAAGTGATTACCGGAATTTCGTGTGTGATGTTCCTGGTGATCATGATCACGGGCCTGATACTTTGGTGGCCAAACCGCAAAAACCGGAAGCAACGTTTCCGCATCAAATGGGACGCTAAATTTAAACGTCTCAACTGGGACCTGCACGCCGTTTTCGGTTTTTACGTCTTGCCTTTTGTATTCATTATTGCAGCTACCGGGCTGGTTTGGAGCTATAAATGGGTAAATAACCTCATTTACCTCACATTCGACGGCAAACCCCAGGTAATCCGCGAAGCCCCCGCGAATGTTTCAGTTTCAGGCATTCAGAATGGTTTATTAGAAAAAGCATTGACCGAAACCAATAACATCCTCCCGAATCCGGGCAGGATCCTTTTCACGATGCCAAAATCGGACAGTCTGTCTATCACAGTATCAAAGGCCGACGACCACGCAGCTGTGAGTAATATTGTCAGCTTCCTCTATTTCGACAAAAACAGCGGAAACCTCATCTCCAAAAGACTTTACGACAACGAAACCCGCGGCATGAAAGTCCGAAGACTGGTCTACCCAATCCACACCGGCAACATTTTCGGCTGGCCGACGAAGATTATCGCGTTTATCGTTGCGCTCATTGCGGCGAGCTTGCCGGTTACGGGGGTTGTTATTTGGTTGGGAAAGAAGGGAAAGGGTAAGAAGAAGTTGGGGAAGATGAAGGTGGCGGGGGATGTGGGGACATCAACTGTGAAGCGGCGGGTTGTTGTGTGAATCGGGAAAATATGGGTTCGGATTCCATATTTTTCCGGTTTTGGCTTGCCCAAATTCGAAGTGATACCGATAGTCCTTTAATAATCGCCTTTGGCTAATTGCTTCCAAGAGTGCCAAGTACGGCTGAGCTAAACCATTAACTTTTGCAGGAACAAATATCCGAATTGCTCGGATATTATTAAGTTATAACTTAACTTTATGTCCCGGTTTAGTATCAGAAGATCTTCAACAATTAGCAACACGCGAATTGCTCTTTACAAGCTTATAATTGACAGTCAATGCCCAATCGAAGAATTCGAAAGGCGGATTTTGAAAGAAGGAACATTCGAAAAAGATATTGGGAAGATCTATTCAATCATCAATGCCGCCTGCAATCTTTCAACGTTACCGAAAACTCTGTATCGCGTATTGAAGTTGACAAATATTCCATTTCGGATCTATGAAGCCAAAAGTGCAGGTTTGAGATACTATCTGATTAAAATTGAGAAGACTGGCAAGGTGATAATTCTGGCTGGTAAAAAAAGCAATCAGAAGACGGACTTAAAATACTTGGCGCGACTTGCTCAGGAGATTCACTTATACGGTTTCAACCAGTAAATATCAGTTCTATGGTTACGAGAAAAGATTTACTTAGCAGCCCTTCCTACTGGCTTACCAACATGCAGATAGAGGTATTCAATCTGCTGAATACTTATATGGAGGAAAATAATCTCACACAAAGGCAAGTAGCTGAAAAACTGAAAGTGTCGCCATCCTATATCTCACAGATTCTAAATGGGAATTTCAATTTCACAATTTCAAAGCTGGTCGAGTTGGCTTTATTAGTTGGAAAAGCGCCGGTTATTCAGTTTCAGTCGATTGAGGAGATAGCGCGAGTCGAAGAAAATGTTCAGCCAAAAGCGCAACGCTCTGGTAAAGCAAGTAGCATTTCTAATGCATCAAAGATAATTGTTAGATAATATTTATCCCTAAGCTCGTGTGGGATTTATCCACCAATTAGTATATTTGTTTATGCAAACATTTTCCTCTGTTGAGGAGACGTTTGAGTGGTGGCTTAAAAACATCTATCCAACGCTTCCGGCAGAAACAAAGGAAGGTAAATACCGAAATGCATGGCGCGACTTTACCTTTAAGAAAGGGATTTCTCAAAAGCGCATGAAAGAGGTACTATCTGATTTTGGAGACATTAATGAAAAGACCATCATCACCTATAAGTTGAAATAAAAAAATTTGCTTTATTTTTGTGGGAAAACCCCACCATTATTATACATAAAAATAGCCCGGAGAAAGCTCGAAACTTCACCTCCGGGCTGAGTTCAATCAATTGACAATCAAACTCCAAAACAAAACTATGAACACACTGGAAGAATCAAAATCCCAGGAAGCCACCGGTATGAAAACCGATTTTAACGGTCAGGAAAGTGCACTTTTGAAACAACATCAAATTGTAAAAGAGTTTTTCATGACCGATAGCGCCAGCGAAATGATCGAGTCACTGAATATAATGGTAGAGAATTTTCTATTCAGCGAAAACCTTGTGCGGGTAACTCCTGAAATGCGTGTTCACATTGTGAACCAGCTTCGGGTTACTACGCTGATTGCTAAATTGGATAGGAATAAAGTTGTTTGTAGTAGGTAAGTGATAACAACCTTGTCACACTGAGCGGACCGGGCCGTCGGGCGGTCGAAGTGTAGGCACAACGCCATTCGCAAGACGCATCGTGCACGGGCCTTCGACTGCGCTCAGGCTGACAAAGGGCGCTCAGGCTGACAAAAAGCTTAGCCTGCCAATAAACCGCGTTTGTCACACTGAGCGCAGTCGAAGTGCAGGCACAATGTGTCTTACATGTACTCCTCGACCGCCCGTTGGCCGAAGAACCTCAATAAACCTTCCCCAACAAATGCGGCCGCTCCTTTTCCAGTTTCAAAATCAACTCCCCAAACAACGTATTCACCCACGCAAACCACTTCCTCGTAAACTTCGCATCGTCGTCCTTATCGAATGATTCGTGCATGAAACCGGTGTTATTGTGCGTGTTTTTCAGGAGTTTGAGTTGTGCTTCGATCTCTTTTTCGTCGGTAGAAGTGATTGCGCGGGCGATGATGCCCATGGGCCAGATCTGGTTTACCAGCGTATGCGGACTACCCAGCCCCTCTCCCGCTTTTCCTTTGAAAAAATATGGATTAGAGTCGCTCAGGACGAATTTTCTGGTGTTAATGTAAATCGGATCTTTTACGGACATCGCGCCGAGATAGGGTATACTGATCAGTCCCGGAATACCCGCATCGTCCATTAATAGGTAGTTGCCAAATCCGTCCACTTCGAATGCGTAGATCTTGCCGAATTCAGGGTGAGGATATACAGCAAATTTCTTTAATGCAGTTTCCACTTCGGTTGCCAATGCTTTGAAATCAGCAGCCAGCTTTGCATTTGGGCCACCAAGTTTTTCCAAAATCTCCGCGATTCCTCTAAAAGAAACGACGGCAAAGAAATTGGAAGGGACAAAAAACGGATACATAGCCGCGTCGTCGGAAGGGCGGAATGTGCTCGCGATCAGCCCGTTGGGTTTGATCGGATTTCCGTAACCGTTTCCAGGAACGGTGTCGGTAGACCAGGCGGTTGTCCGGCCGAACTTATAGGGTCCTGGCCCGTCCTTGCGCTGTTGTTCTTTGCACGTTTTCAGGATCAAACCCGCCGCTTTTACCCAGTCCGCATCAAACGGCGTGGTATCGCCCGTGATTTTCCAGTAATTATAAGCCAGGCGAATGGTGTAGCAAAGCGAATCGAGCTCCCACTTGCGCTCGTGCAGCATGGGCTTCATTTCGGTATGATCTTTTGTCCACTCGCTTTCCTTTGGGCGGTCGTAAAATGCATTCGCGTAAGGGTCGATAATAATGCATTTGGTCTGACGATTAATCAACCCCGCGACCATATCTTTCAGCTTGTTATCTTCCTTCAAAAGAGCCAGATAAGGCCAAACCTGCGCGGTGCTGTCGCGGAGCCACATCGCGTCGATATCCCCGGTGATCACAAAAGTATCCGGCTTGCCGTTTTCCATTTTGAAATGCACCGTCGTATCGATCGTATTCGGGAAGCAATTTTCGAACATCCAGGCCAGCTCGGGGTCTTTGATCACTTTTTTCATGCGCGTGATCGTCGCTTCCACGGTCGAACTGGTAAAACTACGCTTGTCAGCCGCTATCCTTACTACCGGAAAATCGGCGGCATTTTTCGAAAAAGACCATTTCGGGAGGGAAGCGCCGGCCATTGCCAGGGCACCGGCTTTAATAAAGGTTCTCCGTTGCAACATTATACAGGTATAGGTTGGAGTTTTTAAAATATTTTAAAGAAGCAATTTAGGTAAAAAACCTTGACTTAGGCGCTCGTCAAAGTGGTCAGCGTTGGTCATTTATTGTCACTCATTGTTAGGGTTTCGAAAACCATGTGATGGTATTGGTGCCCCATGAAATCTCTTTCACCCACAATTTTAAAACCTAGTTTTTCATACAACCGTTTGGCTTCCGGGTTCACCTGATCAACGATAAGTCCAACGCGAGCGTAACCTGAGGAAGCTGCTTTTTCACAAAAAGCCTGGATCAGTTTTTTCCCAATTCCTCTACCCTGATGATCAGGACGCACATTGACGCAATCGATATAATACTCACCAGCCTCAGTCTCGTCGGAAGGATTGAAATCGGGCTGCGTTTCCCTGATCAGATCAAGAACGGGCTTCCTAAGCTGGTGTAGCAGCGCTCCGTCATATCCTGTTACGGAGCCAACAATGCCTGTTTCATCTTCAAAAACCAATGTATTATCGTAACCATACTGGTTATTTCCTGTTTCAAAAAAGTGATGAAAGAAGGGAATTGCATCTGCATGGTTGTTTGATCTTGCAAAAATCCCGGCAATATGCCCCATGGCCAAAATTAGTAAAGGGGCCACCGCGCCGGCGTCTTCTGGTGTAGCTGGTCGTATCATCCGACTAAGATATTCTGCCTCATTTACATTTAATAAACCCATTGAGCGAGCGGGAACCGAATCTCAGTTAATCTGATACTTTTACTTTCTCAAAACGTTCCCCTTCAATGCATTATGAAAAAAAGATCTTTCAAATTTCCCGTAATTATTGTGTTCTTGCTCATCGCAGCAGTGATTGGCTTTTTCACGGTCGTAAAAAATCACGAATGGCAGGAATACCCTCCTATCATCACAGGGCCGCTCGTTCGCGGCGATACGGCCGGAAAGAGCCTGATCTACTACATCACCGAAGAAAACCGGGCGAGGAGTATCTCCCGTGGAAAAAGATATTCCTCCTTTACGGAGTACTTTTCTGTTTACCAGCTCGCGGCCAGAGATGCAGCAAGCGGTAAGCTCTTCAAGTCGGTTAAAATCATATCTCCCGGGAAGAAAACAGAAATCAAAGGAATAAAGATACTCGGCCCGGTGGAAAATGGTCTGTGGCTCTGGAATCAAGGGCCGGAACTGTATCATCCGGAAACACTGGAGCCCATTTTATCTCTGGAAAAAATCAAAATAGCTAATCCAGAATATGTAGCTGTCCTGCCAACTGAGTCAGATTTTTTCAAAGTCTCAGGACTTCACAAGTCATTGATTTTCAAAAGTCTGGACGCCCGTTTTCTTCGCATTGATTCATTCACTGGCAAAATCAACGCGGCGGACGAGGCCCTGCTGGAACAAGTAATGTGGCGCAAGAATGCGGATGATGGCTTCCGTTACCTTCCCGTCACCGGCATTTACCTTTACTATAATCATATGGAAGGTAACCTGATCAACTCTTTCCTGACCAAGAATGGCATATGGCATAGCCTGCTTTCCAGGAAGGAAAAAAGCGCGCTATCGAAATGGTCGGTCCGGCCCGGCAGACCTGACACCGACGGGCAGAACTACTATTTCCAAGCGCCTTTCAAAATGGACGATCGCAATCAGCCGGAACTGAACCCATCCCGACTCAAACAAATGAACGATACCGGTTTCCTGCAAGGCGGCTTTATCAAAAGGGGTGTTCAGTCCGTCTGGGATGTGCCTGCGCCTAGTTCATCTCTGGTGATGAGTAAGAATATTTTGGGGCAAAATGGACAATGGATGCTGCATAGACTGGGGCGTGACGGAAATATCATTTGGTCGACCGCCACTGGATTAATCGAAATGGGCCAGCTGGCCGACGGCGGCGGGCATGTGATCCTGACCGGATTCCTGACTAACCAGGAGCCAACACGGACCCGGCCACAAGTAATTGTATGGATAGATGAAAAATCAGGTATGAGAAGTGAGTTCAGCGTATCTGAGCAATAGGCCGCTACTTTGTATCCATTTTTTGCTTAAATATTAATTTTTAACCAAATGATAGTCAAAATACAGTCAGTACTAATCAAAAGACGTAAAGTTTTTAGCATTATTTTGCTTTAAAATTGTATTGTCAATCACCTCCCTTTCATTATTTAAAATCACACACTTATCTGCCTCATTTCCAGATAAGTTTGCTATCATCGACTATTTTAAGTATTGATAAAAACTGAACAATTAACCAATTTTTGAACCAGTATGTCTCAGAAAATTAATGTTGCAATCGTCGGACTAGGTTTTGGAGCCGAGTTTATCCCCATTTATCAAAAACACCCCAATGCTAATATGTACGCGATCTGCCAGCGTACCGAATCTAAATTAAATGAAATCGGCGACCAGTACGGAATCGATGTTCGGTACACAAGCTACGACGAACTGCTGGCCGACCCGAACGTCGACGCAGTGCACATTAATTCCCCGATACCCAACCACGCAGAGCAGACTTTGAAAGCACTACGTGCCGGAAAACACGTAGCCTGCACGGTTCCGATGGCAACGAGCGTGGAAGATTGCATCGAGATCGTGAAAGCGACCAAAGAATCTGGCAAGAAATACATGATGATGGAAACGGTGGTTTACGCACGTGAATTTCTGTTTGTTAAAGAACTGTATGAAAAAGGCGAGCTCGGTAAAGTTCAATTTTTGAAAGCGAGCCACCAGCAGGATATGGAAGGCTGGCCTGACTACTGGCCGGGGCTGCCGCCGATGCATTATGCGACGCACTGCGTGGGTCCGGTGGCAGGTTTATTGAAACTGGAAGCAGAATATGTTTCGTGCTTCGGATCAGGAACGATCAGCGAAGATCTGGCCAAAATCCACAACTCCCCTTTTGCAGTGGAATCGGCGCACATTAAATTCAAAGACAGCGATTTATCGGCTTATGTATATCGTTCGTTGTTTGACGTGGCGCGCCAGTACCGCGAGAGTTTTGAGGTTTACGGTAGCAAAAAATCATTCGAATGGCCGCTGATCGAAGGCGAAGATCCGGTGATCCACACTGCGAAAAAGCCGGAGCACGAGATTGCTGAGAAAGTGAAAACGCCCGATTACGCGCATTACCTGCCGGAAGAAATCCAGCATTTCACAGGCAAAGGAGTCTATAATCTGGATGAAAACGCGCATTTGTCGTTTGTACAAGGCGGCGGCCACGGAGGCTCGCATCCACATTTGGCGCACGAGTTTATCAGTGCATTGATCGAAGACCGTGAACCTTTCCCGAATGCATGGCAGTCGGCGAACTGGACGAGCGTAGGGATCCTGGCGCATGAATCCGCATTACAAGGCGGCGCATTGATCCAGCTGCCTGATTTTAAAGAATTATCATAACAAACGAAAAGGTGCAGCGCACCGCAATATCGGTAATGAAAACCAAAGCCTTATCCTTTATCCTTGGTATCGTCCTGCTGGGCTGTGCCTCTCAGCCATCCTCACAGAACGCGTCGGTTAAATCCACGTCCTCGAAAGGCGAAGCTTCTTCCAAGGCGCGACGGCTGGAAATCCTGTTTCTGGGCGACAACGGGCACCACAAGCCCGCTGAGCGCGTACCGCAGATCATGGCGGCATTGGGACCGAAAGGTTTCAATTTTACCTATACCGACGATCTCAACGACCTGAATCCCGAGACGCTTAACAAGTATGACGCGCTCATGCTGTACGCAAACCACGATTCGATCGCGCCGCAGCAGGCGAAAGCTTTGCTGGATTATGTGGCGAGCGGTAAGGGTTTTATCCCTATTCACTGCGCGTCCTATTGTTTCCGCAACAACCCGGAAGTGGTGAAACTGATCGGCGGGCAGTTCTGGCGTCACACTTTTGACACCATTCAGCCTGTTTGGGCGCAGCCTGAGCATCCTGCGATTGCTGGCGTGAAGCCTTTTAAAACCATCGATGAAACTTACCTGCATAACCAATTGCAGCCTGATAATATCGTTCTGACGGAACGTACCATTCAAAAGGATCAGGAAAAAGACAAGCCGGGTGTTCAGAAAGAACCTTATACCTGGGTGAGAACGCACGGAAAAGGCCGCATTTTTTACACTGCTTACGGTCACGACGAGCGTACCTGGGCAGTTCAGGGTTTTCAGGATCTGATCGAAAAAGGTATCCTGTGGGCGGTGAATGACGATGCGAGAAAAGCACTGGCCGCATTGGCACCCAAACCATTTGAATACCGCGAAGCCAAATTGCCTAACTACGAGCAGCGTCCTGGTCCGCAAATGCAGCAATTGCCGCTTTCGCCGGAGGAATCTGTGAAACATATCCAAATCCCGGTTGATTTTACGCTCGATGTTTTCGCACACGAACCCGATGTCATGCACCCGATCGCGATGACGTGGGACGAGCGCGGCAGATTGTTTGTTTTAATTACAAAAGACTATCCGAACGAAAGAAAAGATACAGGCGGAAGCGACTATATCCTGATTTGCGAAGACACCAACAAAGATGGTAAAGCCGACAAATTCACGAAGTTTTCCGATGATTTGAGTATTCCAACAGGGTTAACTTTCGCAAATGGTGGCCTGGTCGTTTCGCAGGCACCTCACATGCTGTTTTTACAAGATACTGATGGGGACGACAAAGCGGATGTGAAGAAGATACTTTTCTCCGGTTTTGGAACAGGAGATACCCACGCGGGACCATCTAACCTGCATTACGGTTTTGATAACTGGGTTTACGGTTCGGTAGGCTATTCCGGATTTAAAGGGAAAGTTGGACAAAGTGATTCGTTGAATTTCGGACAGGCGCTTTTCCGCTTCAAACCCGATGGTTCTGATATGGAAATCGTGACCAAAACCTCTAATAATACCTGGGGATTGGGTTTCAATGAAAGTGGCGACCTCTTTGGCTCCACTGCCAACAATTCCCACGGCTGGTACTCGGCAATTCCAAACCGGTATTTTGGCAAAAGCAAAGTAGATAATGGCGGCCGGAGTACGGATACGCACAAGGATATGCAGCCAATTACCCCAAAAGTGCGCCAGGTTGACGTGTTTGGCGGATTTACAGCGGCGGCAGGACATAACTTTTACACCGCCCGCGCCTATCCCAAGAAGTATTGGAACAAAGTAGCCTTCGTTTCCGAACCTACCGGGCACATTTTGCACCAAAATTTCATGGTCCAAAAAGGTACCGATTTCGAGGATCAGCTTGGTTTTAATTTACTGGCAGGCGCAGATGAATGGGTATCTCCGGTTTTTGCAGAAGTGGGACCCGACGGAGCTGTCTGGGTAGCCGACTGGTACAGCTATATTATCCAGCACAATCCTACTCCGAAAGGTTCTGAAAACGGCGCTGGAAATGCTTACGAGACTGATTTACGTGATTTCACCCACGGTCGTTTATATAGAATTGCCTGGAAAAACGCACCAAAATATACGCCGATCACATTAAGCAAAGACCGTCCCGACGAGCTGGTGGCTACTCTGAAAAACACCAATATGCTATGGCGCCGTCACGCGCAGCGGCTTTTGGTTGAGCGTGGTAACAAGGATGTTGTTTCGAAACTGGTTGCGTTGGTTAAAGACAAATCGGTAGATGAAATCGGCCTGAATGTGGCTGCTATTCACGCGCTGTGGACTTTACATGGTTTAAATGCGATTGAAGATCCTCAGGTTCTGGCGGCTGTGAATGAAGCATTGAAGCACCCGGCTGCGGATGTGCGTAAAACGGCTGTTCAGGTTTTGCCTTCGACGCCTGCTACTGCCCAAACCCTGCTAGCGGTCGACGCTTTGCATGATAAAGACGCATTGGTCTCGATGAATTCGCTGCTGCGGTTTGCCGATATTCCTTTAACACCTGAAGTAGAAACTGCGGTTTTGACTCTGCTCGATACTTACGCACAAGCCGACGATCGCTGGATGCCCGATGCATTTGCAGCAGTACTAAACTCGCACGACGGCGCTTTACGCAAAAAATACCTCGCACAACGCGCTGGAAAGGCCGGTTCCGCTACTGCAACTGCTCAAAAAGCAGAAGCGGAAAAGCCGATAGACCATTCAACCATGAACCACGATAACCACGGTGCGAGCAAAGTGACGACACAGGGATCAGCTGAACTGGCGATTACCAATATTACCATTGAGCCCGCTAAGCCGTATGTTCGTGAATATGCCAAAGTAGTAATCGAAATTACAAATCAGGGAAGCGTAGCCGTGCCGAAAGAGCTGGTACCAGTTGTGAATGTCGGTGTAAGAAGCCGCTCGCTAAACAGTAACTACGTTAGCCGCCAGCTGACAAATGGTATCGCTCCGGGAGAAACCGTGAAACTGACCGAAGGAAATAATGGTCCGTGGCGCTCGGGTTTCGGCTTTACTTCTGATGAAGCAGGTAAGGTTACAGTCACAGCCACTGTGGACGTGGACAATGTGGTTCCTGAAAAAGACGAGAACAAGAACAACACCATGAGCAAATCGTTCGAGGTACGCAGGCTGGATCGGTTGTCGGACTTTGCTTTGGAACGCGCTACCCGCGGTTATACTTCTTATGCGAGCGGAAATGAAGTTTTGGATTTGTTAAAAACAGCCCAAACTCTTGATCCGCAGGGTCGCAATGCAGTTTTCAAAGGAGTACTGGGCTCCTGGAACCCAAAACGGAAGGAGACAGCAAATGACGAAGGCAAGAAATTGCTGGCTTCTCTTAAATCTGAGGTTACCGACGATCTGAGCAGCAAACTGACTCCGTTCCTGGAATCTTATGGAATTAAGGAAGAGACAACTAACGATCCGAATGTGCAGATCGTACAGATCAAAGCGATCCGCGAGGAGATGAAGTTTACATTGACCGAGTTCAAAGCAGTTGCCGGTAAAACGGTCGAGCTGGTATTCGAAAACCCGGATGCGATGCAGCATAATGTGGTGATCGGAAAACCAAAGTCCTTGGAAATCATAGGTACTGCGGCTGACAAAATGATCACGGCAAAGGATGGTGCAGAGAAAAACTATGTACCCAATATCCCGCAGGTCCTTGCAGCAACTCCGTTGGTTAACCCGGGCCAGACTTACCGTTTGAAATTCCAGGTGCCAAATGAAGTAGGTGATTATCCATTTGTTTGCACATTCCCTGGCCACTGGCGCTTAATGAAGGGAGTTATGAAAGTTGTTAAAGACGAAAAAAGTCTTTGATAACTGATTATTATAAGTCAAGAAATCCGTCATGCAAAGATCAAGCTGACGGATTTTTTGATTAAAAACACACAAAGAAGCGCATTCCCAAGCACCTATGAAGGTCGTTCAGTTCACCATACCGGTTTCAAAAGAAAGTACCATTGTGGTGCAGGAGAACATTTTGCCACATTACTATAACCACCTTCACCGGCATCGCGAGGTGCAGATCGAGTGGGTGGTGGAAGGATCGGGAATCCTGATTGCGGGCAATTATATGCAGCGTTTCGAGTCGGGTGAAGTGTATATTATCGGTGCCAATCAATCCCACATTTTCAAGAGCGACGAATCGTATTTTAATACAACCGAGCCGAAACAGGTACATTCCGTTTCGATCTTTTTTGACCCGATCCACCTTTCGCAAAACATATTAAGTCTGCCCGAAATGACGGGAATCCGCAAGTTTGTGAGCGGCTTGCACAATGGATTTCAACTCCCGGAAGGTGACAACGAAATGATCAAAAGCACGATCAGAGAGGTAATGCGACACAAAGAAAGTCAGCGCGTGGCGGCATTCATCTCCCTTTTGCATCACTTCTCGACAACAAAAGAATTAAAACCGCTCGCCACCAGCAACAGCGAACACCGGATTTCGGAAGTAGAAGGAATCAGAATGGACAGGATCTTTCAGTATCTGGTCGGCCACTACAAAAGCCACATTTCCCTGGCCGAGATTTCAGAAGTAGCTAACCTTACCCCGCAGGCATTCTGCCGGTATTTCAAAAAACACACAGACAAAACTTTCGTCAGCTTCCTCAACGAAGTCCGCATCAATGAAGCCTGCAAAATCATCGTTTCCGGCAAATTCGACGGCTTTTCAGACGTCAGTTACCAGACAGGTTTTGACAACGTAACGAATTTCAACAGGGTTTTCAAGAAGACGATCGGAGTGTCGCCGCGCGAGTATCAGCGGGGGTTTCTGGAGAAGTTGGGTTGAATATTTATCTCTTGTCAATCCGATCGTCAGGATTTCTCCGAAAATCCCATACCGATAAAATATGGATTTTGCTCTCTGAGAATTTGTACAAAATCCCGTAATGTTGAAAAGGAAAAATACGTATATCCTTACGATCTGTAACCCTACCAATTTTAGGAAAATGAGCAATCAAGCTTGCGCGATAATTCATTTCCCTGAGCAGCCACTGGGAGTAAGTAGTGCTCTGGTTTCTTTCTGCATAAAATTCAAGAATGGAACGTAATTCAATCGAGGCATTTCTAGCCCAGGTTATCGTTCTTTCAGCCATTCCTTCATTTCATTCATTAAATGATTGTGTTCAGCAGTTCTGCCCTCACGAAAATCAGCCTCTCCAAGGTCAATGGAAGCTTTCATTTGATCAGTAAGCCGATAAGGTACCTGACTGTCAGATACAAGATTGACAAGGATCAATTCAAGCTCAGAAAGCAAAGCTTCGTCATCAATCTGATTGATTTGGCTGACAATTCGTTCTTTAACTTCCATAGCGGATTTCCTTTATGATGTATTTAAAGATAAAGATTTAGATTCTGAAAGACAAAATATGATTACGATCCGGCCTATAATCATAGCTTATTTTTTTGTCAAAATACTAGCTGAGTCACAGCTTTTCAAACTATTTGCACCTAAATTGTCATTTCTCTAAATCTTTAAATCATTTTGAATAGTTACCCTATTCCCTGGAAAATCTGGATCGATACCGGAGGGACATTTACGGATTGTCTGGCGATTGCGCCGGATGGAAAAAAGAGCCGGATTAAGGTTTTGAGTTCAGGTTGTTTGAGGGGAAGGATCATGGGTAAGGCGGCTCCGTTTACGTATTATTTTGAAGTAAACTGGCATTTCGATACTAACCTCCTCGATGGCTATTCGTTTGAAATAGCTGGTATAACCAGTCAGTTAAAAGCTGTCAACTATGGCGACAATACCCTCACACTTGCCGATGACCTCCCTCTCGATAACCCTGCCGATTTCGAAATTACTACCGGAGAAGAAGCGCCGATCCTGGCTGCCAGACTTCTGACGCAAACTCCGATCCATAATGCATTGCCTCCTATTGAAATGCGGCTGGGTACTACGAAAGGAACCAACGCGCTGCTGGAAAGAAAGGGTGCAAAAACGTTGCTGCTAGTCACAAAAGGCTTTAAAGATCTGCTGTATATTGGAAATCAGCAGCGTCCGTCACTATTTCAACTGAATATCCCGGAGCCTAAATTGCTATATGCAGCAGTGCTGGAGATAACCGAAAGAATGGATGCTGACGGGAATATTTTACTTCAACCAAGTTTAGAAGACGACGAATTAGCGACTGATTACGAGTCAGTCGCTGTTTCTCTGTTGCATTCTTACAAAAACAATGCACATGAAATTGAAATTATCAACTCACTGAAAAAGTCGGGAGCAAAGTACATTTCAGCTTCTTCAAGCCTCTTTCCATTCTCACATTACCTCAGACGCACGCAAACTGCCGTCGTCAATGCGTACCTCGATCCGGTTCTCGACCGGTATTTGACCAGTATCAAAGCTTCGCTGCATAGCGGCAGTTTGAAAGTGATGACCAGCACAGGTAGCCTGGCAGAGGCGAACGGATTTCGTGCCAAAGACAGTTTACTGAGCGGCCCGGCGGGCGGAATGATCGCGGCGGCAAATCTGGCTAAGCGACTTGGTTTTCCCAAGGCAATTACCTTCGATATGGGCGGGACAAGTACGGACACTGCGCTCATCGACGGAGAGCCAGAGCTAAAATACGTGACAGAAATTGACGGGATCGAATTTCATAACCCGACGCTCGCCATTGAAACCGTAGCAGCAGGAGGCGGTTCAGTTTGCTGGTTTGACGGATTTTCTCTGCAAGTAGGGCCTGAAAGTGCGGGCGCTGCACCGGGACCAGCTTGTTACGGAGCGGGCGGGCCGCTTACGATTACAGATGTGAACCTGCTGCTAGGCAAGCTGGATATTTCCAAATTCGGCATTCCGATCAATCCGGACGCTGCAATTTTTGGATTGAAAAAATTGCAGGATTCCATTCAGGAAAAAACGGGCAACCGGCTTTCTTCACTCGAAATACTGACCGGACTGGAAAGCATCGCCAACGAAAAAATGGCCGACGCGATTCGCAAGATCTCGGTGGAAAAAGGGATTAATCCGGCAGATTTTGCTCTGATCACTTTCGGCGGCGCCGGTGGCTTGCACAGCTGTCAGCTAGCCGAGCTGCTGGGCATTTCGAGGGTTATTATCCCCTACGACGCAGGACTTTTCAGCGCAGTAGGAATGGGCGAGGCGCTGTTGAGTACTATTGAGGCGAAACAGATATTGCTACCCTGGCAAGAAGCCAAATCGCATATTGTCGCTATGCAACGAGAGTTGATCGCGGCGGGCGAAGATAAGTTGAGCATGCAGGGCGTGTATGCGACGGAAATAGCCTTTTTCAATTGCTACCTCCGGTTTTCAGGTCAGGAGAATGTGATTGAAATACCGTACCAGGGAGATGGAACCCTTCTTGCCTTTGAAGCGGCGTATCGTGCCCAGTTTGGTTACTATCCCGAAAATATGATCGTGGAACTGGAAAGTGTCAAGCTCAAAATCCAGGAAGCCGCGCAGCATTTTGACCCAACCAATATTAGAAAAGAAGGCGAAAGAGCGGCTGCCAGCAAAGAGTTGATACCCTATTTTGACCAAAAGAAAACCATTGAGATTTTTGAATGGGACTTACTCCATGTCGGCGACGCAATTGAAGGTCCTGCAATTTTGCTGAACAACACTTCTACCTCCTACATTCCGGCTGGCTGGCAGCTTGTGATACAGGAAAATAAGGAAGCAATTATTTTCAAAATAGAGGCAAAAACCATTGATAAAGAACAACATAGCGAAGAGGTAGCGCTGCAACTTTTCACAAATCGTTTCAAAGCAATTGCAGAGGAAATGGGTGTTCAGCTGCAACGGACTGCATTTTCGGTGAATGTCAGAGAGCGGCTCGATTTTTCCTGCGCGCTACTCGATGCAGAAGGCGAATTGCTGGTGAACGCCCAGCATATTCCCGTGCATTTGGGTAGTATGGGCATTTGCGGAAGGTTAGTGCTTGAAGCTATTTCAATTCATCCGGGCGACGTAGTAATTACCAATCACCCGCGTTACGGCGGCTCGCATTTACCCGATATCACATTGATTTCCGGTGTTTTTACAAATGAAAATGAATGCATCGGCTACGTAATCAACCGCGCGCACCACGCAGAAGTGGGCGGAAAAACGCCGGGTTCGATGCCGCCCGATGCGACTTGTCTGGCCGAAGAAGGCGTTGTGATTTTACCCCAATATCTGGTCAAGTCAGGTGAATATCAGTGGAATAGTATCCGAAAGTTATTTTGTGAAAATCCCTACCCTACCCGTTCGTTTCTGTCAAATGAAGCCGATATGATCGCCGCACTTTCGGCACTTCGAAAAGGTAGCGAGCAGTTTTTGAAATTGGTGGCTACGCACGGACTGACAGAAGTGAAAAAGTATATGCAAATGCTCAAAGAAACTGCGGCGCTGCAACTGCAAAGCGCCATGGAGCCGCTGCTTGAGCAGGAATTTGAAGCCATAGAATACCTCGACGACGGACATCAGATTCAGGTTCACATTTCCATTAAGCCCGGCAAGCAGCTTTTTGATTTTGCAGGCACTTCCAATGTCCATCCTAATAACCTGAATGCAAATATTTCTATTCTGTACAGCGCGATTCTGTACGTTTTGAGATTGCTGGTAGGAAAAGAAATTCCGTTAAATGATGGTTTAATGAGGGAAGTGGAGATCAAGCTGCCTGACAACAGCTTTTTGCATCCGCATTTTTCGGACGATCCATTTGAATGTCCGGCTGTGGTGGGTGGTAATACCGAGATAAGTCAGCGGCTAGTCGATACACTTTTGAAAGCTTTCAGACTCGCCGCGTGCAGTCAGGGGACGATGAATAATTTTCTTTTTGGGGATGAAAAGTTTGGCTATTATGAGACGATCGGCGGTGGTACCGGCGCTGGAAATGGTTTTCACGGTCGGTCGGCGGTGCACCAGCACATGACTAATACGCGCATTACCGATCCTGAGCAACTGGAACGAAAGTATCCTGTGCGTTTGCTTGAATTCGGCATTCGTCAAAATTCAGGCGGGAAAGGGCAATTCAATGGCGGCGACGGTATTGTTCGTAACATACAGTTTCTTGAACCTTTGCGGGTTACATTGCTCGGTCAACATAGAAAGCAGGCACCCTACGGACTTCATGGCGGTGCGGCCGGATTGTGCGGGAAGGATACGTTGGTTTCTGAGGGTGAAATTTCGGAACTGCAGGGTATATGCAGTCTGGAAGTTCAAAAAGGTGATATTCTGATCATTGAAACGCCTGGTGGTGGGGGTTGGGGTAATTCTTAGTGCCACGAATTCACGAATGTTGCACGAATGCATTCGTGGCAATCAAAAAATGAAAAACAGAAACAAACTTCTCGGCGCTGCATTTTTAATGGCCACCTCTGCCGTCGGGCCGGGCTTTCTGACGCAGACAACTGTTTTCACCCAGCA
Organism: Dyadobacter sp. UC 10; assembly: GCF_008369915.1. Classification (NCBI taxonomy): domain Bacteria; kingdom Pseudomonadati; phylum Bacteroidota; class Cytophagia; order Cytophagales; family Spirosomataceae; genus Dyadobacter; species Dyadobacter aurulentus. The sequence continues at coordinate 3,132,799 of NZ_VSRN01000001.1, read as the reverse complement.
GCTCACAAGCAGTTTCGGCTTCGTAATCCTGATCTCGGTGATTATAGATCTTTGTGTTCAATACAACATCTGGCAAATCATCACCGTATCCGGGAAACGTGCACAAGATCTTGCCAATGAGCTTTTTCCCGGATTAGGCTATCTGCTTGCGCTGCTGATCGTAGTAGGCGGACTGGCATTCAATATTGGCAATGTCGCAGGGGCAGGTCTTGGGATTGAAGCGATGACGGGTATTCCAGTCGAAACGGGAACCACAGCCAGCGCCGCTATTGCAATCGGGATTTTTCTTTTCAAAGAAGCCGGGAAAGCAATGGATACTTTTGCCAAAATCCTGGGCTTTGTAATGATTATGCTCATCCTTTACGTAGCTTTTACATCTCACCCGCCGCTCGGAGATGCAGTAACCCATACTTTCATTCCAACCCAATTTGACTCAATCTCTACATTAACCCTCGTTGGCGGGACGGTAGGCGGCTACATTTCATTTGCCGGCGCGCACCGCCTGCTCGATGCCGGTTTGCGTGGTGAAAAGGATCTTCCGCTTGTCAATCGCAGTGCCTCGACGGGCATTCTGGTCACTGCCGTAATCCGGTATCTGCTGTTTTTGGCAACACTGGGTATTGTGATGGCGGGAGCGAATATTAATCCCGAAAACCCCACCGCCTCTGTCTTTGAAACCGCAGCTGGCAGCTTCGGGAGACAATTGTTCGGATTAATGATCTGGTGCGCGGCGATCACATCGGTAGTCGGCGCGGCTTACACATCGGTTTCCTTCGTGCGCTCATTTCACCCGGCATTTGAAAAACACCACACCTGGCTCACGATCATCTTTATTTTCATTTCGACGGTAATATTTCTTCTGGTAGGCAGGCCGGTGAAAGTGCTCATTTTCGTGGGTACGTTAAATGGGTTTGTTCTGCCGGTTGCACTGTCGATACTACTCGTTGCCAGTCGCAAAGCACGGTTGGTGGGTACTTATAAGCATTCTACTTTTCTTCAAATTGCCGGCTGGCTCGCTGTGATCGTGCTGCTGGCAATGGGTTTTAAACTTTTCTGATATGTTCCGCAGTTTCAGTTTTTTAGTTTTTATTCTCCTTTTCGCGACTTCTGTTTTTTCTCAAGATCCAAAATCGCTCGTTATCAAAATTGACGCACAAAAAACTGCCCAGCGCATTGATAATTTCGGAGCAGCCGGCGCCTGGTTTTCGGAAGGTATTGGTAAAAACTGGCCGGCAGAAAACCGGGAGCAAATGGCGGAATGGCTGTTTAGCAAGGAAATGGACAAAAACGGAAATCCCAAAGGGATAGGGTTATCAGCCTGGCGCTTCAATATCGGCGGTGGTACAGCCGAGCAAGGTGACAGCAGCGGGATCAGTGACTTCCGTAAACGAGTCGAAAGCTTCCTGAATCCCGACGGAACTTACGATTGGAGCAAACAATCAGGTTATTTATGGTTTACAAAAAAAGCAAAGGACTATGGTGTAGAAAACCTGATTGCCTTTTCGAATACCCCGCCGGTTCAGTTCACCAAAAATGGCCTCGGTTACAAAACTGAAAAGGATTATGTGACGAATCTGAAAGATGATAAATACGAAGCTTACGCTACATTTCTGGCGACGGTTTTGAAGCATTTTGATGAGGAAGGTTTGCATTTCGACTACATCAGTCCGGTTAATGAGCCGCAATGGGACTGGTCGCACCCCGTGGGCTCGCCCGCGAAACAGGAAGGAACTCCGTGGAAAAATGAGGATATCGGCAGGATCACAAGAGAGCTCAACAATGCATTGATTAAAAACAAACTGGACTCTAAAATTCTGATCACGGAAGCAGCTCAGCTCGATTATTTATATGGTAAAAACGGGCACGCGTCCCGGCAGATCCAGGCATTCTTTAATCCTTCAAACGCCACACAGCTGACGAATTTGAAGCATCTACCCAAACTCATCGGCGGCCATAGCTACTTCACCGACAAAGGCGACAGCGCCCGCATCGCGATCCGGCAACACGTAGCGGACACTGCCCGAAAGTACGATGTAACCTTCTGGCAAACCGAATATTCCATGCTCGCCGACGGGTACAACGAAGGCAAAAAAGGCAGAATCCCGGCAATCGACTGCGCATTGTTCCTCTCCAAAGTCATCCACGACGACCTGGTTTACGGCAACGCCGCCGCCTGGCAACTCTGGAACAGCTGGGAACCCGGCAGCGCAGATTTTGACACCAGATATTACGTCATCGCATTGAAACCCGCCAATAAAGAATACACCGACGGCGAGGTAACCAGCACCAAAAACCTCTGGGCACTGGGCCACTACAGCCGCTTCATCCGCCCCGGCATGCAGCGCATGGAAATTGGCAGAAACGACAATTTAACCCCAGTACAAATTGCGCAGGATGTAATGGTAACGGCATACAGTAATGAAAAGCAGGTTGTTTTAGTGGCGATCAATTACACCGGGAACCCACGCGATTTGAAGCTGGATTTGACCGGATTCAAGTTGAAAAAAGAGTTTGAAAGTTATACGACTACTGCGGAGAAGGGTGTGGATATGAGGTTTGGGAAGAGCAAGGATTGGAGTAAGGGTATAGCAGTGCCGGCGCGCGGGCTGGTGACGGTTGTTTTGGAGAAGAGGTAGCGAATTTACCGGCAAGTTTTTCATCACTACCGTTAGAGAATTTTGCAGGGAAAATAGCGTGAAGATGCTATGTCATCTTATAGCTTTGGCGAGAAGCGGGATGGACCCAATTCGTAATACTACTCCTGCCAACATAAATGCTCGAAAATCGTTACGAAGTAAAGGCATCTGCAAACTTTCAGAATTTTGAATTTGTAAGTGTTGGCTCAAAAGGACTTGTACCTAAGGCAGTTAACTATTCTCATCTAGAGAAAAATTTATTCAATCTTGGTTTTGGAGATTATAACGTTAAAACCGGGCAGTTGGATGATCTGGCTGTTTCAGATAACGGAGATATGGAAAAGGTGCTGGCGACGGTTGCTGGGACATTGTATATTTTTACTGATCACCACCCTAACACCTTTGTCACCATCGCTGGAAGCACTCGATCACGTACAAGGCTTTATCGAATAGGTATTAGTAATAACCTGACAATGATTCGCCGTGATTTCCTAATCTGGGGATACGCCGACAACACATGGAATTCCTTTGAAAAAGGGGTTGAGTATGAAGGCTTTTTAGTCAAAAGAAAATCGTAAATTTGATTACTATGAAAACAAAAGAGCTAAATACCGGCATAAAGCTTCCAAAAGGCTTTAAGATTTCGCCCGAACTGGATGGTAAGTATGATGGTCAGCCACTTTTCAAGGAAAAAGCTGCAAAGGCGAAAGAGATGATCAGAATAGCTGGGTTACCTGATTAAGCAAATACAAGTAACTTTCATTGACCATGTATAGGCAACAGAAGGATGCCGGTACGCCTTTTTGTGTTCATCAGCTTTACGAACTCCCAAAGTTTCCTCAACTGCTTATAAGAGTTCCCTTAATGTTATATTACAACTTGCCCTTTTCATTTTACTTCCCGTAAATTCTCCATTCCCCCAAATCCGCCAAATAAAATCCTTCAAATTGCTCCGATTGCCAAAGCTCAGCCTGATTTAAGTTAATATCGGTAAAAAAGCCGCTAATTTCTACCAAGTTTATCTTCGGGGTTAGGTCTAATTTTACATATAGACAATAGGAGCATATTCTTGTTTTAAAGTTTTAACAGTCCGTATTCTGCCCGAAAAGGCAGACAGGCCTACTATTGTCCTCATCATCCAAAAACCCTGTAAAATCTTGTAAATGAGCTTCTTTAACTTTCATAAAGGAAAGATCGGAACCTTGGTTGTGCTGTGTTTGCTAACGCAGGTCGGCCAGGCGCAATTGCCGGCTTACCAGCCAACCAAAGAGGAAATTTCGAATGCTTACAAGCATATGGAATTGATGGATTCTCTCACCAAAGGTTCTGTCCTGAAGGCAAGTATTCAACCTGGCTGGCAGGCAGATGGAAAGTCATTTTGGTACAAAAATATCCTTAAAGACAGCCTGACAGAGTACATATACGTTGATGCGGTAAAAGGGAAAAAGTCAAAGGCATTTGAAAATGAAAAAGTAGCAAAAGCATTGTCGCAGGCGGCGGATACTACATTTTCTGCGACGAAGCTAATGTTGCAGCAGCTGCGGTTCGATCGTGCGAAAAACGCCATTTACATTCAGGCAAAAAGCAAATGGTTCGCCTATGATACCAATTTGCATACTGCCAAAAAAGTAGAAATACCCGCTGTTGATGAGCCAAAAGAAATCGGCTGGACGAGACCATCGAGCCGGTGGCGGCCTTTTCGAGCGGACAGTATTTCGTTCGATAAAAAGCAAAAAGCGTTTGTCAGAAACGGCAACATTTACCTGAGTGAACCGAATGGAAAAAGCATCCGGCAGCTTACTTATGAAGGCAATCCGCTTCGACCGTTTGGTGAACTGAGCTGGTCACCTGACGGACAGTATATTGTTTGCTATCGCATTGATAAACAAGAAGAAAGGAAGGTAAGCTACATTCTTTCTTCTCTCCCGAATACGACAAGAGGCGAGGTAAAAACGCGGGGTTATGCACAGCCGGGCGATGAATTTACGAGCTATGAAATGTTTGTAATTAATGCTAAGACACGGGATCTCGTTAAGGTTAAGGCTGAGAAAATCGACTTTTTCAATGCGCCGGTGATCCGTTGGCGCGAAGGTGATCCGCAACATTTTACCTACGAAAAAGTTGACCGCGGCCACCAGCGTTTCAGGGTGATCGAAGTGAATGCTGCGAATGGTGATACCAAAAATATCATCGACGAACAGACTAAGACTTTCATTTATCAAAACCTGATTTACACGCATTACCTGCCCAAGCAGCATGAAATCATATGGTCTTCGGAGAAAGACGGCTGGCGGCATCTGTACCTGGTCGATGAAAAATCGGGCAAGATCAAAAACCAGATTACCAAAGGCGACTGGGTGGTTCGGGACATTGACAGCATTGATACCCAAAAGCGCGAAGTATGGTTCAGGGCTAATGGAATGAATGTGGAGGAAGACCCGTATCACATTCATTATTATCGCATTAAGTTCGACGGGACAGGCTTGGTGAAACTTACCAACCATGTAAAAGCAACGCATTCACTGGCATTTTCACCGGATCGCAGCTACTATATCGACACCTACTCCACCATGACCAGCCCGCCAATAATGGAACTGCGCAAAACCTCGAACGCGTCGCTGGTGATGAAGCTGGAAGAGTCGGACATTTCGCAATATCTCTCGTTTGGTTTTAAGCTGCCGGAGATTTTTACTGCAAAAGGTCGCGATGGAAAAACGGATATCTGGGGCATTGTATACCGCCCAAGCCAATTCGATCCGAACAAAAAATACCCGATCATCGAGAACATTTATGCCGGTCCGCAGGATTCATTTGTACCAAAAGCATTCAGGCATTACGGCGAGATGCAGAGTATGGCCGAGCTGGGATTTATCGTCGTTCAAATGGACGGAATGGGCACTGCTAATCGCTCAAAGGCATTTCACGATGTATGCTGGAAGAACCTCGCCGACGCCGGTTTCCCAGATCGCATTGCCTGGATGAAGTCTCTGGCAGCCAAATACCCCTACATTGATTCGACAAAAGTGGGTGTTTACGGCACCTCAGCGGGTGGACAGAATTCACTCGGCGCGCTGCTTTTCCACCCCGGATTTTACGACGCGGCAGTTTCGGCTTGCGGCTGTCACGATAACCGCGTGGACAAGCAGTGGTGGAATGAGCAATGGATGGGCTACCCCGTCGGTAAGCACTACGACGAACAATCCAATGTGACCAATGCAGCCAAATTACAGGGAGATCTGCTGCTGATCGTAGGCGAGGCCGACACCAATGTACCGCCGGAATCGACCTACCGCGTCGCCGACGCATTGATCAAGGCGAATAAAGATTTTGAATTACTGACAATTCCGGGAATGGGGCACAGCGACGGCGGCACTTACGGAAAACGCAAAAAACGCGACTTTTTTGTCAGCAAATTATTGGGCGTAAATCCGCCAGGCCGGAATAAGGTGACGGTAACGCAGTAAGAGCTTTCGATTACGCATAAACGTATATACCTGATAGTTATACCAGAAAATTCTTTCACCATCTAACACAAAAAACATGAATAGACTATTATCCAACCTGATCCAGGAAATACCGCGCCGGCTGCTTTGCAGTCTCGCACTGGTATGCCTATTATCTGGCCAGCTGCTGGCTGCCGAGCGCGAGATTTCGGGCAAGATCGTATCCGCCGAGGATAAAAACCCGCTGCCGGGTGTGACTATTATTGTGAAAGGAAATAATACCATTGGAACAGCCACTGACACCGAAGGAAAATTTAAACTGACCATTCCTGATCAGGCAACTTTGATTTTGAGCTACATTGGTTACGCAAGTCAGGAAGTGGTGGTAGGCAGCCAAAGCGAGCTGACCATTGAAATGGCGCCCGATCAGAAGCAGCTTTCGGAAGTGGTGGTAATCGGTTATGGAACGCAAAAAAAAGGCGATGTGACCAGCTCGGTTGCAAGTATTAAGAGAGAAGATTTTATTAAAGGGACAGTGCGCGACGCGGCGCAGCTCGTACAGGGAAAAGTGGCGGGATTCCGTATTACCACGCCCAGCGGCTCTCCTACTTCGAACACCCAGATCAATTTGAGAGGTATCAACTCGATCAACGGAAACTCCGACCCGCTCGTTCTGATCGATGGTATTCCCGGCGGGCTGAATACGGTTGCTCCTGAGGATATTGAGTCTGTTGACGTTTTGAAAGACGGATCGGCGGCGGCTATTTACGGAACGCGCGCTACCGGCGGGGTTATTTTGATCACTACCAGAAAGAACCGGAGTAACTCCCGTGCGACTGTTGAATATTCCAATTATGTAAATATCCAGACAATCGCGCGCAGACCGGAACTGCTGACTGGCGATGATTACCGGCGGAAAATCAGTGAAGGAATCGACTATACGGATTACGGCGGCAACACCGACTGGCTCGACGAGATCATGCAAAAGCCAGTAAGCCATAACCACAACCTGACTTTCCTCGGCGGAAACAGTACCACCAATTTTACAGGATCTGTGAACTATCGCAACTGGGAAGGTATCTTTTTGAGATCAGGACAAAACAGGTTCACCGGCCGTGCAGATCTGAACCACGCCATGTTCGACAATAAATTGAAAACCAATTTCCAGATCATTAACCGCATTACCCGCACCAATGGCGCGGTGACCCCGGCTAACGAAGATGCGGCTTACGGCTACATTTACCGCCAGGCGATTATCCGTAACCCGACTGATCGCGTCAAGACCGAAACGGGCGCGTGGCAGGAAAGAGACGGATATTTCTACGAAAACCCGGTTTCAAGGATCTACGAATCCAATTATGATGCTTCTTTCAAAGAAATGAGAATGAGCGGAAGCGTAGACTATGCACCTATTTCTGACCTGAATTTCAAGCTGTTAGTCTCAAATGTGCAGAACAGTAATCTCGAAGGCGGCTCGACAACATTCAACCACACCAATACGCGGATTAGCAACCAGAATGCGACTGCTTTCCGCAACACGTATGCGAACAATGAGAACCTCCTGGAATTTACAGGTAACTACGCCAAGTCGTTCGGAAAACACCGTTTTACATTGCTGGGCGGTTATAGCTGGCAGGATGCAACCTATGAAGCATTCGACGCGAGCAACTGGGATTTCCCGACTGATGCCTACGACTGGAACAACCTTGGCGCCGGCGGCGCATTGCAAAAAGGCCAGGCTGCAATGGGAAGTACCAAGAACAAATGGCAGCTGGCTGGTTTCTTTGGCCGGTTAACTTATAGTCTGGACGAAAAATACCTGTTTATGGCGAGTGTGCGCCGCGAGGGTTCTTCCCGGTTTGGGATCAACAATCAATGGGGTACATTCCCTGCTGCTTCTGTGGGCTGGCGGATCAGCAAAGAGCGGTTTATGGCCGGACTGACGGGCGTTTCCGAGATCAAGCTGCGTGCCGGTGTGGGTGTGACGGGCACGATCGCCAACTCGCCTTATCTGTCTCAGATCAGCTACAATTTCAGCCGCGACCAGGGTGCATTTATTGGTGGAAAATGGGTACCAGGCTTCGTGCCTGCGCGAAACTTCAATCCGAACCTGCGGTGGGAGAAAAAAGAAGAGGTGAATGCGGGGGTTGATTTTGGTTTTGCGAAGAACCGAATCAGCGGCTCAATTGATCTGTATAGCAGAAAAGTGAAAGACCTGCTTTACGATTTCCCCGTACCCGTACCGCCTTACCTCACCGGCTCGATGTTTATCAATGCAGGTACCATGAAGAATGAAGGTCTTGAAATCCTGCTGAACCTGGTTCCGATACAGAAAGCTGACTTGCAGTGGAATTCAGGATTTACATATTCTACCAACCGCAACAAGCTGGTAAGTCTTTCAAACGACCAGTTTCAGGCTTCCAATGACTTTTTTGATGCAGGGTACACCGGCGAGCCGATCCAGATCAGCACACACCGCGTAAAAGTCGGCGAGCCGATCGGACGGTTTTTTGTATGGAAAAGTGTGGGGGTAGATGAAAAAGGCGGCTGGCTAGTTGAGAACAAAGACGGCGAAGTAATCCCGGTTGCCGAAGCGAAGCCTGAAGACCGTCAATACTACGGAAATGGTATTCCAAAACACAATGTAGGCTGGAACAACTCGGTGCGATTCAAGAGCTTCGACCTGGCAGTAAACATGCGCGGAGCGTTCGGATATGATGTTCTGAATTTCCAGAGTATGTTTTACAACAACCCGAAAAACAAGGCATACAATATGCTGAATACCGCCTACGATCTGATTGACGGGAAGGTTTTGAACAATGATCTAGTATACGTTTCGCATTACATTGAAAACGGGAACTACTGGAAAATCGACAATGTGACATTGGGTTATACCCTGCCTCAGAACCTGATAAAAGGTATGAAAAATGCGCGCGTATTTGTTTCGGGACTCAATCTGGCCACGATTACAGGTTACACCGGCATAGATCCCGAAGGTATGACGATGACCGGCTTTTTTCCAGGAAGCGATCAGCGCGATAAATATCCCACAACCCGCACATTCACTGCCGGACTTAGCGTAACATTCTGATCCACAACAAACTTTCAAAAAAATGAAAAACCGAAACGCCAAATATATATTGCTCACGTCGGTACTGAGTGCTGCCTCCCTGTACTCCTGCACGGACCTGAAAGAACAGGTTTATTCCGAGGTACTCGCCAGCAGCTACCAACCGACCGAGAAGGATTTGCCTGCGATCGTAGCCCCCGTTTACTCTTCATTGAGAAGCCTTATGGCAGGCTGGCAAGGCTATTTCGACTTGCAGGAAGAAGCCGCCGACGCCATCATTACGCCCTCCCGCCCAAATGGCTGGGATGATGCTGGTACCTATAAACGAATGCATTACCACACCTGGACGTCGTTGCAGGATCAGCCGGCAAATACCTGGTTCAGCTCATTCAGCAGCATTACGACTGCCAACCGTGTAATTTCTCAGATTGAAAGCGGGGAGATTCCTATTACGACCGGGAAAGAAAATACGATTGCCGAATTGAAAGCGGTGCGCGCGCTGGCCTATTATCTGCTGCTCGATAATCACGGAAATGTGCCTATCGTTACGGATTTTAAAGATATCAGTCTGCCGAAGCAAAGTACGCGCAAAGAAGTATACGACTTCATTATCAAAGAATTGGGCGATGCAATACCCAATCTGAGCGAGAATGCTGCCACTACTTATGGCCAGCTGAACAGATGGGGAGCAAAAGCCTTGCTCGCGAAAATTTACCTCAATGCGGAAGTTTACACCGGTACACCGCAGTGGGCAAAGGCTATCGAGCAGGCTGATGAAGTGATCAAAAGTGGCAAATATGTGCTGGACGCCAATTATTCCGACATATTCACCTGGACGAATTTCAATTCCAAAGAGATCATTTTTGCTATTCCTTACGACGAAATCTATGGAGTTGGTAACATAATCCACATGAAAACGCTCGACCCACTAAGCCGGACAGTTTACCCGATGAATGCCGGTCCGTGGGGTGGAAACTGCGCCGTTCCGCAATTTATCGAGACCTATGACGCTGACGACAGCCGCCTGGCAGATACCTGGATCATGGGCCCGCAGAAAAACGCGTCTACCGGGGCTGTGGTGATCACGTATGGCAAAGCAGTGCCGACAATGGAGAAAACGGCTTCCTCGGACGGGTATCGTATCGGCAAATACAAGATCAAGCCGAATGTGACCAACAGCATGGACAACGACTTTCCTTTTCTACGCTATGCGGATGTGCTGATGATCAAAGCGGAGGCACTTTTACGGACTGGAAAAGCAGAAGAAGCTGCTGCGATCGTGACAGAAGTACGCAAACGCGCATTTAAAAACAACCCGGCGAAGGCGACCGTTACCGGCGCAGATCTGGCGAAGGGCAGCAAATACAATTATGGTTACCAGGCGGTCGATGGGACGATTACCGAGCGCCAGGGTGGCGACGATGTGAAGTTTGGCCGCTTTTTCGACGAGCTTGGGTGGGAGTTTGCTGCGGAGGCACACCGTCGCCAGGATATGATCCGGTTTGGAGTTTTTGGTACGAAAAAATGGTTCAACCACCGTCCACAGGCTGCGCAACGTGCATTGTTTCCGATACCGCAAAGCGAGCTGGACAAAAATACCAACCTGAAACAAAATCCGGGTTACTAATATTTACATTCTGATTAGGTTAGTAGTTTTAATCTTGCTCGAAAACAGTCGATGTTTAAGAGCAAGATTTTTTTCATTTACATAGAAACTTAAATTTGCAAATCGCGCATTACCGGAATGCGACTGCATTAAACACCACAAGCCATGTTCTCCAAAGAAACCTACATTCAAAGACGCACACAACTGAAAACGAAAGTCGGAGGCGGGTTGGTCCTGTTCCTCGGCAATGAAGATTCGGGCATGAACTACCGGGATAATGTATACCCATTTCGGCAGGACAGCTCTTTTCTTTACTATTTCGGCCTGGATATTCCTTCCATTCACGCGGTGATTGACATTGATAATGACCAGGAAATCGTATTCGGCAATGAGCTGACCATCGATGATATTGTGTGGACCGGCCCGAAAGAGCCGCTGGTTGACAAAGCTGCGAAAGTGGGCGTGTCTCAGGTAATGCCGCTCGCTGCTATCGATGGTTTTTTAAAAAATGTTTTGGGCAGAAAACAGCAGGTACATTTCCTGCCTCCCTACCGGGCTGAACATACTTTAAAATTGCAGGAATGGTTGCAGGTATCGCCAGCTGAGGCTTCGCAAAAAGCTTCTGTGACGCTGATTAAAGCGATTGTTTCCATGCGCAATTATAAAACTGCGGAGGAAATCGCTGAAATGGAAAAAGCGGTGAATACCTCGGTGGATATGCACCTCGATTTTATGCGCAATACGCGTCCTGGTATGACGGAAAAAGAAGTGGCCGGAAAACTGCAAAGTATTGCGATAGGTGCCGGTGGCGACATTTCTTATCCAATTATCCTGACGGTAAATGGAGAAATCCTGCACACCCACACCCGCGACCTGGTGATGCGCGAAGGACAGATGGGCTTATGCGACGCGGGTGCCGAAACTGCCATGCGCTACTGCGGAGATCTGACACGGACTATCCCGATGGGAAAACAGTTTTCGCCGCTGCAAAAGGATATGTACCAGATCGTGCTGAATGCACAAAATGCGGCTATCGAAGCTTGCAAGCCTGGCATTTTGTTTAAAGATGTGCACAAACTCGCCGCGACTAAATTGCTGGAAGGGCTCAAATCATTGGGCGTTGTCAAGGGCGATCCCGAAGAAGCGGTTGCAAATGATGTGCACACCCTATTCTTCCAATGTGGCCTCGGCCACATGATCGGGCTGGACGTACACGATATGGAAAATCTTGGCGAGCAATATGTCGGTTATACCGAAGACCTGGTGAAAGGAACCACATTCGGCTGGAAATCCCTCCGCCTCGGCCGCGCGCTGGAACCTGGATTTGTAGTAACCGTTGAACCCGGCCTGTACCTGATCCCTACACTGATAGACCGCTGGAAAGCAGAGAATAAACTGGCTGATTTTGTAGACTACAGTAAGCTGGAAATGCTGCGCGATTTTACAGGAATTCGTATTGAGGATAATGTTTTGATAACAGAACGGGGTAATAGGATTTTAGGGAAGCATTTGCCGAAGGAAGTGACGGAAGTGGAGGCGCTGCGGTGATTTGGCGTAATGCAAACAATGCCGGGTTTGTGTATCTTTTTCAGGTTTGAGTACGACAGATCTAACATTCACCACTTCAATTCGGTGTCCTCGCATTCAGTATCATCAGTTTGAAAAACGTAAAAGGCGTCGGAGTCATTTTCTGTGAATAGCTCCGACGCAATCGCTTGTTTAGACGTTATCCGTAGTAATATCTTTCTTCCCGATAAAGTAATAAACCGGAATGCCGAGCAGTACAATGATTAATCCAGGCCAGGTATATTCAGGTTTATAGATGATCAGTAACACGCAGAATGCAACACCCATAATGATGTAAATAATAGGCAGAAAGGGATAACCGAATGCTTTATACGGACGAGGCACATCAGGCATTTTCTTTCTTAATATAAAAATCCCGATGATGGTCAGCATATAAAATACCACGACCACAAAAGAAATCATATCCAGGAGGTTGCCGTATTTTCCACTCAGACTCCACAAACAGGCGATCACACATTGGATCCACAGCCCAAATTCAGGTACGGAGTTCTTATTCAGCGTTCCTACTTTCTTGAAAAACATACCGTCTTTGGCCATCGAATAATACACCCGCGCACCGGACATGATTAGCCCGTTGTTACAACCAAAGGTCGAAATCATGATCATCACCGCGATAATGATCGTTCCGGCATTTCCGAAAATCACATTGGAAGCCGTAACAGCTACGCGGTCTTTATCCGAAGAAGCAATTTCCTGCAGGGACAAAACACCCGTATACATCACATTGGTGAGCACATAAATGACCGTGACGATGATAGTACCTAATGCCAGACTGAGCCCGATATTTCGCTGCGGATTCTTTATCTCCCCCGCTATAAAAGTTACATTATTCCACGAATCACTGCTGAAAATAGAACCTACCATTGAGGCGGCAATTGCGCCGAAAGCGGCTATGGTGGTATAAGATTCGATACTTCCGTCGATATTCAGTTTGTGCAGGTCCCACATCGTCGCTGAATCCCAGTTTGCTGCCCAAATCTCCGGTTTCATAAAAAGCAAGCCGAAAACGATCAGGCCTAGCAGGCTTAATAATTTCGTCAATGTAAATGTAGTCTGGATGATTTTACCGCCATTTACACCACGTGTATTAATAAACGTCAGTAAAACAATGAGCACCAGGGACAGTAACTGCGCCGGTGAAATCTTGATAAAACCCAGATCTATCGCCACCAGATCTTCGCTGAACATCGGCAGCAGGTAAGCCGTGAATTTGGCAAACGCCACTGCAACTGCTGCAATCGTGGCAGTTTGGATGACCGTAAAAAAGCTCCATCCGTACAGAAAGCCGATTAATGAATTATATGCTTCTTTTAAATAAACATATTGCCCACCCGCCTTGGGAAACATGGCGCTCAGCTCGCCGTAGCTTAATGCGGCAGTCAATGTCATGAAGCCCGTAATCAGCCACACAAACATCAGCCATCCCACACTGCCGGTATTCCTGGTAATATCTGCACTCACAATAAAAATACCCGACCCGATCATGCTCCCTGCGACCAGCATTGTCGCGTCCATGAGTCCTAGTGAAGGTTTGAATGATTTTTTTTCCTCAGCAGATTCGACAGTGCTTTTCAAAGACATAAGGTTTAGGTTTTGCGGGCTTTTTTGAAGAATGTAAGCTACGATATTATTTGAAACTATAAAACTTCCACTGGGTTTTGAAGTCCCGCTTGATCGGCTGGTTAGTCAGCGTTGCCCTGACCATTTCGATCGGCATATTATTCTCCTTCATAATGGCATCGTGAAACTGCTGATAGGTCATTTTACCACTTTCGACGAGTTCATTTTTAAGACTCAGAATCTGCAAACCACCGATCAGATACGCGACCTGGTACAGCGGGCTGTAATTTCCCTGAAAAGAGCGGCGTACTTCGCCCTCGGCATTGGCCCGCTCGTGGCCTACCCTGTCAACCAGAAAATCAATACATTCCTGCGGCGTCCATTTGCCTAAATGATAGTTTAATGAGAAAGTTATCCGTGCGCAGCGGTGCATGCGCCAGAAAAGCATACCGATCCGCTCTTCGGGGGTTTTGGCAAAGCCTTTGTCATAAAGCAGCAACTCCCAATAAAGCGCCCAGCCTTCGGTCCAGAATGGGGTACCAAACTCGCGGCGGTAAGGCTTGTACCGGCTGCGCATATAATGCTGCAAATGGTGGCCGGGAACCAGCTCGTGGTGAACCGTGGCACGGGAGAAATAGGGATTGTTCCCTCTCATACTCATCAGCTTATCCTCCTGGTTCATGGTATTGGTAGGATAGGAAATGATAATATCCCTGCCTCCCAAAAAGAACGGATTGATCAGCTGGCGCTCGGGTGACATCATTTGCATTCCCCAGGTTTCGTCGGCAATTTCGGGGTATTCGTAAAGCTTATTTCTGGTGATAAATTCCTTCGCGTCGTTGTAAAGCTTCATGATCAGGGCAGGCTGTTCGCCTTCCGGCACAAAGCTGTTTTTCACTTTTTCCTGCGCCTTTTTCCAGTCATTTCCGAAACCCATTTCCTGTGAAGCTTTAAGCAGCTCCTTGTCGCACCAGGCGAATTCCTTATTGGCAAGCTCAATCAGTTCGTCCGGTGTATAACTGATCATTTCCACCCGTAATTGCCGGATCAGCTCGTCCCGACCGATCGGTACACCTTTGATCCCGCTTTTGTCTTCTTTTTGAGTGGTGTTAAGTTTGCCTTTCCCTTTTAAAACCTTCGCATAGGCATTAAGGGCGCTGTCGAGAGACTGATAAGGTTTGGGCACCCACCAGGTAAACATCGGATCGTAACCGTTATAAAATTCATACACACCTTTCAAACGTTCATCCAAACCTTTTAAAGCTTCTTCCGCGCGGTTTGCAAGCGGCATATCTATCTCTTCCAGCTTTTTGACAGACTCGGAAGATGCCTTTAATTCATTTAAAACATCATTCAAATCCGCTGCCACCTGCTGCCCTTTCAAAGTATTCCCTCTCCGTCGCTGCTTTTCCAGTGCGTAAATTTTTTCGGCGAAAGGAATGTATTTGGAGATCGAGTTATATTCTTTCTCTTCCTGCTCCAAACCCAGCAAATGGTCGTCGATATTTCTTTTCAGCAAGGTATAGTCGACTTTACCGTAAATGCTCATTGCATCAAAATCCATCTTAGCTAACTGCTCAAGATAATCTCTATCGACTTCTTTCAATCTTTTCCGCTGTTCCGGAGAGTTCAGCACATAAGAAGGAGCTGCGAAACCGCGTCCCCGCACCAGCATAGGTGAATAGAAAGAACGAACTGCCTGGATATCCTCGTTGTATCGCATGACCAGCCCGGCTGTTTCGCTGGTTTGCTCGTAGAGGTTGTATTTGGAATTTTGGCTTTGTGCGTGCGATCGTGCAGCTATCAGCAGAAACAGGAAGACACAAAGTCGCGAGAGGAAACGCTGCTGCATAGAATTGATATGTTTTAAGAGTTTAGTATTGAGTTCGGTTCCGCCACTGATCCGCCATCGTTGGTGTTGTCACCAACGAATGCACCAAAGCTACCGGCCCGGCTTCTCGCCTGATGTCGGCGACAACACCGACATGGGCAGTCACCAGCATCGGCGATCACCAGCATCGGCAATCAGTTCCGCCATCGTTGGTGTTGTCACCAACGAATGCACCAAAGCTACCGGCCTGGCTTCTCGCCTGATGTCGGTGACAACACCGACATGGGCAGTCACCAACATTGGCGATCACCAACATCGGCAATCAGTTCCGCCATCGTTGGTGTTGTCACCAACGAATGCACCAAAGCTACCGGCCTGGCTTCTCGCCTGATGTCGGTGACAACACCGACATGGGCAGTCACCAACATTGGCGATCACCAACATCGGCAATCAGTTCCGCCATCGTTGGTGTTGTCACCAACGAATGCACCAAAGCTACCGGCCTGGCTTCTCGCCTGATGTCGGTGACAACACCGACATGGGCAATCAGTTATATCTCTCCGGATCGTACAAAACGGTATTCAAAGAGGTAGCATTTCGATTCGCCAGCTCGGCTACAACCTTCCCGGTTGCCGGACCAAGACTGATCCCCATCATTCCGTGACCACCCGCTACGATCAGGTTTTTAAGCTTTTTGCTATATCCAAGGTAAGGCAAACCGTCGGGCGAGCACGGGCGGAAACCATACCAGATGTTTTCCCTGGGCGGAATAGCCACATTCAATTCCGGGTAATATTGCGGGATCGCGTTCACAATTCCTTCTACCCGGTTCATATTAATCTTGTCGTTGACTGCTGCAAGTTCCATCGTTCCTCCGAAGCGAACCTGTCCGTTCATCGGCGTCACCGCCACGCGGGCCTCTATCAGCAATGCAGGATGCACGATCGGATGGATTGTATTAGGCTGCATGAATGAATACCCCTTCCCCGGCATCACCGGAATCGAGAGTCCGGCCAGCTTCGCGAGCTGCGGCAGCCAGGTACCGCCCGTCATCACAACAATATCCGATTCGTATTTACCCTGCAAAGTATTGACGGCTTTCACTTCACCGTTTGCAATCTCATAACCAGTCACCTCTGCATTTGAGACAACCCTCGCCCCTTTTTCCCTGATATTCTTCAAAAGCTGGTTAAACAGCGCAGTCGGGTACAGATGTGCGTCGCAATGGTAATGTACCGCCCCGGCCACATCCAGTTTTAACCCAGGCTCAATGGCTTGTACCTGCTCTCTGGAGAGCATTTCCACGTCAAGCTCCAGCTTCTGCGCATCTTTCCCTACATGGATTTCCTCTTCTCCTGCTTTTTCGGATTTATAAAGCATGAGAATACCCTTTTTTTCAAGACCAAAATTCAGCCCTTCTTCTGCGGCAATATCCTCATACAATTGCTTACTGAGTAAATGGTAGTCCCTCAAAAAGGGCGCGGCACGTTCTACATTGGCGGGCGTCGCGGCTTTCATGAATTTCAGTCCCCATGAAATCAGCGAAAAATCGAGAGAAGGTTTTACATAAAACGGGCTGCGGCTATCGAACATCCACTTGATTCCTTTCGCCACCATTCCGGGTGCTGCCAGCGGGATAAAGTGGCTCGGAACGATCATACCTGCATTGCCGTGAGAACAATTATCGCTCAGATCGCCCTTATCCAGCAACGTCACTTCCCACCCGCTTTTCAGCAGATAATAAGCCGAAGCCAATCCCATAATGCCACCGCCAATGATCAACGCGGTTCCTTTGCTATTTGTCATTTGCTATTAGCTGTTAGCGATTAGCTTTTAGCTTTGGTTTATGAATTAATAGACTTGTTTAAAATGAATCCAACAGCCTAACAGCCAATAGCCAAAGGCTAAAAGCTAAAAGCTTCATCAAATAACCTGAAACCCATACGCGTACGGGTCTTCTTCGTCATCGATGAAAATATTGTTGTAACCTGTCACTACGGCCCAGCCTTCGATTCCCGGGATGATAGCTGGTTTGTCGCCTATTGTCACTTCGTCCTCAACGGTTCCGATGAATTTAGAGCCGATGATGCTTTCGTGAATGAATTTATCTCCTTTTTTGAGCTTTCCTTTGGCGTGCCACTGGGCCATCCTGGCGGAGGTACCTGTGCCGCATGGAGAACGGTCGATTGCTTTGTCTCCATAAAATACCGCATTTCTGGCAGTAGATGTTGAGTCAATTACTGCACCAGACCAAAGTATGTGGCTCAGGCCGTTGATGTGCTCGCTTTCAGGATGAACAAATTTGTATTGTTCATTCAGGCGCTTGCGCAGTACGCGTGACCAGCTGATCAGTTGATCGGCAGTATAGTTTTCAAGTCCGCTGAAATTTTCCTGTGGATCGACGATCGCATAAAAGTTGCCTCCGTAAGAAACATCCACAGTCAATGTACCCAGATCCGGGCACTCAACCGTCAGGTTTTCAGCTGCCAAAAAAGATTTAATATTAACCAGCTTGACAGAAGTTACCCTTTTGCCCTCTTGCTTATATTCGACCAAAACCAGCCCCGCAGGCGTTTCCAGGCGTAGCTTCCCTGGTACTTTCGGGGTTACCAAACCTTCCTGGATCGCGATAGTAACGGTACCGATCGTCCCGTGTCCGCACATCGGCAGACAGCCACTGGTTTCAATATATAACACACCAATATCATTCGCTGGATCAACAGGCGGGTACAGAATGCTCCCGCTCATCATATCGTGGCCACGCGGTTCGAACATCAGTCCCTTTCGGATCCAGTCAAATTCTTGCAGGAAATGAAGCCTGCGCTCCATCATGCTATTACCTTCCAGCAAAGGACCTCCCCCAGCCACCACCCGAACCGGGTTTCCACAAGTGTGGGCATCGATACAAAAAAAAGTTTTACGCATTTTTTGGCTGTTAGCTTTTAGCCGTTAGCTATTGGCTATTCGTAATTATGTTTTGTCTTGAAAATCGGCGATTGACAACTAAGAAACCTTCCTCCATCCACCCAAAAGCCAAAGGATAAAAGCAAAAAGCTAACAGCTAACAGCTAATAGCTAATAGCAAAAAGCCAATAGCTAATACCCAACAGCCCCATTACCCACCTCATTATCCACCGTTCTCCAAATCCCCAGCGGATTGGCATTCTGCAGTTCTTCCGGCAAAAATTCGTCGGGCCAGTTCTGGAAACTGAGTGGGCGGGTGAAGCGTTTGATTGCGTCGGGGCCTACTGAGGTGTATTGCGCGTTGCTCGAAGATGGGAAGGGGCCGCCATGGTGCATTGATTTGCAAACTTCCACGCCAGTAGGGAAATTATTGAAAATGATCCTTCCGCATTTGTTCTGTATCAATGCAACCAGCTCTGCATTTGCTGCCAGGTCGTCGCCAGTTGCCAGCAATGTAGCAGTCAGCTGGCCGTGCAGTTTTTCGGTTACTGCAAACACTTCGTTCGCATCTTTACATTTCACAATCAACGCAAACGGACCGAAAACTTCGGTCTGAAGATCGTCGTTGATCAGAAAATCTACGCCTGAAACAGTGGCTACCGTGGCAGCGCCCTGTCCCTCCGCAGCCTCTGTCGTCGCGGCAGACAATACCTGTACGCCAGCCAATCCGATTACCTTCTCGCGATTGCTTGTATAGCCTTTCGCGATACCCGCATTCAGCATGGGTGCAGGCAATGCTTTTAATATATCTTCATTTAAACTCTCGGTAAACTGATCAAGTCCTGCTCCCTGCTCCGCGATCACTAAGCCGGGATTGGTACAAAACTGTCCCACGCCTAATGTCAGGGAGCCTGCGTATTGTTTGGCCAGTTCCGCTGCGGCAGTCTGCAATTTCCCCGAGAACAGAAAAACCGGATTAATACTGCCCATTTCAGCAAAAACAGGAATAGGCTCGGGACGTTTGTTGGCGATTTCCACCAAAGCCAATCCACCCCGGTTTGAACCCGTAAAACCGACCGCCTTGATCACAGGATGACTGATCAGCGCCTGCGCCTCCTCGTTGGTTTCACAAAAGACATGCGAGAAAGTACCTGCTGGAAATCCGCTCTTCTCCACACCACGACTGATCGCGTCGGCCATGATCTGGGACGTTTTGGGATGTCCCGGGTGTGCCTTTACGACAACCGGGCAACCTGCTGCGATCGCACTGGCGGTATCTCCGCCGGCAGTCGAAAATGCAAAAGGAAAATTACTCGCGCCGAAAACGGCTACCGGGCCCAATGCAACATTGGTTTTACGAATATCCGGTTTTGGCGGTGTCCTGTCGGGATTGGCTGTATCGATACTCGCATCCAGGCTGTAACCCTTTTCCACTGCATCGGCATAGCTTCTCCACTGAAAAATGGTTCGTCCCTTTTCGCCGGTAAGCCGGGCTTCGGGCAGGTTGGATTCTGCGCGGGCAGTTTCTATCAGTTCCGGTCCGAGGGCTTCGATCTCATTGGCAATGGTACGCATCAGTGCAACCCGTTTTGAAACAGGATAAGTATTGATGGTTACAAATGCGTTCTGCACGTTTTGCAGCAGGGTATCCAGTTCTCCTTTTGAAATGTTCATTGTCAATATCGGTCAAGATGATTTGGCTGTAAATCCGGTTTCAGCTTTTACGCAACTGAAACATCGGCAGTCAAATTTAGGTAATCCGGCAATACGGGCTGCGTTTCGATCGCTTTATCGATAATCGCGAGTACCCTTTCTCTTTCGGCACCTTTCAATACCAACCGCGGAGCGCGCACATATTCTGAACCGATTCCCGCCCTTTCTGCAGCGAGTTTGATATTCTGAACCAGCTTTGGATGAATATCGAGTTCCAGAAGCGGCAGGTACCAGCGGTAGATCGCCAGCGCTTCCTTATAATTTCCGGCCTTTACCAGATTAAAAATCGCAACAGTTTCTTTTGGGAAAGCATCAACCAATCCGCCCACAACCCCGTCAGCACCAAGCATGACCTCTTCCATGATCAGCGTATCGACACCACAGAAAATGCGGAAACGGTCGCCAAATCGGTTGAACAAACGGGTAACATTGCTGACATCTCTGGTCGATTCCTTGATCGCAACGATATTGGGCACTTTGGCAAGTTCTTCGAACATTTCAAGCGTTACCTCGATCTTGTAATCCACGGGATTGTTGTAAACCATCATCGGCAGGCTGGTACTTTGTGCGATCGTGGTGAAGTAAGCCACAGTCTCATCATCGTCGGCTTTGTAACGCATCGGAGGCAGTACCATTAATCCGTCCGCACCCGCTGATTCCGCTTCTTTGGCAAAGCTAACTGCTTCTGCGGTCGACTGTTCTGCAATACACAAAACGATCGGCATTCCCTCAGGAGCCACTTTTTTAGCATATTTTACCAGTTCCATTTTTTCAGCTCTGGTCAGCGTGCTGGCTTCTCCCAGCGAACCCGACACGATGGCACCTGTAATGCCCGCTTCTATCTGAACTTCGAGATTTTTACCAAAAAGGTCAAAATCAATGGTGTCATCTGCTTTGAAAGGAGTTACCAGCGCAGGGAAAATGCCATACCAGGATTCTTTGTTCATATCTTTAACAAGGTTGAAATTCGAACGATTAATTTATTCAAAGGTACAGGAACAGCATGACTAGACTTTGGCATCTTTTAGTAAATTATTTACCGATTTTAACCTAGATGAAATAAGACCGCCCGCTTTTCCTGCAAATGCTATCAACGCACGCAGCAAACGTTATCGCAGGATCACACAGTAATCCTTTGGATAAATGAAACAGGTATCCAGGCGGGATTTTCTTGTACTGATAAACACCGGTCCGGCAAAAACAGATTTTAATAGCTATTTTTGGCACAGAATCCAGGTATACGTTGTTGACCTGATGTACTATTTCTATATTCCTTCTAACCCGAAGACTTAACATTACTATTTACTATGTCATCTTTTGAAAACAAGAACCCAATCCGCGTACTCGTTGTCGGTTGCGGAAATATGGGCGCCTCGCATGCATTTGCTTATCAGCTGCTGGACGGATTCGAGATCTGCGGTATAGTTTCGACCGGAAAAAGCAAAGAAGTATTGAATGAAAAGCTGGGCGGCGGTTACAGCCTTTTCAGCGATTACGAAGCGGCACTTGCGGAAACAAAACCCGATGCCGTTTGTATCTCGACCTACCCGGATACCCACGAGGATTTTGCGATCAAAGCACTCCATGCCGGAGCGCACGTATTTATCGAAAAACCACTTGCAGATAGCGTTGACGGTGCAAAGCGGGTTGTGGAAGCAGCCAAAGCTGCCGGTAAAAAAGTAGTAGTAGGTTACATTCTCCGCGTACACCCGTCATGGGAACGGTTTGTGACCGAGGCTCAGAACCTGGGCAAGCCACTGGTGATGCGCATGAACCTGAACCAGCAAAGCCACGGCTATATGTGGGGCGTACACCGCAACCTGATGAAAAGCCTGAGCCCGATCGTGGATTGCGGCGTACATTATATTGATGTAATGTGCCAGATGACACGCTCCACCCCGCTACGCGTGAATGCGATTGGCGCGAGAATGACGGAAGATATTCCGGCTGGAAACTACAATTACGGTCAGCTTCAGATCTGGTTTGAAGATGGTTCCGTGGGCTGGTATGAAGCTGGCTGGGGACCGATGATCAGCGAAACTGCATTTTTCGTAAAAGATGTGATTGGCCCAAAGGGTTCGGCTTCTATTGTGGCCAAGGATGCAGGAGGAAGCGGAAAGTCGTCTTCTGTGGAGGCGCATACCAAAACAGAATCGATCCGCATTCACCATGCAGAGCTGAACGATAAGGATGAATTCGCAAAAGAAGATACCTGGATTAACCTGGAAGACGAGCCTGATCACCAGGAGCTCTGCAACCGCGAGCAACGCTATTTCCTGAAAGCTATTACGGAAGATTTGGATCTGACTGATCATCTGGAAGACGCTGTAAGAAGCTTGCAAATCGCATTTGCATGCGATGAATCGGTACGGACAGGACGCACGGTAGACCTGGTATAATCACTTTCGGCTAAGCGCAGTCAAGGAAAATCCGAGCACTTTCATGAAGACCGGATTACATTTAAAAGGCCACTTCGCTCATGTAGCGAAGTGGCCTTTTTCTGCTTATCGGTCACATAAATGACTGAAAGAAAGCATATTGGCGCAATCAGCAGACTAGAATTATGCAAACGTTTGCACAAATATTTATGTTTTAAAAGCCTCTTTTCTAGGAAGTTTATTCTGAAATATTATAATATTGCAACGCATTTTTAAGACTTTATAAAAATACCCTTCTGGCACCACAAACTCTCGGAACGACTAAGCGGAAGATTTTTAGTATCCCATCGTTCACCATCCTCAGTAAATACAAGTACGGTACCGCGTAACATCAATGGTCCAGGCGCGGCAGTCAATTAATCAGAACAGATTTAAAGTTAATGGCTTTATAAACCTTTCCTCAAAAAATATAACAAAATGAATATTACATATGACTATTATTTCAACATTATCTTCTGTTAACCTAACCAGCCCTGTATGATTAAAGCTGAATGCAAACTACTAGCACTTACTTATGACGAACGTTTAACTAACCTTTAAATGAAAAATACCGATACAAACCAATGGATGCTCCGTATGCGGGGCTTTCGAAATTCATTAGTACTCCTGCCCGCGCTTTCATGTTCTGTGGCAGCCTTTGCAGGAGTAGCTGCTGACGCCGGGGCGTCTACGATGATCAGAATTGATAAAACCATCAAAGGAAAGATAACCGATAAAGAAAATGGCGAAGGTCTTCCAGGTGTGAACGTAGTGGTAAAAGGTACCAGCACGGGTACCACAACCGACGGAACCGGAAACTTCACCCTTCAGGTGCCTGATAATGGCGGTACGCTGGTCTTCAGCTTTGTAGGATATGTTGGTCAGGAAGTCGAGATAGGCAACCGCACAACCATCGACCTGGCGATGGAATCAGATTCAAAAGCTTTGAGCGAGGTAGTCGTGATCGGGTACGGTACCGCCAAGAAGTCTGATTTGACGGGCTCTGTGGGTTCCGTTAAAGAAGAGCAGCTGAAAGAAAGACCTGCTCCTTCATTGAACCAGGCTTTACAGGGGAAGATCTCCGGTGTACAGGTGAATGTTAACTCGGGTCGCCCAGGTGGTCGTTCCAATGTCCGTATCCGGGGTTTCAGCTCTATTAACTCTTCCAACAACCCATTATATGTGGTGGATGGAGTAATGCTGCCGCAAGGTAACCAGAATCAGCAAAGCCAGGCGATCGACTTCATTAACCCGAATGACATCGTATCTGTTGAGGTTCTTAAGGATGCATCTTCTACCGCGATTTATGGAGCGAGAGGTGCAAACGGGGTTATTATGATCACCACCAGAAAAGGTAAGTCCGGCGAAGGTGTTATCACTTACGGCCTGGATCTGAGTGTGCCTACTAACGGGCCAAAAAGAGCGAAGGTACTGAACGCCAGAGAATACATGGCGGTTGAAGACCTGTCCTACAAAAACATGGAGAAGTTTGACCCGGCAGGTTGGGCGGCAGGAAAATACAAAACGCACAATCCGAAAGTACGCCGTGCACAGCTGCACGCGGCTCACCCGGACATTTTCCAAATGAGCGCGGATAGTATTTTTACCCCTAATTATGATACTGACTGGTTCGAGGAAGCGACACAACACCGTGTTTCTCAAAACCACCAGCTTGGTTTCAGCGGCGGTAACAATAAAACTACCTACTCCCTGTCGCTTAACTACCGCGACGACCAGGGCCTTATCAAAACTTCTTACCTGAAACGTTATGCAACCCGTTTCAGCATTGATGACCAGGTTAAAAAATGGTTACGTATCGGTGGTACTTTGAGCTACAACAACCAGGCCGAAAACCTTGTCGATATCAACGATGCAGTTCCCCGCCAGATGGTAGAGGATTTTCCTTTCCTTCCTGTGAAATATCCTGACGGAACCTATGCCAACAACCGTGACTATCCCGGTGCAGAAGGCGCTTTTAGCTCAGTACACCGTTTATACGGACGTAAATTCAACCTCAATACCCAGACTACGCTCGGTAGCCTTTATGGAAACGTGACTCTGGCAAAAGGCCTTGAATTCCGCTCTGTACTCGGTATTAATATCATTGGGCAGGAAGTGAACCAGTCTCAAACCCGCTCATTGACTCCCAACGAGCTTGGAACAGCCAGAAAAGAAACAAGAAAAGAGACTTTCTGGTCGTGGGAAAATTTGCTTACTTATAACAAAACGTTTGGAATACATTCCCTTAACGTACTTGCCGGTATTTCATGGCAGGAAACTAACGTCGCAACTACAGGCGTAGGAGCGCAAAATTTCTCGACTGACTACTTTGGCTTTGATAACATCGGGGCAGGTTCTACACTACCATCGAACAGCCCTTACGTTTCAGGTGCGCAACGTTTTGCATTTAACTCTTATTTCGGTCGTGTGAATTATACCTTGCTGGAAAAATATCTTTTCACAGTAACAGGTCGTGCTGATGGTTCTTCCAAGTTCGGGGATAACCACAAATTCGCATTCTTCCCCTCGGCTGCATTTGCATGGAAAGTATCTGACGAAGAATTCCTGAAAGGCAATACATTGATTTCCAGTCTGAAACTGCGTACTAGCTATGGTCTGACAGGTAACTCTGAAATTCCTCCATACTCCTCGCTGCCATTGCTGAGATCCAACTATGCCACTGTTTACAGCGACACACGTATCAGCGGAACGGGTATCAACAGGTTGGCTAACAAAGATTTGAGATGGGAAAAAACCGCGCAAACTGACGCTGGTCTGGAAATCAGCTTCCTGAAAGGAAGAATCTCGTTTGAAGCTGACTACTACTACCGCAAAACAACCGATATGCTTCTGGATGCACCCGTTCCACGTACAAGTGGTTACGCTACGATCAGAAAGAACATCGGCTCGATGGAGAACAAAGGATTTGAGTTTGCTTTGAATACAGTGAACATTGAGAACGCAAACTTCTCATGGAACACCAACTTCAATATCTCTTTCAACAGAAACAAAGTATTGTCGCTGGCAACACCATCGGATATTTTCGGAGTGGGCGGTCCTTCTATTACCAACCAAACCAGCATTATCCGTATCGGAGAGCCTGTGGGCGCATTCTGGGGACTCAAACGCCTTGGAACATGGAGCGAAGCTGAAAGAGATGAGGCTGCGAAATTCACCAGCTACCGTGCAAACCTGAAAATGCTTCCTGGCGACGTGAAGTACCTGGACGTGAATGGTGACAATGCGATCACCGACGCAGACCGTATGATCATCGGGAACGGTAGCCCAAAAGGCTGGGGAACACTTTCGAACTCGGTTCGTTTCGGAAACTTCGATATGACGCTGGACCTGCAATTCTCGTACGGGAACGACCTGATGGACATGAACCTGCACGCCAGCGAAGACCGTCAATCGCTTGCTAACAGTTATGCAACTGTATTGGACGCATGGACGCCGGAAAATCAGAATACAATGGTGGCCCAGATCCGTGATACCAAAGCAGGTTATGTTACAAACGTAGATACCCGCTGGATCTTCGACGGTTCATTCCTGCGTGGCCGCAACCTGTTGTTCGGTTACAACTTCCCGTCTGAAATCGCCAGCAAGATGAAGATGAGCAGACTGAGAGTATACGTTTCGGCTCAGAACTTCTTCCTGCTAAGCAAATACCCGCATGGTGACCCTGAGCAGACACCTATCCGCGGAGGCGATGCCGACAACGTATTTTCGCAAGGTATGATCTGGCACAGCTATCCTCGGCCAACCACTTACATGGGCGGTATACAGGTATCATTCTAACAACCGGATTATTGGTATTATAAAAAATGACATTCAGTATGAAACTATATAATCAAACCATTTCCAAGCTTTTGCTCTGTGGGGCAATTCTCCTGGGCCCGACCAGCTGCTCCGACTTTCTCGACGAGCAGGACCCATCAAACCTTCAACCGGATGTATTCTATACACTTCCCGATCACGCGGAAGCTGCGGTTGCTGCTACTTATGCAGAAATGCGTTTCTACGGTGAAAGCGCGGGTATTTTCTCGGCTAACTGGCAGATGCTGGAAGCAGTTACAGGAACGGCTACTACCGAAACAGGCCAGAATTCAGATTTGAACAACTTGTACTCGCTGATTTACGATGGTAATACAGGTCACATCGCCAACTTCTGGAACGGGCTTTTCCGCGTAATCGCAAATGCCAACCTGGCTATCGACAAGATCCCCGGCATTACTTTTCCTGCTGCCAACGAAGCGCAGAAAACAAAGCTGATCGGAGAAGCCAGATTCCTTCGCGCCTGGGCTTACTTTTATGTGGTAAGACTTTGGGGCGATGCACCGCTGATCACCAAGGCGCAAACGGTTGAGTCGGAAGATTTCTTCCCTTCGAGAGCACCTCAGGAGGAGATCTACAACCTGATCGTGGAAGACCTCACAGCTGCTGAAGCGGCCGGCTTTGCTGATTTCAATACAAGCGGACGGGCTTCTAAAATGGCGGTTAAGTCGCTTTTGTCGAAAGTGTACCTTACTATGGCGGGCTTCCCGTTGAGCAAAGGCGCTTCTCACTACAAGCTGGCTGCGGACAAGGCCCTTGAAGTGATCAACTTCTCGAAAGCAAACCCTTCTACCCTGAACCTGTTTCCTACTTACAGGGAATTGCATCAGGAAAATTTAAAAAACAGGGTTGAGCACATTTTTCAGATCCAGTACAACACAGTAGTTGCCGGTTTCCCGTTGAACGATTTCTTCCCGAACTTCAAAGCCGTAACCTATGCTGGCCCAAGCGGAACCGGAAGTACCGTACCTACGCGTTCGTTCTACGATTCTTACGAAACAGGCGACCTTCGCACAAAAGACCAGGAAGGATGGTTTTATACGACCTACTTTACCAATGGAACAGGTGCGAAATTTGACCTTGGACAACCTTATGTTTTCAAATACTTCAACATTGCAGCACTGGGTGGCCCGGGTATTACACCAACAAGGCTTAATAACCTGAATGTAAACCTGATCCGTTACGCAGAAGTATTGCTAACCTACGCAGAAGCACAAAATGAACTAAGCGGCCCGAATTTGGAAGCTTACGAAGCTTACAAACGTATCCGCGACCGTGCACAGCTGAAAACGCCTGCTATGGGAACATTCACAAAAGCTTCTTTCAAAGAAGCAGTTTGGCGTGAGCGCTGGTATGAATTCGCTTACGAGGGAATTACCTGGTTTGATATGGTACGTCTGCGCAAAGTGTTCAACGAAGAAACTAAGGGTTTTGATAACTTCGTAGGTCACCGTAACCTGAATGTAAGTGGTGGTGCTCCTTTGTTGGAAAAGCACTTGTTATTCCCTATACCCATTCAGGAAATGAGAAATAGCCCTAACCTGAAACCTCAGAATCCGGGTTACAATTAAGATTTGGGTTTTTGAAATCAGGAGCCGGCCCATGTATGGGCCGGCTCTTTTTGTTTTAGTTATATTGGCAGGATCAATTTTAAACTAAGTCTGAACGTTATACGGATTTGGGCAAGAAGATCATTGTATGAAAAATTGGAAGTTTACGGTCTGGCTTTTTCTTTTCCTCGCATTTCATGCTTCTCATGCCCAATTGCGCATTTTTTCGCCAGTCAACAACCAGGTAATGCAGCGCGACCCGGCTGGCTTCGCGCATATTCCGGTTACTGCCTATACTTATTTTCCATATGCCAATATCAAAGCAATACTGACTCCCACGGAAGGGAATATCTACCCTGGCAATGAAATTAACATATCGCAGGACCAGGTTGCTCAGGGATTCCTACATTTTAATTTTCAGGCTGAAAGCGGCTGGTACCAGCTCAAACTGATCGGTGAGACAGAGGCAGGGCTCGTCGATTCCACTATTGTCCCTCGGATTGGTGTGGGTGAAGTTTTTATGGTAGCCGGGAACTCCAACGCAATGGGCCTGCCCGGTCTGGGCGCAAAGGATGCCTCTCAAAATGTGATCTCTTTTAACCGAATCAACAAAGTTCTCAATACCGAAAATATCACGGTCGCTCCCGATCAGCCCACACCCGCTCCTGCATTCGACGTACTTCTAAAAGATAACTTTGTATTTCCCACTGGCGAAACTTCATGGTACTGGGGAGAATTGGGTGACATGCTCGCGACCAGGTGGAATTGCCCGGTCCTGTTTTTCAATGCAGCCTGGGCGGCCGCAAATTCTGAAAATTACCGCGATGCGGCGACGGGAAAAGATGCCTATAATCTGTATGTAGGTAAATTCTGGCCAAACCGCCAGCCTTACAGCAACATCGTCAATACACTTAAATACCTGACCGCTTTAACCGGTGTCAGGGCTGTACTCTGGTCGCATGGAGAGAATGATGCGCAGCTGGGTTTTACTGAAACTAACTATTTTAATCATATCCAAACCCTGATCAGGAATAGCCGGATTGACGCCGGATATAATGTTCCCTGGGTTTTGGCGCGGAATTCGGTCAGTAATCTCCTTCCAAATCCCTATTTACCAGTGCTCAATGCACAAAACAGATTGACTGAAATTGTAAGCTTTAACGTATTTAAAGGCCCCTATCTGGATACTGTTCAAATTCCCCGGCCTTTTTCCGGGCACTTTGAAAGTTTGCCCGGAGGTATAGCCGGACTAACCCACGCCGCCGAAGCCTGGAACCGCAGTCTGGCCGATTCGCTGGTGCAACAGCTTGCCCCGGTACTTCCGAAATATAGCATTCATACCGGCGTCGTTCCTTCGATCGCATTTCCCGGCGCTGCGTTCACTGTGGCATATGCGTTTGACGAAAATGTTGCTCCAAACCAAACTATACAGGCCGAACTGCTGGACAATGCCGGAAATTTTATAGATACCTTGGTAAAAGATAACAGCAACCCGGCTGCGGTTAAGCTGCCAGTCAATCTCCAAAACGGCTATTATCGCATCAGATTGACAGGAACCGGCCCTACTCTGCCAGGAAGTGTTTCCGATTCCTTTTATGTAGATAAGAGTTATCAGAAGGTCGATTTTGTAAATAAACTCTCAGTCCGGCCTGTCGGTAGTGAGCTATACATTTCCTGGCTGCTGGCACCCGATCCGCAGCTCGGCAAGCTCGTTTTACAAAAAACCACTGACGGCATACATTACAGTGATTTGCAGACCTACGAAGCTGCCTCTAACCAGTCGCAGGTTTTCGGATACCGGGACATTGATCAGAGTTCCGAAGCCAATTTTTATCGGTTAAAAATGCTTCATCAAAATGGGACAGAAGCATTTTCGCGCGTGGTAACTTATTTTCGAAACGGCGGCCCGCCCGATTTTACTGTGTTTCCAAATCCAGTGAGCGGCCGTGAGTTTTATCTGAAAACGGATGAAAATGCCGGGACTTACAGCTTGTTCGACCTGGCAGGCAAGGAGCATCCAATTCATTCGTCGGACAGGGAAGTGATTGGTTTGATAACCGTTAAACCAGTATATAAACTTCCAGCCGGCATCTACATTTTGAAGGTCACTTCCGCAAATGGGATAGATTCCCGCAGGGTTTTAGTGAAATAAAAAAAGGCAGGAACTATATCCCTGCCTTCCTCTTATTCATACATGAATTTTGCCCTATTCAAACAGGTTTCCTAGTCCGCCTATGACAGAGCCGCTTTCTTTTCTTGCGTTTGGTCCTGCAGTGGATAGCCTTTGAATCAGCTTCGAAATCGGCATGGACTGGATCCAGCAGCGGCCGGTTCCTCTCAAAGTAGCCAGAAACATTCCTTCACCGCCAAATACCATCGATTTTAACCCGCCCGAACGCTGTATATCAAAGCTCAGTGACTGCTCAAATGCCACTACGCAGCCCGTATCTACACGCAAGGTTTCATTGTTCAGTTGACGCTCCATTACCACGCCCCCCGCGTGAACGAATGCCATTCCGTCTCCTTTTACTTTTTGCAGTATAAAACCCTCCCCTCCAAACAGGCCAGATCCGAAACGCTGGTTGAAGTGGATTTTCATACTTGTACCCATGGCTGCGCAAAGAAACCCGTCTTTTTGCACGATCAGCTCATTCCCGTAGATCTTGGAAAGGTCGATTGGCATGACGGTGCCTGGATACGGCGCAGCAAAAGCTACTTTTTTCTTCCCTACCCCGCGGTTGGTAAAGTGCGTCATAAACAGTGATTCGCCAGTCAGCAAACGGGTTCCGGCCTGGAATATCTTGCCCATAATGCTCTGATTAGCTTCTGAACCGTCGCCCATTTTGGTTTCGAACTGAATACCGTCTTCCATAAAAAGCATCGCGCCTGCTTCCGCAATCACGGTTTCATTCGGGTCCAGCTCGATTTCAACGACCTGGATATCATCGCCGATGATTTTGTAGTCAATTTCGTGTGAGATCATTTTTCGTAAAGGTTATCTGGTAAATTTCAGTCAAATAGTAAAATCCCTTTCTCCCTCCTCCCTTCATCCCTACTCCTCCTCTTCTTCCTCCTCTTCGGACGTTTTCTTTTTGGATTTGCGTGTTTTCCTTCCGGGAATATCTTCGCGGTCACGCAGTTTTTTGTCATCCACATTTTTGTTCAGGAACTCATTGATCTTGTCCATGTCAAAGCTGGTGGTGATCTCTCCGAAGGAATTGATCTGAATATCAAAACCGTCCAGGTCTTTGTGTACCCGCGGTTTTTCAGAAACCGGTTTGGAAGGGTCGCTTTGTTTCTTTTTAGCCATTTTGTTTAAAAAGTAACAGATACTCGCGTAATCTGGATTTCAATTTTTACGAAAATAATACCTATCAACACACTATCTATACAAATTGATTGTACGGCGATATAACTTCTATGCCAGCCTGATTTGCGCTGACAAGCGGTTCAAAGCATCGTCGAGGCGTTTTATCACTTCATTTTTTCCCAAAATTTCCATGATGATCATCAGGTCGGGGCCGGCTCCTGCGCCGGTCACTGCGAGGCGCAATGCCTGCATTACCTTACCCATTTTAATTCCCATAGATTCCATGGTCGCCGCAATCACTTCTTTGATTTCGTGGGCAGTGAAATCACCGGGATATTCAGCCAATGCAGTTTTCAATCCTGAAATTGCATTAACTGCTTCCTCATTCCATTTTTTCAAAACAACTTCCGGATCGTAGGCCTCGGGTGCTATGAACAGGAACAGGGATTCACTAACAATCTCTTTCACGAAATGCACGCGGTCTTTCAGCAAAAGCACAATTTGCGAAAGCTGGCTATCTGTCACTGCCAGGCCTTTTGCCAGATATAATGCTCTCAGCTCTGAGATAATGACATCGTCACTTTGTTGTTTCAAATATTGCTGGTTAAACCAGTTCGCTTTCTGAATATCGAACCTGGCTCCCGCCTTGTGCACCCTTTCCAGGCTAAATGACCGGATCAGTTCTTCCATACTGAATATTTCCTGTTCCGTACCCGCATTCCAGCCCAGTAATGCGAGGAAATTTGCAGTTGCGTCGGGCAGATAACCTTCTTCACGGAAACCCTTTGCTTTGTCACCGGTATTCGGGTCCGTCCATTCCAAAGGAAATATCGGGAAGCCGCCCAGGTCGGCGTCGCGTTTTGAAAGCTTTCCGTTTCCGTCGGGTTTGAGTAGGAGCGGCAAATGCGCAAACTGGGGCATCGTGCTTTCCCAACCTAAATATCTGTATAAAAGAACGTGCAACGGAGCTGAAGGAAGCCACTCTTCGCCGCGGATCACGTGGGTAATTCCCATTAAATGATCATCGACGATATTGGCCAAATGGTAAGTCGGCATTCCGTCCGACTTCAACAAAACCTTATCGTCGATCTGCGAAGAATGCACGACCACCCAGCCGCGCACGAGGTCATTGAACCGAATCTCTTCTTTCGGGCTGATCTTCATCCGGATCACATAAGGATCACCGCTTTCGATGCGCGCTTTTGTTTCACCTACTGTCAAAGTGAGTGAATTCGTCATTTCCATGCGGGTAATCGCATTGTATTGCGCCGCGGCTACTTTCGCTGCTTCGAGCCGCTTTCGCATTTCGTCGAGCTGCTCGGGGGTATCGAATGCATAGTAGGCTTTCCCTTCCAGTACCAGCCTTTCAGCATATTCGCGGTATATTTCTTTCCTTTCTGATTGTTTATACGGCGCATGCGGGCCGCCCTGCTGCGGGCCTTCATCTATTTCGATACCCAGCCAGGAAAGTGCCTCCAATATATAGTCCTCGGCTCCTGGCACAAAGCGGTTCTGATCGGTATCTTCAATACGGAGCAACATCTGCCCTCCCTGCTGCCTGGCAAAGAGATAATTATACAAGGCAGTACGGACTCCGCCTGCATGCAGCGGTCCAGTCGGGCTGGGGGCAAATCTTACTCGAACGGGTTGGTTGTTCATTTATTTTTTAACTTGTAATGTATTAAAAAGGGGGTAATGTTTGGTCATTGGTTGTCATTGGGTCATTAGTTGTCTCGTCTGCACAATAAGTGTCTACTAATGACTAACAATGTCTATAAGTGACCATCAATGACTGCAAAGACCCCTTACCCCTCCACCGCAACTACCGAGATCTCAACATTCACATCTTTCGGCAGCCGGGCTACCTGTACGGTTTCGCGGGCGGGTGGTTCTTTGGTGAAAAAACTGCCGTAGATTTCATTCACAGCTGCAAAATCATTCATATCCTTTAGAAATATGCTCGCCTTCACCACATTTTGAAAACCCAGTTTCGCCGCGCCGAGAATATGTCCGATATTTTGCATCACCACGCCCGTTTCTGCCTTAATATCCCCGGACTTAGCCAGTTCAGCGGCGATCTGTCCGGAAACGTAAAGTGTACCATTTATCTTGACTGCCTGACTGTATGGACCAATCGGAGCCGGGGCTTTATCTGAGAATATAATTTCTTTGGGCATAAGTAATAAAGAGTTAATCTTCCAAAATTACCAAATATTGCCAAGTGGCAGCGTTAATCCACCTGAAAAAGCGCTTTGAGCTCGGTTGCGTCCCCAGGCTTCAGTCTGCCTGCCAGTACCAACCGGAGCTGGCGCCGGCGAAGTGCGCTCAGGAACAGCTCTTTCTCCTCGTCCGTTTCCGGTTCCAGGGGAGGTACTTCGATAGGCCGGCCATTTTGGTCCACGGCTACGAACGTATAAAAAGCACGGTTGGTACTTACCCGCTCTCCCGCTGGAATATCCTCCGCCCACACTTCGAGAAACACCTCCATTGAAGAGTTGAATGCACGGGTAACTTTTGCGCGCATTGTCACGATATTGCCCAGGCGAATCGGTTCGGTGAAAGAGACGTTATCGACAGACGCGGTCACTACAATGCGGTTTGAATGCTTTTGAGCTGAAATCGCTGCGCAGATATCCATCCAGTGCAGCAGCCGCCCGCCCATGAGGTTATTTAATGTATTGGTATCATTGGGGAGGACCATTTCGGTCATCGTCACTTCCGATTGGTGCGGTTGCTTAGGTTTCAACATTTCGTTTTGGGTAAATCTAAAATTTAGGACAGCGCGTTTTCTTCCTTTCCCGCGCCTGCATGCGGTTTCCGATCAAATAGCTTGCCTTTACCTGCAGGAACAGATAACTATCCTTACTTTCTGCGCTTCCCCGGCTGAATCCCGGCTGACGGGCCGGTTCCCCTATTTCCGGGGCGCGGTCGGAGAGGCGTCTCGCAAGATCGCCCGGCAGCTGGTCGGGATTCGGGTAAACGGTGCTTACATCGTCCAGGTAATCTGAATTCATAAAATTATTGCAAAGCTCGACGCCCAGGCTCAACTTTTCCGAGGTTTTGAATGAAACGCCAATTCCTGCGGTAAAAACAAGCGGAAGCCGGTTGTATTTGACACCTTCCGTAGTGAGTGGGGCAAGGCTTTGCCACCCTCCGTCAATTTCTGCTTTAGGGTTCAAAAGCGTGAAACCAATACCTCCGATCAGGTATGGGTTTACAGGCGCATGGCGATTGAATGAAAACAGATCGGCTTTGATACCCAGGTTGATATCCGGGTTGAATGTTTTGAATGACAGGTTGTTTTGAAAATTTTTGGAATACTGCTGATCAGCGGAAACCTGGTAAAACCTCAATTCTCCCCTGGCGCTTATATGCTCTGTAAGCCTGTACAATGCCCCTATCGAAACCGACGGGCCCAACCCCAGGTGCTTCATATTGATCCCGTCGGAAAGGTCGCCCATGTAATAGGCTACTCCCGCTCCTGCCGTAATACTTAGAACGCCGAAAGGATCTACATGCCGGCCGCCGAATTTCGATCGGCCTTGTGCCTGGCTATTCTGGACGCCCAAGAGTAACAGAAGTAAAAAAAGTATTAGTTTCCTATGCATACGAACAAACTTACTGACACCTCAGTTAATTCTTGACAAGTTAAGAAACAGGTTTCTTACGAAAAATAAATTTGATCTGTTATCGAAGGAGCTGGCTCGATTTAGCAATACCGTAAACGTTAAATTACCAAGATCGTCCAGACAGTAATAAAACACCATTTTTCTCATGATGAATATTTTGTTTTGTCGAAGTAAATTTTTAATCATCTACTATTCAAATGAATTCATTGTTATGAGAAAAACAATTTCATTATTATCCGTATCTCTGGCGTCTATGTGCTTCGTCTCCGCAGTTGTTATGACTGGTTGCTCGAAGGAGAATCAAATTGAGCCGATTGAGGGAAGAGGCCAGTCGAAAACTGGTGAAAATCTGACGGACAATCCAAATTTGCGAATTGACCCGCCCATTTTCGACCCAATTATTGGTCAGCCTGGAATCGGTAGCAAGCCCGACAAATGGCTTGCAGTTGCCCCCGGTAACTCCATCTATGCTGTCTCTACTCTGAAACATTTGGGCGGTGACGCTTCGAAAGCTTGGGTCAAAGCTCTGCCTGAACCAGCGTCCGGAGCAAATGCAATTCTAACAACTAGCACAGGAATGGGACAAAACTCAAGTGTAATAAGCAGCCACTGTACGAGTATCATTAAAAATTTGGTAGCCGGCAAGAAATACATGATCACTTTTAAAGTTTCCACAACAAGTACCAATTTGTGGTTTGGCAATTCCAGCCCGTATGCAACAGCCGCAAAAATTATTTTAGGATTCGCAAAAAATGACGGCACGGGATTTGGTGATCCTAATGGCTATTACGACATCGAGAAAACTGTTGATTTAACGGGTAAACAGGCAGAATGGGTTACGGTAACAATGACATTCACTGCCACCAAATATGATACTCGTTTTACCTTTCAAAATGCGACTCCGACAACTCAAAGAACTTTCACAAACCTTCACGTCGGTCTAGGAGCAATTAAGCAAATTGATGATCTCCTCATTCCGCAGTAATAGTTTAGTTATTCAAAGAAAAAAAGGGTCGGCACTTACCGACCCTTTTTCTTGTCCGAAGTAAATCTAATCCCCCCGCTTCACCGAGCTCGCACCCGAAGTGCTGGAATGAATATCTTTCGCGCCGCCGGAATAGCGAAACGAACCTAACAATAAACGGTTTTCAATTTACGCTTTACGCTGACTTCTTTTGATCGCGAATAAATTTTTCGCTTATCTATTATTCACAATTTACAAAATCGTTTTTTATGAAAAACAGTAAGTCATGGCTGTCAACTACGCTTGTTTCTGCCTGCTTTGCGTCGGCATTGGTATTGAGTAGTTGCTCAAAAGAACAAAGTGTTGAACCTGTAACTGAGAAGGTGCAATCGCCGGTTGGCGAACCTACGTTGAGGGTTGATCCTCCCAAGTATTCTCCCACCAATGGGCAACCAGGCATTGGAGCCAATATAGGGCAATGGTGGACAGGTATAAAGCCTGGTAATTCTATTTTTGCAGTGTCCACAACCAACCATCTGGGCGGCGACCCTTCGAAAAGTTGGATCACGCCATTACCAGCACCCGCGCCCGGAGTGACCACGTTTTTAACCACTAGTACCGGATTAGGTGAATATTCCCAGGGAGTAAGCAGCTATTACTCAGGTATGATTTCAAATTTAATAGATGGGAAAAAGTACAAAATCACCTTCAAAGTTGCATCGAGTAGCGTGGATGTTCCGGTTATTAATGGTGCCCAGTTTGCTAAATCTGCAAAAATCATTCTTGAAATGACAAAAAATGATTGCCAAGGATTCAGCGACTATGACGGCTTCTACAAAATTGAAAAAGTTGTCGACTTAACGAATAAACCAGGACAATGGGTGACTGAGACCATTACGTTCACCGCCACCAAGCACCCTACATACTTTGTATTCCGCAACAACACTCCCACGACTGCAAAAACTTTCGTCAATCTCCATATCGGAGCGGGAGCGGTTCAGATTGATAATCCCCAAGTTCAGCAGTTATAATACATAATAACAGACAAAAAGCCGGTTTGACCGGCTTTTTGCATTTCATGGTGAATTGTAAATCTACTCCCCCCGCTTCACCGAACTCGCACCCGAGGTACTGGAATGAATATCCTTAGCACCTCCCGAATAACGCACACTACTAGCGCCCGAGGCCTCTGCATGTACAGCATTGCTTGCGTAAACTGCCGCACTGCTCGCACCGGATGCATCTATATTTACTTCCTTAGTTTGAAAATCTCTGCCTTTGAATGACGATGCGCCTGAAACTTCTCCGTCCAGAACATCACAGCTTCCGTTCAAAACGAGGGAAGATGCACCGGACAATTCCATAGTCACTTTCGTCGCCTTCAAATCCATATTCACTTTTGAAGCGCCGCTCACTTCTATTTCCATGGTTTTAACCCCGGAAAAGCCCGCAACATTGGCGGCACATGCTCCTGAAAAATCAACCCCCTGCAAATTGGGCATGGTGATGCTCACATTGACCGTCTTGCGGTTTTTGTTCCAACCGTTGCCTTTATAGCCCAGTTTCAGCTCTCCGCCCGAAACGTGTGCCTCCATGTCGTTAAGATCCTCGCTGCGGCCGGTTGCAGTTACATTAAACCCGCTGCCCTGCTTCACTTCTACCTTGAATGCGCTGCCCATGGCGAGCCTATTGAAATTTGAAACAGCGAATTTTTTAGATTCCTGTGCATGGGCAACTGACATGGCCGTCAGCAAAATCGCCGCGATATGGAAAACAAATACCTTTTTCATAAATCCAGATTTTATGGTTTTTCGAAAGATGCATAGTGATTAATGAAAGTTGCACCTGTGTTGTTTACTCCTGAACATTAATCTTGCTGGCGCCGCTCGCATGCCTGTCGAGATTAGGGATCCGCCCTAATTCCACTTTGGAAGCTCCCGAAGCGTCCACATCCGCATTTTGAATAGACATTTCCGTAGCTGCAATCTTGCAGGCACCGCTGGCATCGAGTGATGCCGATTTGGCTGATCCTCTTAAAGTGATCTTTGAAGCGCCGCTGACCCCTAAGGTTAACTGCTCGGTTTCTACATTCAGCTCCGATTTTGACGCCCCCGAAATATCTACTTCCAGCTTAGGTAAGCCTTTAAAACCCGAAATTAGAGTCTTATTGGCGCCCGACAGGCTCACGCCTTCAATAGTCGGCATTGTAATTACCAACCCGATCCGCTTCCAGTCATTATTAAAGAGCTTAAACTCAGCGGAGCGCTTTACTCTCAAGGTGTTACCTTCCACAAAAATTTTCAGGTCATCAATATCTTCCTGACCCTGCGCATCGGCAGTCACATTAAACTCTGCTCCCTGCCGCACAACGATCGAATAGGCACCGCCAATATCGATTCTATTAAAATCACTGACCGGGAATTGCTTGATATAAGTACCTCTTTCTCCCAGATCGAGATCGCTGTTGTAGTCATTTTCAAAGGAATAATTTGAATTGTCGTTATCCTCCTCACTTTTAATGTATCTGGCAGGAATATTGGTACAAACCAATCCAGAATCACGGTGCATTACCCAAAGCAGATTATCCCATTTCACATCCTGATTGCCCAGATCATACTGCTTCATCATTTGAGTGGTCGATTCCCACTCATTTAAGGAATAGTAAAAATCACGCGTCATGATAAAGGGTTTATTATAAGGCAGGTTAAGTGTCAGGTCAATGCGCTGGTCGCGGAAACGACCATTATTTGCCAGGGTCGGCCCTTCTCTGAATAGAAAGACAGAATCTTTGATATCCACATTGTAAGTCAGCATTTCAGCATTGCGCTGCGCATCCTCGCGCGTTCTGCCACGTGCATGCAACGTTTTGACGATTTCAATACTGTCAGCCGCATTTAGTCCTGCGAGTCTCACATCCACATCCACATTTTCCTCATCATGGGTGTAATTGTAATCGAGCGTCAGCGTACCGGCGGGTACTGAGTAAAATGCTGACTGTACCACTTCCCCGCGTTTCGCAAAATTTCGTTGGTATGACACGCCACCGATCGTACTGCCGATCACGCCGACGATCCAAAGTCCTAACATAGTCAGCCAAACCGTTCCGCTCACGATTCTCTTGTTTGAAATCAGCGTCAGCCCCAGTATTAGAAATGTAACCAGTGGAATGGCGGCGACCAATATCCCCGAGAGTATCAGGATTTCAGGCAGTTCCTGAAAAATAAGAAAAGGGATTGGCAGGTCGTCAAACGGGGCGGCCGTAGTCAGACCCAGCGCCACGCCTCCTCCTATGATCAATGTCAGCAAGCCGATGACCGACATTCCGATCAGGAATGCTCCGATCATGATCCTGAGAATCGGGCCAAGGCCTTTTAATAAGTTCCCCAGCGCCGTGATCAGCAAGGCAATAGCACGAAAAGGGAAAAGCAACAATTTTGTCAGGATATGCTCCTCACCTGTTTTTTCGTCCAGGTTTAGCCCCTGCTTGATATTCGACTCGATATTGGAGAGGGTAATGGGTTCTCCCTGCATTTCCATTTTCTCAGTCAATGTATTCGCTACCGGGGCAATAACCCACAGTACAATATAAATGACCACGCCGGTTCCAAACAGCAAAATAGAAAGCACCCATAGAAATCTTACCACGCCCAGGTCTACCCCGAAATAGGAAGCCACTCCGGCTGCCACGCCGCCTACGACCTTTCTGTCCGGATCACGAAAAAATTTCTTGATTTTAGCATCTTCTTCCAGCGTCGATGAGCCTGGAAACGCAACCCACATTGCAATATAAACCAGAACCATAAAGCCGGAAAGTGGCCCCAGCTCGTCTTCCATATTGAGATTCATCATCCCCGAGCCGGCTGGTAAACCTACTACGGCGAACAGGAATGCAAGTCTTACCCAAATAGGGTCAACCGTAAAGTAATGTCCCAGGCCGGCTGCAACTCCACCCAGGAGCTTCCGGCGAAGATCGCGGTAAAGCTTGCGCGGGCCGGATGGCTTAACGGGTTCGGTTTTAGGAGGAGTATGGGAAGCGGGTTCCTGTTTGGGATTCGCATTTTGCGCGGCGGTTTCCAGCGGATCAGCCAGGATATCCTCAGCTTGCTCGATCGCCTCAAAATCAGCAACAGTTCCCATTGCTGCGATCAGCTCTTCTACATCTGTAAGCGAGATAACCTGCTTATTTTCTGCTTTTTGCTTATTAATAAACCTTTCCGCTATACGGCCCTCTATATCTGAGACGATTTCTTTACTGTCCGCAAACGAGGCGAAGTATTTCTGGATCGAAGCCAGGTAGGCTTTCAGTTTTTCGTACCCGTCTTCCTCGATATGGAAAATGATACCGCCTATATTTATGCTGATTGTCTTTTTCATGATTGGAATAATCGAATGTCTCTAAATGATCAGTTAGGGTCAGGAAGATTGCCGGGATCCGCTTTGCTCAGATCCTCAGTTCGCTGAATCACGGTTTTTACCGAGTCGGCCAATTCAAACCAGGTGGCTTGCATCGCTTCCAGAAATACCTTCCCCTCATCCGTCAAAACATAGTATTTCCTTGGAGGTCCCGAAGACGACTCCACCCATTTATAATCCAGCCAGCCTGAATTTTTCAATCGGGTCAAAAGAGGGTATAGTGTGCCTTCAACCACCATGATGTGAGCAGACGTGAGTTCATCCAGCATATCCGACGCGTATACTTCGCCCCGGGATATGATGTGCAGAATGCAGAATTCCAGTATCCCCTTCCGCATCTGCACTTGGGCATTTTCAATATTCATGTGGTTTCATGTGTTAATTTAAATGAATAAGTTCATGGCTAATAGATAGAATTTCTGTTTCTAACAATACAAAGGTATACACAGGTACTTTGCGATGCAAGGTACCATGTTAAAAAGATCGCGGTGATGTGAGGAATGGTTGTTTTATTTGATGACCGGTAAAATGATGATGATTATGATAGAACAGTCCAATTTAACACGAGCAAATTCGGTGCTACCCCGTCTCTGCATCATTGCCGCGATGAGTGAAAATCGGGTGATAGGAAACCATAACCACCTACCCTGGCATTTACCCGACGAGTGGGAAAACTTTAAAAGGATCACTGCCGGAAAACCATTTATGATGGGAAGAACAAGCTTTGAAGCACCTGACGCATTGCATTCTGACTATCGGAACGTGGTACTAACGTCGCGCGCCGGCAACCCGGAGCCGCAGCGAACAGAGTTTGCCAAAGATATTCCCGCCGCACTGGCGTTACTTTCTGACGAGACGGACGTATTTATACTCGGAGGAGCTGCTGTTTTTGAACAGATGCTCCCGCTTGTTCAAAAGCTCTATCTCACGATCGTTCACGCTGAGCTGGAAGGAGATGCTTATTTTCCGATACTTAACCAAAATGACTGGGAACTCGTTGAATCCGAATATCATGGGACCGACGACGACCATGCATATTCATTTTCGATGAATGTTTACGTGCGGAAAATGGCTGACTGACAGCTCGTTTCCGTATTTCTATGTATAAAGCCACACACATTATTCTGCTGGTATTTTTTTGTCAACCCCCGCTGCATGCCCAGCGGCTATTTGGCAATGAATGGATCAACACGCAACAGCATTACTTCAAGATCCCGATTGTCAAAACCGGATTTTACCAGGTTACGGCTCAAGACTTGTCCGACATAGGAATCCCGGTGCCGGACATTCCAGCCAATGCTTTCCAGATTTTCAGGGATGGCAAAGAGATAGCAATTGAAATTTCAGATTCAGGATTTGTCCCGTTGAATGCAGACGGTTTTCTCCGTTTTTACGGAGAAAAAAATGACGGCAGGCGTGATACGTCACTTTACGTGATGCGGCAAGCGATGCCGCACAGCTATTACAGTCTGTTTTCGGACACAACATTTTATTTCCTTACCTGGCGAAGCGACGGAGGGTCAGGCAAGCGAATTGCACAAGCTGGCGGGGTGCATACAGGTGAAACGCTTTTGTGTCATCGCGAAGAAACACTGCAACTATATACATCTCATTATTTACCCGGCCGGTTTTATCCCGATGGAAGCGGGTTTGAAGACGGCTCTGCATTGTCGGATTATGATACCGGCGAAGGCTGGACCGGGCCGGAGATCAAAGAGAAAACCATTTACGAAATGCCAATGCATGATCTGGCAGATATTCCGGATCAGGAAATAGAAATCGAGATCATGCTCGCCGGATGGACAGCCGGCGCCCATTCATTTGATATATCTATTGAGAAAGATGGTGCCCTACCCAGAAAAATTGCGAATGATCATTTTAATGACTACGGTACCTGGATAGCCACTTTTTTATTAAAAAAAGGAGATCTAAGTGAAAATGGCACATGCAGGATTGCTATTGTTCCAGTAACAGGCAGCCATATCTCAGTTTCCTATTTAAAGCTGAGTTATTTACAGGAAAGCAAATTTGCACCGGAAGAAGACCAGAAGCTATTTCATTTTAAGAACTCACAGCAGACCTGGAAATGCGTTTACGCGCCAAACACTACCTTTTACGACTGCACAAATCCTGATCTGATCAGGAAGCTGATAAGACAAAATAAACTGATATACATAAATGGTGCCCGGCGCGTGATCGGAGTGAGAGAATATTTGCCGGTGGCCAGTATTCGGCCAGCACACTTTCAGGAAATAAATGCATCAAATGCAGATTACCTGATTATTACGCACCCTCTGTTACGTGT
This sequence comes from Dyadobacter sp. UC 10, assembly GCF_008369915.1. Classification (NCBI taxonomy): domain Bacteria; kingdom Pseudomonadati; phylum Bacteroidota; class Cytophagia; order Cytophagales; family Spirosomataceae; genus Dyadobacter; species Dyadobacter aurulentus. Next base: position 3,090,027 of record NZ_VSRN01000001.1, on the reverse strand, counting down.
TTTGGCAAATGGGACAGACCCAGTAGAAGCCTACGCCAGCTACCGCGCTTCACCACAGGGTGGCGGCTACAAGCCTTTAATTATTAACATAAACACTGTATTTGACCAGTTCAATTTTGGTCAGCGCGGTCCGCAGGGCACTAAAAATCTGATCGCCTGGCTTCGTTCAAGTGGGGCCTTGAAATTTGTTTTACTGATTGGAAAATCCATTGATCCGCAAAAAGCACGAAAGATCCGCAATCCTTCACAAACTGACCTGATCCCAAATGCAGGCTGGCCCGGCTCTGATGTGGCACTTGTCACCGACCCCACACGAGATATTTTATATCCGGTGGTTCCTGTTGGTCGCATTGGCGCCATTACCCCGCAGCAGGTCCTGGATTATCTGACGAAGGTTAAATCACTTGAAGCGCAGCCTTATTCTGCGGAATGGAGAAAGAATATCCTGCACCTGAGTGGCGGCAGGTCCAGGCAGGAGCTGTCTGTTTTCAAAAGTTATGTTCAGGGTTTTGAACAAAAACTAAACGGTTCTATCCTCGGCGCGCGTATTGAAACGGTTTCAAAAGAATCCGACGATCCAGTGGAACACATTCCACTTTACCGGCAAATAAACCGTGGAGCAGCTCTGGTTACGCTATTCGGGCATTCAGCGCCTGATATCACCGATATTGACATCGGTTATGCCAGCAATGAGAAAAACAATTATAACAATCACCCCAATTATCCGGCGGTTATTATCAACGGTTGTGCAGCGGGCAGCATTTTTTATTCAGACAAAACCCTCAGCAGCGACTGGATATTCTCGCCGAAAAATGGTGCTGTACTTTTTCTTGCGCACACATTCAATGGCGTGTCAACCGCATTGAAAAGGTACACGGACATTTTTTACGAAGTTCTTGCTGATCCGCGATTTACGAGTCAGCCGTTCGGCACCATTCAGCAGGAGGCGATCAAGCGGAATATGCAGCGTAAACCGGACATCTATGATAGTACCACAGTTCAGCAAATGACCTTGCATGGCGACCCCGCGATACGCATTTTCCCGGCCCAGCTGCCCGATTATTCATTTGATTCGACCTATTTGAGATTGTCACTTCCGGCAAAGTCCGGTGATCAGGTTATTTTCAAGGTTATTGTTAAAAATAATGGGCGGAATTTGAAACAGACCCCCAAGCTGACTTTCCGAAGATGGGATACTGATAAATTGGTTTACAGGCAGGTAATTGAATGCAAGGCGGTGGCTGTTGCGGATACTATCCAATTTCAAATTCCAGGAAATCCCGCCTTCATGAGTACTGAATCTTTTGAATTTGTTCTGGATGAAGAGAATCTGATTCCGGAAGAAAATGACGCTGATAATCGCATCGTTTACAAGTACTGGAGAATGCGCAATGACCCAGCCGGCTCCGACATAGTCCCGCCGTTACTGACTGTGCATATCGGCGGGCGCCAGTTAACAGACGGTGAGCAAATTAACCGCAATGCATTGCTGCAAATCCGGCTTTTTGATGCAGATGCAGAGAAAATACGAACAGATACTTCGGGCATTTTTATTTGGCTACAACCGCTTTGTCAGGGCTGTCCGGAGAAACGACTCTATCTAGAATCTGCCAAATTTAATAGTGAAGACTTAACTCATTTTTATCTTGAAACGCACTTGCCACAAAGCTTGCCGGCAGGAAAATATCTGCTCACAGCACGCGCGCGGGACGCGGAAGGCAATTATGCGCCTGATTATCAAATCCACTTTTCACTTGGCCATGAACCCGGTATTCACTTTTTCAAAGTATATCCAAACCCCTCTTCCGACACATTTCATTTTAACTTTAAAGTAAATGGAATCAATGTCTCCGGCCTTGTCAACATTTCTATTTATGATATTACCGGAAAAATAGTGAGGTCATTCCACGTAAAGCCGCATATTGGCAATAATGAACTGCTTTGGAAACCAGTAAACCAGCCTGCCGGAATCTATATTTACAGAATTTCTGCTTCGGAAGCAGCAATCCCGGTTTCAATTGAAGGAGCCACGATTGATAACGGGCGATTATTATGGTTTCCTTAAAGATTTCTTTCGACAAAAACTTCTTATTTTTGTCCTTTACATAAATGATTCATTGTCTTGAAAGAATACGGTAGTAACGTACAAAAGCTTGCCGACCACATCGTTAAGATGGAGGATAAGGCGAAACGCAACCTTTACGCGCACATCCTGATCGAACTAATGCGGCAGATACACCCGAACATGCGGGACAATCAGGATTACACCAACAAGTTGTGGGACGATCTGTACATTATCTCCGGCTTCGAACTTGACGTTGACAGCCCTTTCCCCCCGCCTTCCAAAGAAGCGCTCGGCAAAAAACCATTGAAAGTCGGCTACAACCAGCAAAATCTGACCTACCGTCATTACGGCAAGAATATTGAGCTGTTGCTTGAAAAAGCCATTCAAACAGAAAATAAAGAAGACAAGCTCGCATTCGTTTCCTACATCTTCAGGCTGATGCGCTCGTTTTTTAATGCCTGGAATAAAGATAACCCGGAAGACAATGTATTGCTTGGCCAGCTGGAACAACTGAGTAAAGGTGCGCTGAAAGAAGAAATTGACTACATCCGCCAGAATGGCCCGGTCGATGCTGCTCCGAAAGACCGCAATAACAATAGTGGTGGCCAGGAAAGGAACCGTGGTAACCACCAGGGGGGAAGCTTCAAAGCACAAGCCAACCACAATTCTGAGCGGCAGGGGGGGAATAACCAGGGTAACCCCAACCGGAACAGGCCAAACAAATTCTCTGGCCGCAACGGTAACAACCGCAATAACCGCAAGAAATCCGGGATTTAATTTCCGGATCGTAAAATATTCTGCAACCGCACATACCAATCATGGCTTCATTTAAAATAACCGGAGACAAACGTCTCAAGGGAGAGATCGTACCCCAGGGCGCCAAAAACGAAGCGCTTCAGATAATTTGCGCCGTACTTCTGACCAAAGAACCTGTTACCATTCATAATATCCCCAATATCAGGGACGTCAATCAGCTCATCAATCTGCTGGGCGACCTCGGAGTAAGATGTACCAGATTAAGCGAAAGCTCTGTCCGGTTTGAGGCAAGTGAAATTAACCTTGACTACCTCGAATCAGATTCGTTCCGTCAGAAAGCCGCTGCACTTCGTGGTTCGGTGATGCTGCTGGGCCCTATGCTTGCCCGTTTCCGAAAGGGCCGCATTCCCCGCCCCGGTGGAGATAAAATCGGCCGCAGAAGATTGGATACCCACTTTTTGGGTTTTGAAAAATTGGGAGCACAGTTCAGCTACGACGAAGAAGATGGTGGATTTTATAAAGTAGACGCCGCCAATCTCAAAGGCGCTTACATGCTTTTGGATGAAGCTTCGGTAACCGGCACAGCCAATGTTTTAATGGCAGCGGTGATGGCCGAAGGTACTACAACAATTTACAACGCCGCCTGCGAACCCTACCTGCAGCAGCTTTGTAAAATGCTGAACAGGATGGGCGCTAAAATCTCAGGCATTGCCTCGAACTTGCTGGTCGTAGAAGGTGTGAGCGAACTGAGGGGAACGGAACACACGATGCTGCCGGACATGATCGAGATCGGCAGCTTTATCGGTCTGGCTGCCATGACGAAATCGGAAATCACGATCAAAAATTGCCAAATACCTCAATTGGGCATTATTCCTGACGTTTTTCAGCGGCTGGGAATTCAAATGGAATTTCGCGGAGACGATATTTTTATTCCTGCACAGGAAAATTACCGTATTGAAAACTACCTTGACGGCTCTACGCTATCCGTCGCTGATGCGCCCTGGCCAGGTTTCACGCCAGATTTGCTAAGCATTATCCTGGTAACTGCCACACAGGCGCAGGGAACTGTACTTGTTCACCAGAAAATGTTCGAAAGCCGGCTGTTTTTTGTGGATAAACTGATTGAGATGGGCGCGCAGATCATTCTTTGTGATCCGCACAGGGCAACTGTAATCGGTCATAACCGCGAAACGCAACTCAGAGGAATCCGCATGACTTCACCGGACATTCGGGCTGGAGTAGCATTGCTGATCGCTGCTATGTCAGCAAAAGGGGTAAGTATTATCGATAATATAGAGCAGATAGACCGTGGGTATCAGAACATTGATACAAGGTTGAATGCGATTGGGGCGGAGATTGTGCGGTTGTAGGTATTTGGCTGTTTAGCTGTTAGCCATTAGGTTTTAGGTTTTAGCTAACAGCCAATACCTTTGAATAATGACTAGAAAGCCGAAAAATAGTTAAGAAACAAAAGAGGTTGCCATTTACTGGTAACCTCTTTTGTTTTGTTATTTAAATGATGAAAATCAATGACGCTCGGGCACTTCAATCGAAGTAGGTTTTATGTAGTGACAACAATAGTCTTTCTCATTATTCTATTTTCACTATTGAACGCTTGGGCAAGAGAAGAAGGTACTTTGGGAGATAGTGTCTTTTTCAATTCAGTAGCAGACATGTTCTTGATATTGCGCTATCCGGCTTTTCTACTTATAGATTATTTGAGCAGTTATAAGAGCGGCGCTGATCTGGCCTCTGTGCTATTCTTTCCTAGTTTGCTAATCAATGCTATTTTATACGGCTTTTTCCTGGAACTCGCTATAGCTCGCCTGGCATCAATGTTAAGCTAAAAACTACATACGAATTAAAATTTCCCTCCCCAATCCAATTCATGGCTACCAGGATTTTCCGTCATTATAGATTTATCGTTATCACGGTTATCATTTTCCTGATAACTCTCTTCGCACTTTATCAGACTTTGATAAATGATGGACGAACTGAGCACAATCTTCAATTTGCCAATTTACTCAACACAGTTTATTTCGTCCTGCGCTTTCCTTCCCACCCAGTTCTAGGATATGTTTCCAGCTTCATTGATGAAAAGACGGTCAGTTGGTTGTCAGAAGTGTTATTCTTGCCTGGCCTTATTTTCAATTCTATTTTTTACGGATTTTTAATAGAGTACGTCACTAGTAAAATTTCTTCCTCTTTGAAAGCTAAAACCTAATGGCTGTTAGCTAATAGCGACCAGCTAACAGCTACCTACCTCTTCCCATAACTACACTTCCCATTATCCGCTTTCACATAATAGGATTTGTAATTGGTAGCTTTCGGGTCCATGCAACCTATTAATTCAAGTACTTCTACTTTTCTGAACTCGACGGGGTGGCTTTCGCTTTGCAGCGATATTGAACCGTGATCAAGCAATTTCCCTGCTATCATCAGCGACGGATCGTTTCCGCTTACATTTCCTCCTCCAAGCTGCGGTTTGTTGTATTCCAATACCTTCTCACCATTAACGAAATGCTGAATCAGAGAATCGCCCAAAACAAGTACTTCGGCTTTCACCCACTGATCTCCATTGTAAGTTTTTGAAGTAGAATTAACGCAATGCTTCGTAATCAGCTTCCCGTCCATTACTACATTGGTTCCAGGCGTACACAGGTTACAGGTAGTGCGGACCTTGTCATTTCCACCCAACAACTGAACTTCAATTGAAGCCGGAAAATCCTGGTCTTTGCCCATTGTTGCAGCTGGTTGGCCGTGTACCATAATGCCACTGTTCCGCCAGGCCCAGCCCTCTCCTTTCGGCGCCTGCTCGCCTACAAAACGGTATTCAACTGCAATGCGGTAATATGAAAAATCGCCCTTATAGAAAATGTGCCCGTACTTTTGTTTGAAATCATCATATTGATCATACCTGACGATCATTTTTCCATCCTCTACCCGGAATGTATTTTTGTAGTTATCATTCAGCTCATAACCACGGATCTTGATATCCCATCCGTCCAGGTTTTTGCCGTTAAAAAGCTGCTTCCATTCCTGTTTGTCCGCAGGCTTCTGAGCGGACGCTGCAAGGCAGAGCAGGCTGAAAAGGATAGTCAATTGTAGTTTCATGCTGGGTATAAAGGTTATATTTGATGCTTTGGCCGGATTTTTTAATGTATTGTTCCGGCAACATTATGGGGTAAATATAGTTACTTCATATTTATTCGTACGCTGCCCAACCGATTACATTTTCAAGATTTCATGAGCCTGCCAAAAAAAGAGAAAATAGCGATATTCTGGCTGCGCCGCGATCTGCGGCTCGATGACAATGCAGGGCTTTACTATGCATTGAAGTCAGGTTATCCTGTTGTCCCGCTCTTTATTTTTGATAAAAATATCCTCGACGACCTCGAAAATAAGGAAGATCCGCGTGTGACCTTTATCTTTCAGGAGATTGAGAATATTAGAAAAGACCTAAGATTAAGGGATGCCGATTTACTGGTACATTACGGATTTCCTTTGAAAATCTGGAAACAGCTGAGCGATGAATACAATATTGCGGAAGTATATACCAATACCGATTACGAACCCTACGCCACCGAGCGCGACCGGGAAGTTTACAATATTTTAAAAAAGAAAGATACCGTCTTTAAAATCTGCAAGGATCAGGTAATTTTTGAGAAAAAAGAAATTCTCTCAGGTCAAAATTCACCCTACACTGTATTTACACCGTACAGCCGGGCGTGGAAAGAAAAAAGCAACGACTTTTTTCTTTCTTCTTATCCTTCCAGAAAGTACTTAAAAAACCTTCTGAAATGGTACGGCCCCACTATTCCTTCTTTAAAGGAAATGGGTTTTGAGTATTCACATTATGATTTCCCTTCAGCAAAAGTCAGCGAGGAGCTTTTGGGAAATTATGCCGAAGCGCGGGACTTTCCGGCTAAGGAAGCGACCAGCAGAATAGGCATCCATCTTCGTTTTGGCACGGTAAGTATCCGCCAACTAGCGCGCAAGGCTAAGGAACACAGCAATGTTTTTTTGAATGAGCTTATCTGGCGCGACTTTTACCAGCAGATCCTGGCGAACTTTCCCGAAGTTGGAAACGGAAAGGCATTTCGCAGCGCTTATGATCACATCAAATGGCGTTACGATAAAGATGATTTTAAGACCTGGTGCGAAGGAAAAACAGGCTATCCGTTGGTGGATGCAGGTATGCGGCAGCTTAATGCGATCGGCTTTATGCATAACCGGGTGAGAATGGTCACCGCCAGCTTTTTATCCAAACACCTGCTGATAGACTGGCGACTGGGTGAAGCTTATTTTGCAGAAAAATTGCTGGACTACGACCTCGCTGCAAATAACGGAGGCTGGCAATGGGCAGCCGGTTCAGGCACGGACGCCGCACCCTATTTCCGGATTTTCAATCCAACTGCCCAGGCTGAAAGATTTGACCCGAAAGGTGAATATATCAAAAAATGGGTTCCTGAATTCGGGACAGCCGAATACCCGGAACCTATGGTTGACCACAAATTCGCTCGGGAACGCTGCCTGAAAGCTTATAAAGAAGCGCTGGACCAAGCAAATTAACATCTACTTTCCGCCCGCAACCACAATGATCATATCTTCCGGCTTCAAATACAAATTCGCCATTTGCTGAATTTCCTCGCTGGTAACAGCCTGGATCCGATCGATATAATGATTGAAAAAATCGGCAGGTAACCCATCCAAAAGCAGAACTTTCTGACGGTCGGCGACTTCGAATGCGGTATTGAGTGAACCGGCAAATTCGCCCGCCATGAAATTCTTCACCGTAGTAAGCTCTTCTTCCCCCACACGCTCGGTTTGAAGCTTATTGATCTCTTTCTTTATTTCTTCAATTGTCAATTCAGTAAATTCTTTCTTTACATCGGTACCGATCATAAAATAGCCGGCATTACGTAAAGTAGCAACGTGCGACGAAATCCCGTAAGTCAGCCCTTTTTCCTCACGAATATTCTTCATCAACCTCGAACCAAAATACCCTCCCAAGATCTCATTGGCTACCAGCATTTTAAAGTAATCTTCATGATGGCGGTTAAATAAAACCCTTCCCATCCTGATTGACGACTGCACACTATCAGCCTTTTCGATCACAGCCTCCTGCCCCTGATAGGACGATTTGATCAGGAATGCCGGCTTCGCCTGATGCGCTCCTATCTGACTTTTGCCGAATGTCCGATTTACAAGGTTAACGTCCGCTCCTGATATCTGGCCTGCCAGAACCACGGTAAACCTACCATGTTTTATAAATTGATTATAATGTTCCAGGATTGCATCCCGCGACAGTCCTTCAATATGCGCTTCGTCCTGGCTCTGTCCGTAAGGATGATCCGTGCCGAAAAGACGTGCCCTGAACTCCGTTGTGGCAAGGTATGCATTCTTCTCTTTGTTGACTTTAAGGTTTTGGAGCGTAATGTTCCTCAACTCGCTCAGCTCCTTTTCAGGAATTGCGGCCTGTTGAATAAGCTGGCTCACCAGTGGCAATACCTCCGTCAAAAACCTGGAAAGACAATAAACGACGATTCCTATACGATCCGGCGTATGCATCATCTCGGTAAAAGCCCCAAGCCGGTCAAATGCTTCACTTATCTCTGCCGAGCCGAGCCTGCTCGTACCTTCAGAAAGCATTTTTATAGCGAAATAAGACGCTCCGATTTCTTTTTCATACCAATTCCCGGCTTCAAAAATGCATTCAATGCGGATTACAGGCTGATCGCCAATGTTGATCACATGGAGCAGAATACCGTTATCGAGCGTATGTGTCTGAGCATCTGGCAAGTTGATAGAACTGATAACCTTGAAATCTGGGGCGATGGAGCGGTCGAGTAGCATTGCAGCGGGATAAATAAAAAACGAATGACGTTGCAATAACGCCATTCGCTCCGAAAAAATTAAATATAATAATAGCTGGTTAGTTCTCAGTGTCGTTTACGTCAAGCCTCTCTGCTTTATTGAGGCTCATTGAAAGCGTAATGCGGAGTGTATTAGCCAGCGGGCTGGTTTGAGCAACCGGGAAAAGATAAGCAAAGTCGACTGCATATCTGTCCATAAAACGAATACCTGCACCGGCTGTAAAGAATCTGTTTCCGTTTTTGAATTTGTTTTCCCCGTGATAACCAGCTCTCAGGGCGAAGATATTGTTGTACCAGTATTCAGCTCCGGCTGATATTGCCACTTCCTGCATTTCTTCCTTGAATCCGTCCGGTGCATCGGAGAATGATCCAAAAACACCTTTTAATAGTGGCCTCGCATTGTAGTTTGTACCATCCGGTGTCGGTACCATTAATTTGTAAGCGTCAACAATGAAATTGAATTTGTTCCTGCCATCGCCAGAGTACGACAAACCGGCACCGACGCGCAGGTTAGTGGGAATAAAGTTTTCAGTATCTGTCCCTGAGCCATAATTGATTTTACCTCCCAGGTTGGAAAGCACCGCGCCCAACGACCAGGTCAGTTCGCTTCCGGTATCTTCATTTTTAAGCTCTTTGCGGTAGTAAGCACTGATATCGCCAGCTGCAACACGAGCAGGGCTCAATGATATGTTCTTAATTACAGCATCGCCGGCAAGGTTTGACGATATATATTTCAAAGTCAAACCCATTGAGAAGTTTTTGCCTAACTGACGCGAATATGTTCCGTTGATCGCCAGCTCCCTTGAATTGAAATAACCCATCTGCGTACCTACCGCATCCCGGAGATCCAGCTCTCCATTGTTGAAATAGTTAACCGAGAATGCCACTGCCTGGTTGTCTCCCAACTTTTTATAAGCTGACAAGTAGCCCAGCCACATATCACTCACCAAATCTCTGAGCCAGGGCGTGTACGAAGCAGATATCCCGAAATCCTTGGTGTTATAAGGAAGTTTGGCGGCATTCCAGTAAGTCGCGTTAGCGTCCGGACTTGATGCCACTCCGGCTTCTCCCATCGCGGCGCTTCTTGCGTCAGGTGCAAATGTTAAAAAAGTAAGTGGTGAAGCGGGAATCCTTACTGAGTCTTGTTGAGCGGAGACTGTGCTCAGTGTGAGAATAGATAAAAGGGAAAAAGTACCAAAAAAAAGTTTCATAGAAATTGGATTTGCGATAGGAAGTGCTTTGTATCAGCTTCTTTTAAAGGGTCAAAAATACAATGAAAGATAGTTATTACTAAAAAAAGTACTAAGTTTTATTATATTATCGGGAGCGTATCAACCTGCCCGACTTTTGGTCGAAGGTACTATCTTTTAGTGATCGTATCAACAACTGATAAACAAGTGGGATATTCAAGGGAATCCTGCTGCCCAACTGCCTGGGATCAAGCGATTGTGAAATAGTCGCCTCGCTATTATAATATTGCCATTTAAAAGTTCCCAAACGCTGCCCGTTACTCAACAGAATATTTAAAATTAACTCTACGTCTTCATTTGCACGACTATGGTTAAGTTCAAATGACAGATCCGATTGAAAAGGATTAGGAAATAATTTCAGGGCATTGAGTTTGATACCCCGGGGTTCAACCACTTGAAATCCGAACGATATTTCCGAAAAGTTAGTATATGTGTCCCATACTTTTAGGCGAACATTATAGCTACCGGCAGGTAAATTATCCAACGGAAAACGGATTGTCCCTGATTGGTAATCGTCGAGATCGGCTGTGAAGTAATCATTGAGTATTATCGTCAACGTGTCATTGATCGTTAGCGTCATATCATGCCCAATCCCCGCTCTTGACAAGTTAATGCCGCTTTCATCGCCCACCCGGGCATAAAATACCGAGGATGTACTGACATTGTCACCATCTTTGAATGCGTCATTGTTAATATATCCTACCACTTTTGGAGGCGTTTTATCCGCAAATACGGAAGCACTGCCTCCCACGATCACCGGCAGCTGCCCGGAGGCATCGGCAGCACTGTCGGCACTGATCGCGTAAATACTTGCCCTTCCAATACCATATCTGTAATCTATGTCTTTGGGCACCACAAACTGACAAATGAAGCTCCCCTCTTTAACCGTTACGTCCCCGTCAAACAACCTGCTGCGAAATTCAGAATATTTTTCACTATTACCTTCACTTCCAAGCGTTTCGAACGACACAGGCTTGTCGTAAATAATGACCCTGGCTTTTCCCTGAAAATTCTTGTCCACCTCATTATTTCCTTTGTCGAAAATCTGACCTGTTAATGTAACCTTTTGTAAAGCGCGTAGCGTGTCTGCAACCGGAGACCATCGAATGCCTTTCTGTCCGGCCGCCAGCCTCATGGAAGGATCGCCCAGCAAAGTAAAGTTGCGGTTCAAGCTCCCGACAAGTGCTCTGTTTTTAGTTTCTTTAAAAAAATCACCCATTCGTCTTCCGGGATTCTTCTGAATAAGTGCTTCATAAAATGCTTTGCTCAGAGTGAAGTTGGTACTCGAAAAGACAGGCCTCGTGGTACTGATCGCGCCAATTGCAGCGCCTTTTGGGCTAAGTACCATTGTTTCTGCACCAGACACAGCCCCCGGATCGTCATATCTTCCGAAATCGCAGGTAGCAGTAAAAAGTAAAGGCAAATTATTCATCCCCCTGGCGCTGAGCATATCGGTCAGCGTCAGCACCTGTTCCTCTGCCCAGCCGCCCACGCCTCCGTGCCCGGTGTAATTGATTATCAACGTGCCCTCATCAATTCCCTTCCTGATCCTTGCATTCACGGCGGGTGATTTCTGCCCTGCATCGGTTGTTAATTGCGGATATTCATCTATAAAAATACGTTCCGGAAACAGGTCATTCTGAACGAGGCCGGCCAGTTGGTCGGCGTGCCGCTGGTGAATATTCCCGTCGCCATCGTCCGCTATAAATTGCACCCGATTTTTCCAGTTGCCATTCGTACGAAGCGTTTCATATCGGATCAGTTTGTCGACTACTGTTTTCGCCTCGCCAATCGTTTTAACAGGCAGCCGACCGACTCCGATATTCAGTATATGGTCGCCTGCCGCCGACTCCTCCCACTCGCCTTCATCAGCTTCCATAAAACCAAAATAGTCGTCTGAGGAGTAAGTATAGACCGGATTTAGCGACTCCCGGCTTTCGTAAACGGGTATCCAGTTATCCAGCTGAGCGGCAGATTGATTTTTTAAAAGATTTTTATAATCATAAGTAGCATCGCCAAATAGCAGCAGGTATTTAAGTTTCCCCGGCGTTTTTTGATACAAATGCCTGACATAGTTTCGGATTGCAGTAACGTCCGGCTTCCCTCCTGCATATTCATTATATATCTGCCGGGAAGTGACCACTGCGGTTTTCAAACCATTTTTATTGGCCCGCAAGGCGGCCAAGCGCTCTGCCTCCGACTGCCAGGTCGCGGATGTGACTACTAGCAGATCGGGCGTGTCGAGGGAGATTATATCCTGATTTGCTATTTGCTGCCAGCCTGAAGGCTCGATCGCCTGCTCAGGTCTGAAGCTGATATATTTTGCCAATTTTCTCCGTACTTCCCGATTGAACAAAAAATCACCGGAAGTTCCCTGATTGGAGATGGATAAAGGCGCTTCACTATTGCTGATATCCCAGAGTATGCTACCGGCTGGTGAGCCAGCAAATCGATAAGTAGCGATGCCGGCAGCTTGTGAAGCAAAATGGTAGATCTGCTGCCTGTCAAAAAAACGTAACTCGCGCTTGACCTGCAATGCCAGAAAATTCAGATAGCCAGGTGCAGCGCTTTGCCCGTTTTTGTCATGGATAACACCTAGCCTGAAAATTCTAGTTGGCGTCGCCGAAGCGTTAAAAATATGAGTAAAGTCAGACCTTAATGCTTTTACATCGTAAGTTCCGGCACCGACCGTACCGATCGAAGTTTCGCCCAGATTTTCAGCATTCAGTTGCCAGCTAAAACGGGTTCGGACCTGAGCAGCTCCTATCGCCGAGCCTGTGAATATCATACGCGATCCGGGAACTACACTGGAAATCTCAGCCTCTATATTAAGCGCTGTATTTCCTATATATTCGCCCCACCAATCGCGGCCTGATTTGAGCAGATTGCTGAGTTCCTGCTCGTGGTACCAATAATCATCGAACTGGCTGATGACGTTTCCAGAAGCCGAAGCCTGATCAGCATTCTTTATCCTGAGCCCTGCTTTTTGACCGAAAGTGAGGTAATAGTAGCTTGTGTCGGAATAGTAATTCAGCTGATGGTACAGTTTTGAACTGGCTGAGTCGTAGAGAACAACGTGAGGTGACTCCGCATAAAAGTAAATCGCATCGCCAGCATCAAATTTACCATCCTGCTCTCCCTGCACTAAAATGGCGCTCTCAACAAGCCTGCCGCTGTTTTGATCCGCATTTGATTGGGGCAACATCTCGCCACCGGTACCAAAAATCCGAAGCAGAGAGGGATTTACCTGAGCAGTTTCCACGCCCATTTGACGCAAAAGTGCGTGGTCTATTTTGCAGACACCGGTTTGCGTAACAGCAATTTTAAACCAGGTACCTTCTGACAAAATTGATTGGGCGGAGAGAAAAGAAAACGAAGCGCCCAGGTAAAAAAAGACAGGGAGAATCAAACACCTCAAAATGTCAGCACGCTTCCACCAATGCATGGGCTGGTATTGTATAAAGGCGCTGAGACGCCTTATCTGTACAAAGTATCCGCGTTCTTCTCAAAATTCCGCGGGTAAAAGTCCTGTTTTGAAACACGAAATTTGATCCTTCATGCAACTGAGCAAGCAAAACCCTTCCGATATTCGCTGCCTGATCGTCATATTTTCTGAGCGCATTGAACAGCAACTGATCTCCTCCCGTCGAAGCTGTAGGATTTTTTGAATAACGAACTAAGTGTACGAGAATGTCTTTCGGAAAAACACTTTCGGTCAGGACAGGCTGTAAAAGAACACCAAACTCATGCTTCCACTCCTGTCCGTGCGGAGCAACGCGTTTTTTGAGCCTTCCTTTATATTTATAATGAACCACACAATGCGCTACCTCGTGCAGGTAAGTGATGAGGAAACTGTAAGGATTCAGATTGGCGTTGACGGTAATTTTTGGGATTAATCCCGGTTTTACGGTGAAATCTCCCAACCTGGTACGGCGTGGGCGGGACAATAGGAAAACGAACTTGTGATTGCTAAAAAGCCAGTCGCAATATTCACTGGCGGCAGAAGGAACATGCAAGCGGAAAGAGGTACTTTTCATCCCTTAAATAAAAAAAGAAAAGCCCTATTTTCATAGGGCTTTTCAAAATTTCGACTTGTACGTCTGATTACTTGATTGAATCAGCAGCTGCTGTATCAGAAGCCATTGTATCAACCGCAGTAGTATCTACCATCGGAGTTTCAACAGTTACAGCAGTAGTGTCAGCAGATTCGTCAGCTGGCTTGCTAGTACAAGAAGCGAAAGCTACCATCCCGGCAACAAACGCAAATGCAAAGAATTTTTTCATTTCTTGGGTGTAATTAAGGTTCGATGCAAAGGTAATACGATTAAACTGGATATTCCTAAATTTTGACATTGTATTTTTCCAAGAACTTAAAAATTCCTTAGAAAAAACTTAAATCACTTATTTAAATCCAATAAATTCAATCATACATCAAACACTTTCCAGCTTACGGTTATAACTATCGACACATTGTGCGATTTCAGGAAGGAGTTCGGGGTTCTGCTCTATCCCGTTTCCAACGACTATCACGTCAGCACCTGCGCCCAGGGCAATATCCGCCATTTCGAAGGAATTGATTCCGCCGCCGACGATAATCGGCGTATCCACTGCCGCACGGACAGCTGCTATAATTTCACAGGGAACGGGAAACTGCGCACCACTTCCTGCATCAAGGAACATGTGCTTTAAGCCCAGGTATTCGCCGGCCAGTGCAGTACAAGCAACTATGCCAGCCTTATCACGGGGCAGTGGCGTGGTACCGCTTATGTAAGAAACTGTGGTAAGCCTGCCACTTTCAACCAGCATATATCCAGTCGGCAATACTTCAATGCCGCTTCGTTTCAACAAGGGCGCTGCGATTACATGCTGCCCGATCAACAAGTCTGCGTTACGACCTGAAATTAATGATAGTAGTAAAATTGCATCCGCAGACGGGTCAATGTGTAAGCTGCTGCCGGGAAAAAGAATGGCAGGAATATCTGTATGCTCGTGAATTGCGGAGATGAGCTTATCAATGGCGTAGTTGGTAATCAGACTTCCGCCAACGAAAAAGAAGTCAACACCGTGACCTGCCGCATATTCGAGGAATTTCGGAAAAGTAGAAAGATTAACTTTATCTGGGTCTAAGAGAACAGCAAACGATTTCCTTTTCTCTATTTTACGCATCGAAAGGAGGTCTGCGATTTGATGATTCGCTGTTTTCATTCAGTTTTTCGTTCGTCTTCAATGATATGCTTCAGCTTCTGGCGAGCCCAGGCCACAGCCAGTGTCCAGGCCAGACTTTGAACTGCCTGCCCAACCTGCGACTGTCTCTTTTCCTTCTTCAACCTTTCCTCACTTATCAGGTGCAACTGGTTTTCCTGGACGTCTTCATTCCTATTTTTTGCGGCCTCCTTTTCCCGATCTTTTTTCGATTTGGGCAGGAAAGCATTCATCACGACAAAAGTAGTGGCTACTACACCGCCAATTACCAGAGCCTTTTTCCCATATTCAGTGGCGTCGGTTTTCAGTTCGCTCCACTGGTTTTCCAGTTTGTCACGATAAATATCAGCATCCAGTAACAGGTCCTGCTTGTCCTTATCCGTGTCAGATGAAAATGGCTTGGTAATCTTGACCGAAGAATCTATTGGAGTACTCATTTCATTTCTGTTTAATGGTGCCCTAAGGATTCAATAGAACCCAAAAATAGCAAATCGGGCTAATTTATTTCTTAAAATAGACCTGGAAACCTTTATTCCTCCTTATCCTTTAAAAAGCGGACGATAATCGAACGTATCATGCGGATAAAGTTTTCTTTCCATACTATCCAGATAATCAACTTGATAACAAATACTCCAAGCAGGATCAGGTACCCCAGATAGTCACTGTCCAGCCACTTGTTCAGGAAAGTCCCTATTAAAATTACAACTAATATCAGCACTGTCAGGGCAATGCATAACACCAGAGCCCCATAAATTGCCATCACAACGGCGCGCTCGATCTTGTCCCTCGTCTCAATCTTAAATAAGTCGATCCTGGTCTCGAAATATTTAAAAAGCGTGTCTTTAATTTCCTCTATTTGGCTAAGCATAATCAGGTAGTTATCAAATCATGTGTATCCATTTTCGACCCTATTTGCAGGCCTTATACTTAACACTAGTCCAAAAACATACCAAGAATAGCTGAAACAACAGAAACGACCAGGCCGAAGAAAAGGGCAGAAAAGAAGTTACTCACGTAAAATCCATCTACCATAAAGCTGGCCAGGTAAATAATGAAAACATTAACGACAAAATAGAACAGTCCGAGCGTCAAAATCGTAATGGGGAGTGCGAGTATCTGCAGGACCGGCTTAAGAAATGTATTGAGGATCCCCAGAACGATCGCTACAACGATAGCGGTCGTAAAACTTTCAACAGAAACACCTGGAATTAAATGGGCACCTACCAGCACTGCCAAAGTACTGATTACAAGTCGTAGGAGTAATTTCATACCATATGCATTTATTGGTGACGGCTACGAAGTACGTCAATTACCTCATCTAAGTCAATGTTTTTTTCTTCCAAAAGGACCAAAAGGTGGAACAGCAAATCGGACACTTCGTTCTTGAAAAGCTCGGTATCATTATCCTTTGCCTCGATCACAACTTCAACCGCTTCCTCCCCTACCTTTTGCGCTATTTTATTAATTCCTCTCTTGAAAAGGCTACTGGTATAGGACTCCTCGGTAGGATTTAATTTTCTTTCCCTGATCACTTTCTTTTGAAGATAGTTGAGAAAAAACGCCTCCCCGATTCGGGCATCCTGACTATTTTTTTCCCCAAAACAGGTATCCGCACCTGTGTGACAAGTCGGCCCCGCCGGAGTAGCTTTGATCAACAGCGTATCTCCGTCACAGTCGGCGATAATCTCGTTTATAAAAAGAAAATTTCCGGAGGTTTCGCCCTTCGTCCACAACCGCTGCTTGCTCCTGCTGAAAAACGTAACTGTGCCTTCCAGTCTGGTCTTTTCCAGTGCTTCCGCATTCATATAACCGAGCATCAGCACTTTGTCGGTATGAAAATCCTGGATAATTACCGGTACCAGCCCATCGGCCGATTTTTCAAAATCAATCGTAGAAAAGTTATCGCTCATTTCGTCCTGGTTATCTGGTTAATCTGATTGGAAGCTGCTTGCTGTTTAAATAGTCTTTCAGATCGGGTATATCAATTTCCCGAAAATGAAAAATGCTTGCCGCCAGCCCCGCATCAGCCTTTCCTATTGTAAAAACATCGTAAAAATGCCCCATATTTCCTGCACCGCCCGAGGCGATCACCGGGATATTGGCATTACCTGAGACCGTAGCCGTGAGCTCCAGTGCGAAACCGTTCTTTGTACCGTCGGTGTCCATCGAGGTCAGCAACAATTCACCGGCCCCTCGCTCTTCCACTTCCTTTGCCCACGGGATCGTCCGGAGTTCGGTAGCTTTGCGGCCTCCGTGCGTGTGAACGATATGCTCCTTTCCGTTTTCAGTGTCTATATAACGCGTATCGATCGCGACTACAATGCATTGACTGCCAAATTCAAGAGAAAGTTCGTTGATCAGGTCAGGATTGCGGACAGCGGCTGAATTAATAGATACTTTATCAGCTCCTGCATGCAGTAGTGCGGAAACGTCGGCAATCGAGGAAATCCCGCCTCCGACAGTAAAAGGGATGTTGATCGTCTGCGCTACCCTCTTCACGAGCTCAATAAATGTCGAGCGGCCGTCGATCGTGGCCGTAATATCGAGGTAAACAAGTTCATCAGCACCCTGTGCCGCATACAATGCGCCCAGCTCCACGGCATCACCCGCATCCCGCAGATTCACAAAATTGACCCCTTTTACAGTTCGCCCGTCTTTGACGTCCAGGCAGGGGATTATTCTTTTTGTTAGCATAATTTCAGGCTGAAAAACGCATAAGTTCAGGTAGGCTGATCCTGTTTTCATAAATCGCCTTCCCGATAATTACTCCGTAGATATTCATTTCGGCCAATTTCTCCACGTCTTCAATCCCACTGATACCTCCGCTGGCAATAATGTTAAGATCGGGGCATTTGTCCTGTAGATTTTTATAAAGGTCAAATGAAGGTCCCTGTAACAAACCGTCTTTCGCTACGTCGGTGCTGATCGTATATTTCACTCCTTTTTCCACATATTCTTCCACAAAATCATACACCCAGATCGCAGTGCCTTCCTCCCAGCCGCTCACAGCGATCTTTTCATTTTTTGCGTCAGCGCCCAATATGATCTTATCCCCGCCGTAGGTTTGCAGCCAATGATGAAATAGCTCAGGGTTTTTCACGGCAATACTGCCCCCGGTCACCTGCTTCGCGCCGCTTTCAAAAACGACCCGCAAATCATCGTCCGATTGAACGCCGCCGCCAAAATCAATATGCAGCGAAGTTTTGGAAGCAATACTTTCCAATAATTTCCAGTTGACGACCTTTTTGGCCTTTGCCCCGTCCAGATCTACCAAATGCAACCGTTTCAGTCCTGCATCCTCAAATTGCATTGCAACTTCCAGCGGATTCTCATTATATATTTTTTTTTGCCCGTAATCGCCTTGTGTAAGGCGTACACACTTTCCTTCAATCAGATCAATAGCCGGTATTATTTCGATCATTTATGGTCAGGTATTTAGGATTTTAAATTCAAAAAATTCTCGATAATCTGCTGCCCCGCATCGCCGCTGATCTCACAGTGGAATTGTGCTGCATAAAAATTATCCCGGTGCAGCATCGCACTAAACGGAAACGCATAATCGCACGTAGCGACGGTATATTCACAAACTGGCGCCGCGTAACTGTGTACGAAATACATAAACGCACTTTCGGGAATAGCCTCAGTAAGCGGGGTTTTATAGTCAAATATATTATTCCATCCCATGTGCGGCACTTTCATGCCGGAATCGGTCGGAAATATTTTTACATCTACATCGAATATCCCCATGCATTCCGTATCGTTTTCTTCCGAATACCTGCACATCAGCTGCATTCCCACGCATGTACCGAACACTGGTTGTTTTAACACGGGGATTACTTTGTCCAGACCGGTTTTCCGCAGGTAGCTCATCGTTGTGCTCGCCTCACCCACGCCGGGAAAAATGACTTTATCAGCAGATGTAATTTCGGCTACGTCATCCGTGTAAATATACCCCGCGCCCAGTCTGTCGAGCGCGTACATGACCGACTGCACATTACCTGCATTATACTTGATGATTACAGTTTTCATCCAGTTTCGATATTGAGAAAAGAACAAAAAAAGCCCGATTAAAAAACCGGGCTTCTGGGGATACTATGTATTCAACCTTATTACAACACTACTTGCAAAAACATATCACCCAAGACGACCGAAAGCCTCACGGCTATGATGAAAATGATGATATGTTTCAGCGATTATCATGGGACAAATGTAAGCAAAAAATGTAAACACCGGCAGCCGTCAAGTAAAAATTGCATTAAAATTTGCTTAGAGATTTCAGTACCTTGCGGTTGCAAAATGGCTTTTTACCATCATGGAACTATTTTTTTCACGACTATTTTTTTTCCTGATCACATTGGCTACCTCTCAATCCATGGCGCAGTCGGACGATCTGGCCCAAAAGCTTTTCAAAGCACACCCTACGTTCAAAGATGCTGCATTGACACAGCGGCGCTTCAAGCAAAAAGACATTCTTCCATTGATTTCCAGGAGACAGGGAAATCCAATGTATACCATCGAAAAAGTGGGAGAATCGTTCGAAGGGCGCACTATCCAAATGTTGAAAATTGGTACCGGCAAGAAAAAAGTACTGCTCTGGACACAAATGCACGGCGACGAACCGACCGCTACCATGGCCAGCTTTGATATGTTTAATTTCCTGGAAGGAAAAAACGACGGCTTTGATAGTTTCCGCAAAGAGCTGCTCGAAAAAACGACCCTGTATTTCGTCCCAATGCTCAATCCCGACGGCGCAGAACGCTACCAGCGCCGGACCATGCAGGGTATTGACATGAACCGCGACGCCGCAGCCAGACAAACCCCGGAGGCGATGATATTAAAAGGATTGGTAGACAGACTGAAACCGGATTACGGATTCAATCTGCACGATCAGAGCCCGAGGTATTCGGCCGGCCGCAGCCCGAAAGTGGCTACCATTTCATTTTTGGCCACCTCATATGATTACGAATTGTCTATTAATGACGTGCGTCAGCGTTCGATGCAGCTGATCGTGGGAATGAACAGGATCCTGCAAAACTACATTCCCGGACAGGTAGCCAGGTATTCCGACGATCATGAGCCGCGCGGCTTTGGAGATAATGTTCAGAAATGGGGGACAACTTTGGTATTGATCGAATCGGGGGGATATGTAGGCGATCCTGAAAAACAATATATCCGTCAGCTCAATTTTATGGCGATATTGTCTGCGCTAGGTAAGATTGCTGACAACTCTTTGACCAAAGAAAACCGGGAAGATTATTATAAAATACCTGAAAACGGCCGCTGGGTTTACGATTTAGTAGTGAGGAATGCAACAGTAAGGCAGTCAGGTAAATCATTTACCGCCGATCTGGGCATTAACCGGAACGAGGTAAGCTATTCCAACGCGACCAAGTTTTTTTATTATAGTAAAATAGAAGATTTCGGCGACCTGCACCCGCAATACGGAAGCCAGGAGCTCGACGCGAAAGGGTATACGATCGAAAAAGGAAAAGTTTACCCGACGGCTTACAAGAATGTGAGCGAGATCAGTAAACTGAATGCATTGGACCTGCTGCGCCAGGGTTATACTTACGTGCGGCTTGCAGCTGACTCGAATACACGCGCACTCGGGCTTTATTTTACCACGACCCCGTTACATATATTAAGAAGCGGCCAGGCCGCTCCGTCGGGTACGCCGGGGCTTGGCAATACAGCCACTTTTATCCTGAAAAAAGATGGTAAGATTAAATATGCCGTGATCAACGGTTTTGTACACGATCTCGACAATTTTAGCGCCGAAAAGGGACAAGGAATTGTTGAATAGTAAACGGCGGTTTTACATAACAAAAAAGACCGGAGACATACGTTTCCGGCCTTTTTAAATTCTGACACCAATTATATAAGAACTATTATTTCTTCAAAGAGTAATCTGTGTTCTGAGGATCGAAGTTAGCCCATCCCTCAGTCCAGTCAGTTGTGCTGAACGCACCAGCATAAGCAGTTGCATCAAATCCGGCTGGCAAAGTTGCTCCGCCGGTCAACAAAGGAGAACCTGCTTGTGGCAATAATGCTGGCTTTGCAGTGATTGAATTAAATCCGGCTGGCAACAGAAGGCTTGCAACAGCCGCAACGCTGTTCTTGGCACCTGCAGTGAACTGAGCAGCAGTAGGACCTTCCACTGCGCCATTTGATTGTGTTCCTGACAAAGCCACATGAACACCTTCCAGTTTCAGTAAGCCACTTGTGTAGTTTGTCAGGGTACTTGCATCATGAATACGAACACCTGAACGAGGCCATGCACCAGTAAACACGCTGTTATAGATAGAAATAGCAGAGTTACGACGAATCCTTGCGCCAGAAGCAAATTTACCATTCGGTTCTCCGTCAGCCATAGCTACTGTGATGTTTGCGAATTTCCCGGCAGTTTGGGGAGTTGCGGTCGTTCCATCTGAATCGTTATCTGATTCGAATGCATTTGAATCACCGGCCTGGTCAGCAACGCCCGGATCGCGAAGAACCAAACCATATTGTACCAATCCGCTAAATCCGTTATCCGTATCGAAATCGTCATCAAGACCACGGTAAGCGATCAGGTGTTTTGCATTTACAGTTCCACCAAACCACTCGAAAGAATCGTCACCGCCGAATGAGCATTGAACGTACTCGATTTTGGTTCCTGAACCAACACCGCCCATGGTAAGGCTATTGATTTCCTGGTTAGACTGATAAGCGATCCCGGCAAATTCAATACGAACATATTTCAGCTCACCGGAATTGTCGGCAACCTCTGTTCCACCGAATTCAGTTTTGTCTTCACCTTCAACTACGGCCGGAGTCTTGTTCACCGGTGCTTTTCCAAGGATTACCAATCCTCCCCAGTCACCAGCTTTCCTTGAACCTGCTGCTTCGTTGGATGTAAAAACGATCGGCTGCGTTGCCGTCCCAACCGCCATGATCTTAGCACCTCTTTTGATAAAAAGTGCTCCTTTTGAATCCTTATCACCTTTGATGATTGTTCCAGGTTGGATTGTCAGCGTTGCGCCGTCTTCAACATATACAAAACCTGTGATCAGATATTGCTTGTCCGCTGTCCAGGTTGTGTTAGTTGCAATACTACCCTTTACAGTTACCATTTCGGACGGAACTACAATTTCCTCTTCTGGTTCCGGATCGTCCTTACAGGCAGAAAATCCTGTCAACAACAATCCAAGCATCAGGATGTTAAATAGACTACTTAACTTTTTCATAAAACGATTTGTTTGATTTACTTTTTAATTAGTTGCTATGGTGATTAGAATTTATACGAAATACCAACCGTTGTGTAGGATCCGCGGCGGAAGGATTGGTAAGACTCATCGATGTCAGTAATCTCGCCGTCCAGGTTGCTATCCTGCATTAACCTGAATTTTTGATTGAGGATGTCCTGAATACCTGCCTTAAGTTCCAGGTGAGGACCCAGCGCTTTGATAATATTGAGGTCAAGCACGTTGCGGGGAAGCTCGTAAACGGTAGGCTGCACTTCTTTATCGCCTACAAGGAATATCCTCTTCCCAACGACATTATATAGCAAGTTTACCTGCCAGCCTCTGTTTACATCATTATAATAAAGACCTGTATTGATCAGGTAAGGCGATTGTCCCTGCAACTGGCGATTTTCTTCTTGCCCTGCGAAGCCTGTCAGTACATCACTTTTGATCACAGACGCATTCAGTACAAGCGTCAGGTTATCCACCAATGAAGAAGAAGTCAGGTTTTTCAATGATTTTCTTACTTCGACTTCCCCTCCTACTGCATAGGCTTCTTTGGCATTGTCAACCGAGAAAGTAACGTTTGATCCCGAATATCTGACCCTGGTTTCAATCGGGTTTTTAAAATGTTTATAAAAACCTGCAACAGATATAACTTCTCCCTCACTTGGATAAAATTCATATCGAAGGTCCAGATTTTGTATGGTCGGCGTTTTCAAATTTGGGTTACCTACACGAGAGACGTCGAATGTGAAGTCGTAGTAATTAAATGGCGCCAGCTCTCTAAATTCAGGCCTGTTGAGAGACATAGTGTAAGCCAGACGCAATAATGATTTTTCCGTAAAATTGTAGGCAAGGTTGGCTGATGGTAAAAACCGTAAGATCGGATTATTTACATCCACACGGTCGCCAAGTCCACGATATTGACTTTGCAGCTGCTGGCGGTTATGCTCTGCCCGCACACCGAATGAACCATTGAATTTTGTCGTGAAAGGAATATAGGACCCGATATACGCTGCCAGAAGCGTATTTTGAGCATTATATTTATCATCGGTATTGGTTCTTTCTCCATAGTGAAGCCTGCCAGCAGCAATGTTCTCAGCACTGAATAATTGCTCAGCCGGCAATCTCATAATCTCAGCAGGTACCCCGCCCGGATTGTTGACATTAAACCAGCGCGCCGCAAACTTTCTGTCCTTATATTCTCCAAACAAACCGGCGCGCAGTTTGATCTGCATATTTTCCTCTCCCTCATATCCGCTGCGTTCAATACGATGCTCACCGTCCACACGGAAAGAAGATGCAAGTTCTTTAAGAGACGAATAGAAACGCGCACCACGTGTCAAACTCGCGTTGCTTCCTGGCACTACTTCTACCGTGAAAGGATCATTTGTACCTATATTACGACTCGTTACAAATCGTCTGAAATCGGGCTCGTCACGGTTCGTATAACCAAATGCACCGGTCCATTTCAAGGTGGTCGCTTCCGACATTTCGTGCGTACCGCTCAGCTGCCCTGTATAAATGCTTTTTGATTCATAACGGAAAGCATAGTTCTGCACATCGCGTTCGTTATCGCGGCTGAACCCCTGACGGAAAGTTGTTTCCTTGCTGCTCAGCTGGTTGAAAAGATTCCGGAATTCGATTTTATGTTGCGGATTAAAAATCAATGCCCAGTTTGACATCACACCCAACCGCGTATTTTGCCCGTAAAACTGATCATTGTAGCTGGTTTCAATTTGCGATTCCTGTGTGTTTGTATCAAATGCCAGATAACGGAATTGGTTCGTAGGCGTAACCTGGTTTGCATTCGTATAACTGATGTTATTGAATGTTGTCAGACGCATACTTCCCAGATCCATGCTGTTATTATAACCCAGCGACAACCGTATATCCGGCGCTACGGTTTTGGTATACGTATCTACAAACTTCGGCAGGTTACGGAATGCATTGAATGTTGCTTCCGATGGCTGGCTGGCATTAGTTTGTCTGAGAGTTGGGAATGAAGAAGGAAGCTTCCGATCTCCTGCGCCAAAACCGGTCCAGTCCAGTGATGAACCCCTGTAATCCAGCACACTGCTGAAAGTGGTACCGGCCCTGAAACCTGGTGAAATAGCTACTGTAAAACCATTTGCATCAGGGATGGTTTTGGTGTAAATTTTAATGACCCCGCCGGCAAATTCTCCCGGAAGCTCTGGCGCTCCCGATTTATAGATCAGCATTCTGTCGATCGCCGAGCTCGGGATCAGATCAAACGAGAAGGATTTAACGTCCACCTCCGTCGAAGGTGTGATCGCATCATTCAGCATTACGGTATTGTAACGCTCATTTAAGCCACGAATAATAACGAACCGGTCGTCCTGAATAGACACTCCTGGCACGCGGCGGATCACCTGCGAAGCATCTCTGTCCTGTGACCGCTGGATTTGCTGCGCAGAAATACCAACAGCAATCTGCTCCGCTTTTTTGATCTCAGTGATCACCGAAACGTCTGTAAAAGTCTGGCGCTGGCCAACGATTTTCACTTCTGTCAGGTTGGCAACGTCTTCTTCTAGTGTAGAGTTGATTAAAACTGTCTGATTTGGATAAACCGTAACTTCGATTTCCTTGGCTTTGTAAGAAACGTAGGTTACTACCACAGTTTGCTTTCCGGTTGGAATGCCTGGCAATTCGAATTTACCTTCGATGTCGGATGAAGCGCCGACTGGCGGGGTGCTGCCTTTAAGTACTACACTTGCGCCGATTACCGGTTCTTTGGATTGAGCGTCAACGATCGTCCCTTTGATGGAACCCGTTTGTGCAAAGGCCGCGGAGGCCGTGATAAAGAGGAGGATGAATGTTAAAAGTCTTGATGTCATGTTGTGTCAGAATAATTTTCTGGCACAAAACTAGGTCGGCTACATTACTCCCAGATTTCTGTAATGTTATCTAATTGTTAAGTACAAAAAAACGTAACTCAGTGATTATGATCATCATATTTGGTGCAAGGACTGTATCATCGTCAAAATACAAGCTTAAACTACCCGATTCAGAATGATAAATTGGTTTCGTGGTCTGAATGCAATATATTCGAATTCATTTACTTTGTCCTGACAATTACTTTGTCGGGATTTTCAATTTAATCTCAGCTAATGTCCGAGTTTCAGGCGTACCTACAGTTAGGTTTTGAACACATCACAGATTCCAACGGCTATGACCACATTTTATTTATCATGGCGCTTTGTACCATATACACACTGATCGACTGGAAAAAGGTAATAGTCCTGGTGACTGCATTCACCATCGGGCATTCCATTACACTCGCGCTCGCTACGCTCGGACTTGTCACTATTGATCCCGCCTGGATTGAACTGCTGATCCCCATCACGATCGTTATTACAGGCTGCCTTAATTTCTTTTATAAAATACCAAAAGGTTCTTACCCAAAAAAAGACGACACGACCATGTTCAGGTATGGGCTGGCGCTTTTCTTCGGTCTGATCCACGGGCTGGGGTTTTCGAACTACCTGCGGGCACTGCTTGGCAAGGAAGCCGGAATATTCAATCCTTTGCTGGGCTTTAATGTCGGCCTGGAACTTGGTCAGCTTATTATCGTATTTGTGATCCTGTCCATTGCTTTTTTCCTTATCGAAATTTTAAGGGTACAAAGATTAAGCTGGATCCATGTTCTGTCCGGGATTATTGTCGGAATGGCGTTTTCGCTAATTTTAAACAATGAACTCTTTCAAAATCTGACCGGCGGCTCCGCCGTATAGCATCAATTATATTACACAATGAACAATCCACTATGAAAAACCTGCTGCTCCCGTTCCTGCTATTGCTGGTGTCGGTCACATCCTTCGCCCAGCAGCTGCCCGCTTCCGCTACTTATCAGTACAACGACCGTTTCGAACAGCTTGGCCCGGTGCTTCCTACGCCCAATTCCACGCGTGCAGCTTCCGGTGCGCCTGGCCGGGAATACTGGCAACAACGCGCCGATTACGATATTAAAGCCGAGCTCGACGACGACAAGCGCCGCATTATCGGCTCGGAAACGATCACTTTTTTCAATAACTCTCCCGATGAGCTGAAATACCTCTGGATGCAGCTGGATCAGAACCTTTTTAAAAAAGACGGAATAGGTGCAATGTCCCGGACCGGCGCTATCAGTGACAAAGGAATGACTACCGCACAGCTTGCCAGTTTGAACAATGGCAGAGGCTCATCCCTCGACCCGAATGTAGAATACGGCTATAATATCACCGCCGTAAAAGACAAAGCCGGCAAAGCACTTCCTTACAAAATCAATGGTACAATGATGCGCATTGATTTGCCGGTAGCGATGAAGCCAGGCACCAGCATTGTTTTTGGGGTGGAATGGAATTACAATATCACTGAATATTATGGCCGCAGCGGCTATGAATTTTTCCCCAAGGACGGCAACGCAAATTACTTTATCGCGCACTGGTTCCCTCGCCTGGCACCTTACGATGATGTAAATGGCTGGAACCACAAGCAGTTTTTAGGCCAGGGGGAGTTTGCATTGATTTTCGGGAATTACAAAGTGGCTATTACCGTTCCCGCCGATCACGTGGTAGCAGCCAGCGGTGAATGCCAGAATTATGCGCAGGTGCTTACAGCGACTCAAAAACAACGCTTAAAGAAGGCAGAAACGTCAAAAACGCCGGTTTTGATCGTAACGCAGGCAGAAGCTGAAAAAGCAGAAAAGCGCGAAAACAAAAACCCGGCTAAGAAAACTTGGATCTACAAAGCAGATAATGTCCGCGACTTTGCTTTTGCCAGCAGCCGGAAATTCATCTGGGATGCGATGCAGACTGATGTTTACAAAAGCGGTCGCAAGATCTGGTGTATGTCCATTTATCCAAAGGAAGGTAACCCCCTCTGGGAGCAATATTCAACCCGTGCAGTGGCGCATACTTTAAAATCATACGGCGACCGCACTTTTGAATACCCGTATCCGGTCGCAATTTCTTGTCACGGCATAGCTGGCGGCGGAATGGAATATCCGATGATCAGTTTCAATGGTGGCCGGCCGGAGGAAGATGGAACTTACAGTGAGGCTGTGAAATACGGCATGATCGGTGTAATCATTCACGAAGTTGGCCACAACTTTTTCCCGATGATCGTCAATTCCGACGAGCGTCAGTGGGCGTGGATGGACGAAGGTTTGAATACATTCTGCCAATACCTGGCTGAAAAGGAATGGGACTACAACTTTCCGACCCGCCGCGGCGAGCCTAACCAGATCACGGAATATATGTCTTCGGACAAATCGGTCCTGACGCCGATCATGGCTTCCGCTGAGAATGTAATCGGTCTGGGACCCAATGCATATGCAAAACCTGCGACTGCATTGAATATCCTGCGCGAAACCGTCATGGGGCGCGAGCTTTTTGACCATGCATTTAAGGAATACGCAAACCGCTGGCGCTTCAAAAGCCCCACTCCTGCCGACTTCTTCCGTACCATGGAAGACGCTTCCGGCGTAGACCTTGACTGGTTTTGGAAAGGCTGGTTTTATGGAACAGAGGCAGTAGACCAGGACCTGGTGACTGTGGACTGGTTTAGCATTAACACGCAAAACCCGGATATTGAGAAAGAAATTGCAAGAAAGGAATTTGCCAGAAAGCAGAACACCATGAGCAAGATCCAGGATGCAAAAACGAAAGGCGAAACAGTAGTGGCTCAGGATTCTACTATGGCTGATTTTTATAACCGCTATGACCCATTCAAAGTAACCGATGCGGATAAGCAAAAATACGAGCAATACCTGGCCTCACTTTCGGAAACAGAGCGGGAACTGATCCAGCAGAATACTAATTTTTATACGCTATCTGTGAAAAACAAGGGCGGACTTCCAATGCCTGTGATCGTCAAAATGGGTTTTGAAGACGGTACCGATTCCGTGGCGGTATTCCCGGCCGAGATCTGGCGTTTCAATGACCAGCAGATTAATAAGGTAATTTCCACCAGGAAAAAAGTGGTACAATGGACCCTGGATCCTTACCAGCAGATTGCCGACATTGATACAGAGAACAATTCGTTTCCTCGCGTAGCAAAACCAACACGCTTCCAGATCTTCAAACAGCAAACCCAAAAACCTGCAAACCCGATGCAAATGCAGGGAACAGGCGCCGGAAAAGTCAGCACTGATCCGAAAAATTAAAGAGAAGTGTAATATCACAAATCCGCTCCGGCTTCCGGCCAGAGCGGATTTTTTTATGCAATTTCAAAATAGAATCTATGTAATTTCAAAGTTCGATTTATGTAATTTCAAAATAAAACCTATGTAATTTCAAAATAGAAGTTATGCAATTTCAAAATTCAGCTATCTTTGTAGCTGGTATTTTCGTTGATATGAACTTCGTAGACAGGCACATAGAAAAAGTAATTCTGGAACAAAGCAGCAAGTTTCCGGTAATTGCTGTAACCGGCCCAAGGCAGTCGGGAAAGACAACGCTTTTGAAGACACTTTTTAAAGGTTACGCCTATATTTCGCTGGAAGATCCGAACAATCGCGCGTTTGCCGACAATGATCCGGTCGCATTCCTGAAACTTTACTCCGATAAAGTGATACTGGATGAAGTGCAACGCGTTCCCTCACTTTTTTCTTATATCCAGACCATCGTGGATAATTCAGGTAAAATGGGGCAGTTCATACTTTCAGGATCCCAGAATTTTCAGCTTTTAAACAACATAACGCAAAGCCTGGCTGGCCGCGTGGCGCTGTTTAAATTGTTGCCTTTTGACTTTGACGAAATGAAATCAGGAAATCTGCTGGCAGATCATGTAGCGGACGTCTGCATGAACGGTTTCTATCCTGCTATCTATGATCGTTCGATCAAACTGACCATATTTTACTCCAATTACATTCAGACGTATGTAGAAAGGGACGTTACCGAGTTAACCAATATCAGAGATACACGTCAGTTCCGCACATTTGTGAGCTTGTGTGCAGGGCGGGTTGGACAGCTAATGAACCTAAACTCTCTTGCCAACGAATGCGGCATTTCTCAGCCCACTGCCAAATCCTGGCTATCGATTCTTGAAAGCAGTTATATCATTTTTCAACTGCGGCCTTACTATCAAAATTTCAACAAAAGGGTTGTAAAAACGCCAAAGCTTTACTTTTACGATACCGGGCTATTGTGCCACATTCTTGGAATAAGGGATGCGGATACTTTTCATAATAATCCGTTAAAAGGAAATATTTTTGAAAACCTGATTATTGCTGAATATCAAAAGAAGAACGCTCACCAATATATCCATAACGAATATTGGTTCTGGCGCGATTCCAACGGACATGAGATTGATCTTTTAAATCAAAATGGAAATGCATTTGATATTTTTGAAATAAAATCGACCCAAACTATCCTGACGGAGCATTTTAAAGGGATGGATTTTTTTGATGAAGTAAGCGGAGGAAAAGTGGGCACGAAAACGCTGGTCTACGGCGGAAATGAAGACCAGAAAAGGACTAATTACTCAGTTCTCGGCTGGCGGAATATTTGAAACAAAAAACCTCTAAACAATGAAAATCGTAATTCTCGACGGATATACACTAAACCCAGGCGACCTGGACTGGGCTCCCGTTCAACAATTAGGAGACATAGAAATCTATGACAGGTCAAAGCCGGACGAAATCGTGCAGCGCGCTGCCGGGGCGGATGCGGTTCTTGTAAATAAAGTTGTATTGTCGAAAGCTATTCTCGACCAGCTTCCCGGACTGAAATACATTGGCGTCACAGCGACCGGTTTTAACAATATTGATACTGCCGCGGCAAAAAGCAATGGAATAATCGTCACAAATGTGAGGGCTTACAGCTCAGCTTCGGTTGCGCAACAAACTTTTGCATTGCTCCTTTCTCTCATGAATCGTGCCGAAATGCACAGCCAGAGTGTGTTTGCAGGAGAATGGGCTGCCTCGGCCGATTTTTGCTATTGGAAATCGCCACTAACCGAACTTGCAGGCAAAACAATGGGTCTGATCGGATTGGGCGATATTGGTTCCCAGGTTGCGCAAATAGCACTTGCATTCGGAATGAAAGTGATCGCCTACCGCAAACATCCCAAACCGGTAGAGGGTATTGAAATGGTAGGTTTGGACGAAATTTTTCTGAGAAGTGATGTGGTAAGCCTGCATTGTCCGCTGACCGAGGAAACGAAAGAGGTTATCAACAAAACCAATCTAGCAAAAATGAAGCCGAATGCAGTTGTTTTAAACACCGGTCGAGGCCCGCTGATTCAGGAATCTGACTTAGCAGAAGCTTTAAGAAATGGGGTCATCGCCGGCGCAGGATTGGACGTACTTTCGGCAGAACCCCCCAGAGCTGACAATCCGCTTTTAGCTGCGCCTAATTGCGTAATCACGCCGCACGTAGCCTGGGCGACTTTCGAAGCGCGGAAACGGCTAATGCAGCTAGCGGCGGAAAATCTGGAAGCTTTTATAAAAGGAAACCCTGTTAATGAGGTTTCCTGATGTCATTTTTTCTTTTTCTTCTTCTTTTTGCCCCAGTTATTCTTCATCGCCTTGTAAGACTTTTTAGTAACAGTCTTTTTGCTTTTAGGTCTGGTAGTACCCTTCTTTTTCCGGGCATTGATATTATTAAAAAGCGAGTTTTTAACCCCTAGCTTATTCTTTTTCGGACTTGCTTTTTTCTTTTTGGTGTCAGTCTTTTTCTTTGCCTTTGCCATGCTGATGAAGTTTTGGAAGCACGCATCAATTTTCATGCCGGGCATATTTGTATGTAAATCAATAGATTTAATCAGGCTCTCAGCTGCCCCCGGCCATTCTTAGAAAACAGTTGCACGTTTGCACAAAAACCTGCCGGGGCCACTTTTTGTACAATCTGGTTTTCAGGT
This sequence comes from Dyadobacter sp. UC 10, assembly GCF_008369915.1. Taxonomy (NCBI): domain Bacteria; kingdom Pseudomonadati; phylum Bacteroidota; class Cytophagia; order Cytophagales; family Spirosomataceae; genus Dyadobacter; species Dyadobacter aurulentus. Next base: position 3,058,790 of record NZ_VSRN01000001.1, on the reverse strand, counting down.
TAATTTTACCGTTTCACTCTGATCCAAGCTCTGCGTTTTGAATAATCGACTGGCCATTATATTATCAGTACTGTTTCATCCACTGATCCTTACTACCTACCTTTTTGCATTGCTTTGCCTGTGGTTTCCCGATTTGATCGGATTGAGCGCCTTCGAGTGGCCTGCATTAATAAGTCTGCTAACCCTTTTATTCCTGAACACATTTGTCGCTCCGGCAGTAGTGACCTATTATTTTATGAAGATGGGCGTTATCACCAACCTATACGTTGATGACGTGTCCGAGAGGAGGCTTCCTTACCTGGTAACTGCCTTGATATATGGACTTGCCACGTATCTTTTCGGCTGGCAGCTGCAGCCCGTGGGACAAATGGCACCGCAAATATCTTTCATTCTGGCCAGTGTGACCATCTCTCTGGTGATCATTACCTGCATAAGTTTCTTTTGGAAAATTAGTGCACATGCTACGGGGATCGGCGGAGTTGTGGCAATACTCGCCGGGCTACTTATGCGATCCGAGGACTACAACTTACTCAATCCATTACTAATCAGCATTTTAATCGCTGGTTTAATATTAAGTGCTCGCCTGCAATTGAATGCACACAGCCCTGCCCAAATTCTGGTCGGTTTCCTTTGTGGCGTTTTAGTGAGTAGCATGACGGTGTATTTTTACTTCTGAAATCAAAAGGCTTTTTTAACCGCGCATTCCTATGTACGAACACATTCTTTTTAGCAAGACAAACGGAATAGCAAAGATCAGTCTCAATCGCCCGGAAGTGTACCACGCTTTAAGCGCCGGCTTAATGCTGGAAATCGCCGCAGCAATTAATGAAGTAGCGAACGATGAGCATATCAGGGTTTTAATCATAACCGGCGAAGGCGAAAAAGCTTTCTGCTCCGGCGCAGACCTGAAACAAACCCTCGAAGGCGGCGAAAGCGCTGAGCATATGCTCAAAACTTACTACGAGCCCATGATCCGCGGCATTCGCGAGCTTCCCAAACCGGTGATATGCCGGTTAAATGGCCTGGCTGTGGGTGCAGGATGTTCGCTTGCGTTGGCTTGTGATATAATAATCGCCCGTGAAGACGCTTACCTAAGCTTGCTTTTTGTGCAAATAGGACTAATGCCCGATGCCGGGGCTACCTACTTTTTGCCGCGACTGATCGGAATGGCGAGAACGTTCGAACTCGCATCAACCGGCCGAAAAATCTACGCAAAAGAAGCAGAGCAGATAGGACTGATCAACAAGGCTGTCCGCCCCGAAGAATTGGATACCGAAATCAATAAACTGGCTTCTTACTATCAATCTGCACCCACGCTGGCAATAGGTACGATGAAAAAGGTTTTAAACGAATCGTCGCATTCCGATCTGGCCAGAATGCAGGAACTGGAACGGGTAAATCAGCAAATATTGTTTGAAAGCAGCGATTCACACGAAGGAATTTCAGCTTTTTTAGAAAAAAGAAAGCCTGATTTTCAGGGGAAATAGGTTTTGAAACAAATTTTCGCAATTCAGCATTTGTTAAAAACAGTCAGTTTCCTATCTTTGCAGTCCCGTTCGGGAATTGGTTGCGTAGCTCAATTGGATAGAGCACCTGACTACGGATCAGGAGGTTTGGGGTTCGAATCCCTACGTGACCACAAAAGTAAAAAAAGACCTAGCAAATTCTGCTAGGTCTTTTTTGTTTTCGCGGGGGAGCCTGACTACGGATCAGGAGGTTTGGGCCGGGCCGCCGGGCGGTTCGAATCCCTACGTGACCACAAAAACAAAAAGACTTAGCAAATTCTGCTAGGTCTTTTTTTGTTTCCGCGGGGCGCCTGACTACGGATCAGGAGGTTTGGGCCGGGCCGCCGGGCGGTTCGAATCCCTACGTGACCACAAAAGCAAAAAAGACCTAGCAAATTCTGCTAGGTCTTTTTTTGTTTCCGCGGGGCGCCTGACTACGGATCGGGAGGTTTGGGCCGGGCCGCCGGGCGGTTCGAATCCCTACGTGACCACAAAAGCAAAAAAAGACTTAGCAAATTCTGCTAGGTCTTTTTTGTTTCCGCGGGGCGCCTGACTACGGATCAGGAGGTTTGGGCCGGGCCGCCGGGCGGTTCGAATCCCTACGTGACCACAAAAGCAAAAAAGACTTAGCAAATTCTGCTAGGTCTTTTTTTGTTTCCGCGGGGCGCCTGACTACGGATCAGGAGGTTTGGGCCGGGCCGCCGGGCGGTTCGAAGCCCTACGAGACCACAAAAGCAAAAAAAAGACTTAGCAAATTCTGCTAGGTCTTTTTTGTTTCCGCGAGGCGCCTGACTACGGATCAGGAGGTTTGGGCCCAAGCCGATATCATCACTATTCAATGCAGAAGACATTTACGCTTTCATCAACAATCTTTATCTCGACGAAGAAAACGGCTGAACTGAAGCGTTGGTGAAAAATGCACATAATTGGGAAAAGTGTCTGAAATTGTATTAAAAAAACCCGCGAACTAAAAGATCAACGGAATCTATATCAACGACGCTGCGCTCAATCACCTTACGCTGCAATGTGCCGGGAGGCAAAGGGTTCATTATCGTAGTAAAAGAAAATAAATGACAGACTCATCCAGAATTGTTGAAATGAAAAAAAATATCCTTACTACTGTGGCATTTATAATTGCCATGTGTCACTTCGCAGGTGTGAAAGCACAGCGAATCGATATAGGCAACCAGCCTGTTTACGACAAGCAAACATCGCGCAGTAAAACCGACTGGCTTATCACTGGCAATGCACAGAAGTCGGCGGTTTACAAAACGCAGGAAGGTCACATGGTTTTGAGTAATGGGCTGATTTCGAGAACGTTCACTTTGAACCCAAATGGTGCGACGATCGGACTGGACAACCTGATCACCAATGAAGCGCTGGTGAGAGCAGTTTCACCGGAAGCTGTAGTATGGGTGAATGGGCATGAGATCAATGTGGGCGGACTTACCGGCCAGCCGATCGGGAATTACCTGCTGCCCGAGTGGGTTCCCGGTATGAAAGCCGATCCATACAGTCTGAAATTGACCTCTTACACCTCCTCCCCGATCAAAGAACGTTTCGAATGGAACCGCCGTACTGAATGGTCGTCGCAGCAACTGCCCTGGCCGCCCAAAGGAATAGAAGTAGCATTTACGTACAAAGCCGACGAGGACGTGATCAGGAATTTTAAAAACCTGAACGGGCAGGATTCGAAAAGGGAAGTTTTACTGAAAGATGATTTTATCAAATTATCGCCGGACTGGAACATTGTTACTTCCCATACTTTGGCCAATGCATTTAATAATGAAGGTAAGGCCGGAGAAATCCTTGCGCCGGCCAATGCGGTGGTTTTTGGAGAACGGGCGCTGCCGGAACAAACCAAAGTGATCATTTGCAAACTTAATTCAGGAACGGACGAAAGCAGCGGGTACGGTCCGGGGGTTGCATTGCAGTTTGAGGGTGACAAATCTTCTAAATTCCATCTGTCGCCGGCTAACAGGCGTTTCCGTGTATATCACGATGGTAAAAGCCAGGATTTTGAAGGTTTTGATACCGGCAAATCCTATTTTCTGAAAGTACTGCTGGCAGAAAAAAAGATGATCTGCTCGGTTTCAGAGGATGGTAAAACTTATCAGATACTCACTGAATTGCCCACCAGCAGCTTTCCGACGCATATCCGGTTAGGAAAAACTGATCCGCGCGGGGGTAAAGTGAAAGGCAATGGTGACGAAGGTGTGGTGGGAAGAGGCAAAATAGAACAGTTGCTTTTACTGGGTGAAAATAAAGGATCGGATACCGATTTCGATTTCCTCAAAAACCTGAAAGTGACGGTACACTATGAATTATATGACGGACTGCCCATGATCAGCAAATGGGTCAGTGTGGAAAATGAAGGTAAAACAGAATTCATCGTCAACAATATCAAAAGCGAGCACCTGGCCGTGACCGAGGCGGAAAGTGCCGTGGAACACAAACAGCGATGGGAAATGCCACCCATATTTGCGGAAAGCGATTTTGCATTTGGCTCCATGTCGCCCAATGCAGCACAAAATGCCTGTGTGGAATGGAAGGTGGATTCGACTTACACGACGCAGGTGAATTACCTGTTACAAACGCCCTCGCTGCTGGTATGTATGCCAAAAACAGGTATGGGCCAGGAAGTTGCCGCCGGCGCTTCTTTTGATAGCATGCGGCTCTGGGAGCTGATCTATGATAGCTACGACCGGGAGCGGAGGGGCCTGAGTGAAAGGAAAATGTACCGTACCATATCGCCCTGGGTTACCGAAAATCCGGTTATCATGCATGTGAGTAGTGCGAAAGATCAGCCGGTGAAAGCGGCGATCGATCAATGTGCCGAAGTAGGTTTCGAAATGGTGATCATGACATTCGGCAGCGGGTTTGATATCGAGAATACCTCGCCTGAAAACTTGCAGCGCATGAAGGATTTGAAGGATTATGCCAAATCCAAAGGTATCGCCCTCGGTGGCTATTCGCTGCTGGCGAGCCGGGCTATTGATAAAGAAAATGATGTGGTAATGCCGGCCGGGAAAAAACCTGCATTCGGGAATTCTCCCTGTCTGGAAAGTGAATGGGGGAAGGATTATTTTAAAAAACTATACAACTTTTACGAAACAACCGGGCATGACCTGCTGGAACATGATGGTTCCTACCCCGGCGACGTGTGTGCCTCCACCATGCACCCCGGCCACCGCGGGCTGGAAGATTCGCGCTGGAAACAGTTCGGCGAAATTCAGAAGTTTTACCGCTGGTGCAGAAGCAAAGGCATTTATCTGAATGTTCCCGATTGGTATTTTTTGAACGGGAGTACCAAAGTGGCTATGGGTTACCGGGAAACCAACTGGTCGTTGCCGCGCGAATTGCAGGAAATCATAGAGCGTCAGAATATTTATGACGGTACCTGGGAGAAAACGCCGTCGATGGGCTGGATGTTTGTTCCATTGGTACAATACCACGGCGGGGGCGCAGCGGCAACCATAGAACCGCTCAAAGAGCATCTGCCGCATTACGAACAACGACTGGCCAATTTGTTTGGCGCAGGCGTGCAGGCGTGTTATCGCGGCCCGCAATTATATGATGCCCCTCAGACCAAAGCAGTGGTGAAAAAGTGGGTGGGTTTTTACAAAAAACACCGAACGATACTCGACTCAGATATTATCCACATCCGCAGGCCCGACGGCAGGGATTACGACGCTATCATGCACGTGGATCCGCTTGGAAAAGAGAAGGGTTTGCTGATGGTATATAACCCGCTCGACCAGCCTATCACCAGGGAAATTAATGTCGACCTTTATTATACAGGACTGAAAAAGCAGGTGAGTATTTCGGAAAATGGCGGGGCGGCCAGGAAAATGGCATTGAACGGCACCAAAATGACTTTAAAAGTGTCGATCCCGGCCAAGAGCCAGAAATGGTTTTTGCTGACACCTTAGTGCCGTTTGAATTTTGCCCATAATCTTATTCTTAATATGCAATTTCGAACTCTTAGAACCCCTATTTTAAGTATTTTAACTCTAATCATCGCCCCGCATTGCTATGCCCAGCATGATTTCAGTACCGACTATTTTAAAATCCATATCAACAATAAGGGATGGATTACGAGTATGACGAATGTAAACCTTGCACTGGTGCGAATAGGAAACCTTACGATGTACTCAAAGGGATTTGGGTTATCCGAAAAAGGGTTGAAATTTCTTCCAGAGATGTCGAAGGAAGCCTGCAGTTCATCGCTTAATCACCTTCAAATCCTTAAAATAGCCGATCGTACCAATGTCAACCCATAGCCCGATTGCTCCACGAGTCGTTTTTCCTTTCATTTTATCAACCACAAATGTCGAATACTTGGCATCGTTGATGAACATATAGGCTTTGGAGCCGGTGATTTCAATGCGCATTTTGATCCATTCGTTGACATTGACCGGCGCAGTCGTTTCGTATCTCCCTTCTGCTTCCTTTCGCAGTTTATCGAACTTGTAGTCAGGAAAAGCGTAGTACTGGACTGTCCTGTTCCTTGCCAGCTGATTATCTGATCGCCCCACCCTGGGCCGAAGGTAAATAGACTCAAATGCTGAGTCATTTTCATTGATCCGAAAAGCAACCCCGATAAAACCCTGGGCAGATTCAAAGGGTGACGGATCTTGAATGCGGCTCAGCATCATTACTTCGATCGTCCCATTTTCAAAATCAAGGTCCGTTAGTTTTGCATACGTCGGTTCATCGACAGTGGCACCCAGGTTTTTCGCATCAAAAGGCAAGGCTTTCAGGTCCCGCTCGATTTTCAAAACGTTATTCCCATCCAGTTTGGTGACCGAGCCTGTAACGTTTTTGAGTTCAAATGTTTGATTTTGAAACCTTAATGTTTGTGCAAAAGCCGCAACCCCTATTAGGTTGAACAGCATAATGAATGAAGCGTTTTTCATATTTTCTTTTAAGTCAAAACAACAATTTTTCCGGCTCCCTGGTTACTTTCCATAAATTCATGGGCTTCCACAATTTGCTCTAAATGAAATGTTTTGCTGATGGGAAGCATGATTTCACCAGCTTCGACAGAATTGATAAACTCCTGAAAATCCCGTGCAGGACTCGTAATTTGTCCACTATCATAAATCGTGAGGCGAACAGTTGCCGGTATAAATTCCATTGGTGCAAAATCGGGTATCGACCAGCTTTCTGAAAGCATGCCGGTCATACAACCTGTTCCACCGGGCCTGAGACATTCCAATGAATCTTTCAACGTCGATGTCCCGACCAGTTCCAGTGCTTTGTCAATTCCGGCGGGAAATATTTCGTGAACTTTTACCTTCAAATGTCCATCGTCAATCAGTACATGCGACGCGCCATTATCCAATAAGGTTTGTGCTTTCGATGGATTTCGCGTGGTGGCCACTACGGTCAGCCCGGCCCTCTTTGCCAACTGAATGGCGAGCATGCCTACCGATGAAGTTCCGCCTCTTACAAGTAGCGTTTCGCCTTTCCGGATATCCAGGGCCAGATGCAAAGAGCCGTGCGCAGTTTGGAACATTTCCGGAATCGCTCCCAAGACTTGCCATAAAAGATTACTGGTGAATGGTCTCAGCAAATGCTTGGGTAAAACAGTAAACTCGGCATAGCTTCCATCAAAGTCGCGTCCCATTCCGCCCATCAATGCGAGCACCTGCTGCCCTTTTCTGAGTTCCCCGGAAGGATCAGATTCAACTTTACCAACACATTCAATTCCCAGGATACGGGGAAATTTCACATCGGGCGAAAGTCCTTTGCACGTCATTAACTCTGACCGGTTCAACCCAAATGCTTTTATTTTGACTAAAACTTCCCCTTCCTGCGGTATCGGCACAGGAAGGCCCTCCAAGATCAATTGGCTTGCAGAACCTGGCTGGTAAATGACGGCTGCCTTCATAATTAATTAACAGAAAAATTGAACTGCTTTTCAGTTTGCAAAGATCCGCCTGCTGCACGGTTCAGGCCAATAAGATAGATTAAGAAATACCTTTAAGGTAGGTTAAGGCTTGGATTGCTTCGAGGAGATTTCCTTTCGGACTTTACTTAAAAACTCCGGCGTTATGCCCAGATAGGAAGCTATTTGGGTATTGGGCAGCCTCTGGGCCAGGGCGGGATACTGTTCCAGAAATGCAATATATCTCTCCTGGGCGGTGGAGCTGAAATTTTGCAGAACCCGGTTTTGAAGCTCTACGTAATTGCTTTCGACAATTACCTTAAAAATCCGGTCGAGTTTGGGAATATTGGTATATAAAAAGTAGAGATCGTCCTTCTCGATCTGAGCGATCACACCAGGCTCGATGGCTTCGATAAAGAGCTTGCTGGGTTTTCCTGAATGCAGGCTTCCGATGTCAGCGATCCACCGTGCTGCCGGAAGGTTAGTGTCTGCCGCAAACTGAAGGTTATGCTCCGTCCCTTTCGCATCGACAGCAAACATCTTCAAACAACCGCTTACTACAAACGAATAATGTTTGCACTGAAAGCCTTCTTGTAAAATCGCTTGCCGGCGCCTGATATTACGGATCGTTACCCGCGCAGCCAAAAGATGCTTTTCACGATCGTCGAAAGCCAGGTAGCTTTCAAAATGGTCGACCAATGCTTGCAGGCTTAATGTATCAGGGCTATTCAATGTGTCTTGATTTGTCCAGTTTGCGACGCAAATATAGATAAATCAAGTTCGAGACAGTACTAACAAGTATCGCCCTGATTGACCACGGTCAAGGCTATTTTTATAGAATCTGATGGTAGTTCCCGGACAACTTAATCGCCAACGCATGTAGGTTACCCGGAGACCAGGCTGGGTAAATAACCAGAGGCTGAGATTTATCGGGCGGGTTCGATATTTTAAATATTGCATTCCAAGCTCGTAAGGAGCCAGATTGATCCTATATTTGCGCCAAAATTCATAATATTTAATTAAAACAAAGATTGCAAAATGGGACCGCTGCAAATCAAAGAAATATTACAGGCTACTCCTGAAAACCAACCCATTACGCTTAAAGGCTGGGTTCGGACCAAAAGAGAAAGCAAAAACGCGATATTCATTGCTTTAAATGACGGTTCAACAATCCATAATATTCAGGCAGTTGCAGAGCCAGGCCAATTTTCCGACGAGCTAATGCAGAGCGTTACTACCGGTTCCTGCCTTAAAATTGACGGACAACTGGTCGAATCACAAGGTTCAGGACAGGTTGTTGAAGTTAAAGTGAACGCCATTGAGGTTTACGGTACTGCCGATCCGGAAGTTTATCCGCTTCAACCAAAAAAGCATTCACTCGAATTCCTACGTGAAATCGCGCATTTACGCCCGCGTACCAATACTTTCAGTGCGATTTTACGTATCCGCCACGCATTGGCTTTTGCGGTACATCAGTATTTCAATGACAAAGGCTTTTTCTATCTGCACACCCCCGTAATCACGGCTTCCGACGCAGAAGGAGCCGGTGAAATGTTCCGTGTTACGACATTGGACCTCAATAAACTGCCAAGAACCGAGGAAGGTGCGATTAATTTTAAAGAAGACTTCTTCGGAAGAGAAACTAACCTGACAGTATCGGGCCAGCTGGAAGGCGAGCTGGGTGCGATGGCGCTTTCTAAAATATATACCTTCGGCCCGACCTTCCGTGCCGAGAACTCCAATACCACGCGTCACCTGGCCGAATTCTGGATGATCGAGCCTGAAATGGCCTTTTTCGAGCTGGAAGACAATATGGACCTGGCGGAAGATTTTGTAAAAAAGGTGATCACATATGCGCTCATCAATTGCAAAGACGACCTGAATTTCCTGCAAAACAGGCTGGCTGACGAAGAAAAAAGCAAGCCACAGAATGAACGGTCGCTGCCGCTGCTTGAAAAACTAAGCTTTGTGGTTGATAATCCTTTCGAGCGTCTGACTTATACGGAGGCGATCGATATTCTTTTGAAATCCAAGCCGCATAAAGAGAAGAAATTCCAATACCAGGTTGGCTGGGGAATCGACCTTTCCAGCGAGCATGAACGATATCTGGTGGAAAAGCATTTCAAAAAACCCGTGATCCTGACCAACTATCCAAGAGAGATCAAATCGTTTTACATGAAGCTTGACGAGGATGGGAAAACAGTCCGCGCGATGGATGTACTTTTCCCGGGCATCGGTGAAATCATTGGCGGAAGTCAGCGGGAAGAAAATTACGAAAAGCTCCTCGGCCGCGTGAATGAAGTAGGTATTGACCCGCAAAACCTGTGGTGGTACCTCGAAACCCGCCAATTCGGAACCGCGCCGCATTCCGGTTTTGGGTTAGGTTTTGAGCGCCTCGTCCAGTTCGTCACCGGGATGGGTAACATCCGCGATGTGATCCCATTCCCGCGATACCCGAAAAGCGCAGAATTTTAATACAGCAAATCCCGGCCAGCCGCCGGGATTTTTTGCTTAATAGCGTTCTGAAAAAACAACCAGCCAGCTACCGTTACCTTTCCAGCGCTTTACCGTCTAAGTAAAGTAAATAGTGTAAATCTCACTTAATCATACACGCACATGGAAAGTTTGCTGCGGATCCTTTGGGTCGGTTTTCCTCTTGTCTTTTTTAGTTTAAAATGTATTGCGCAGCCTTTTCAGGTCAAGTGGACCATGGATTATACCCAGGCCGGAGTGTCGAGCGATGCTAATTTTACTCCCGCGAAAGCTGTTCTGGCGGGCGGCGCTAATGATTTTACATTGCCTACGGTTTACAGTGCTGGCGGATCGATCGTAGCCGGATATATTATTCGTCCGTGGCCACTCGTATCTTCCAAAAGCAGGTATATGGAATTTACATTCACGGCCAATTCATTTAAATACAACATTTCATCAATCTCATTCCGGTTACGAAGATCACCTAGCGGGCCTAACAAAGTTCAACTGCGTTCTTCGCTTGACGGTTTTGCCTCCGACCTTACTGCGATTACTATCACTAACTCCGACGTATTCAATTCTTTTAGTGTCCCTGTACATATTTCTAATCTTTCAGATAATACATTCTCAATCCGCATTTACGCACACAATGCCACCAAAATCCAGGGTGTTTTATGGTTTGATGAAATTGTCATCAACGGACTGGTACTGCCAATTGTCCTTCCACTGGAACTGACTCAATTTAAAGCGGAGTCTGCTGAGAAGGCTATTACGCTCTTTTGGGAAACGGCATGGGAAAAGAGTACCGACGAATTTCTGATTGAACGAAGTTCTGACCTCGTGAATTTCGAGCGCATAGGATCCGTTGCTGCCGCCGGAGAAACCAGTGCCCGTAAAAATTATCATTTCACGGACAATTTGCCGATATCAGGTGCCAGCTACTACCGCCTGCGGCTTGTTGATCAGGACGGGTCGTTCTCATTTTCAAAAACAATTGATGTTCACACAAGCAAAACCGGGGATGACCTGGTTGTTCAACCCAATCCCGCTTCTCCCGAAAAAATTATAATCTCAGGAAAAGACATATCACCGGACGACCTTTGCCTTACTTCCGCTGCGGGTTTGCAGATCAGTTTTAAATGTGTAAAAAATGGCCCCAACTCCGTGATTTTGTTGCCCGTGCGCCTGCTATCCCCCGGATTATACGTTCTTACCTATCCAAAAAATATTGGGAAAGAACATGTTAAAATACTAGTTCCCTAAAAGATTCTATGCTTAATTTGTGTATATTAAGCATAAAAGATGGCGAATAGCCATTGTGATATTATCTACGTTCTGAAAATTTAAAGGCTACAAGCCTATGTTGAGAAAAGTGCAGCCGAAAGTGTGGTATACAGCTCTTGCTGTGTTGGTGATTCTGGCCGTTTCCTGGGGTTTGGTTAGGAAAAACAAGTCAGAAACGGAGGAAGTGGCTGTACGGGCTAAGACCATATCCGGTCTCGATCCTGTAGCCATCAAAACTCCGAGTGCAGAAACAGCGGCTAAAATTTCCAAGATTGAGGACATTTTCAGGCGTAAGAAACGGGCGGGCTTCAATGGGAATGTACTGATCGTACAGAAGGGAGAAGTACTTTACCAGAATTCTTTCGGATTTGCGCGCATTAAGGAGAAAGATACGCTGACAAGTCTGTCGCGTTTCCAACTCGCCTCGCTCTCCAAGCCCTTCACCGCGATAGCCGTCCTGAAACTGATCCAGGAAGGACGTGTAAGCCTGGACGATTCCGTTCAACGCTTTTTCCCGGAATTCCCCTACCATGGAGTTAAGGTGGATATGCTTCTGAGTCACAGAAGCGGGCTGCCGAATTACATTTACTCATTCACAGACAGCATTCGCCACGGTAAAAAATATCCTGATAACCTGGATATTATGGATTGGTATGCAAAAGTTACCCCCACCCCGACGCCATATAACCGGCCCGGAAGGTCATTCAACTACTGCAACACCAATTACTGCGTGCTTGCCGCGATTGTCGAAAAGGTTACAGGCGATACATTTGGAAAATACCTGAATGATCAGATTTTCGCTCCGCTGGGAATGCTTAACACATTTCTGGTGACCGACACGTCTTCGGCGGCAGTGAAATACAGAACTGTCGGGCACCAGTTTGGCCGCAGGCTCGAAAAGGATTATTACGACGATGTTGTGGGCGATAAGGGCCTCTATTCAACAACAGGCGATATTTACCGCTTTTACAACGGATTAACCAAAGGTCTGCTTCTGGACAAAAAGTTACTTGATGAAGCCTTCAAGCCCCGCAGTTTCGAACATGCAGGCATACGCAATTATGGCTACGGATTCAGGATGCATGTCAATAAAGACAACTCTACGCGCTTTATTTATCATGGAGGCTGGTGGAAAGGTTACAACACCATGTTATGGGTATCCCCGGACGATGAAGCGGTAATTATTGTATTGGGTAACTCCTACAACCGTTCAACTTACGATTTGAAAGAATTGCTGGAAGTAATCCACGGTTCCGCCAAAATGGAGGATATCGAGAAAGACATCTAGCATTGTTTGAATTCGGCCACGAATTCAGGATATTTGCCGAAATCAAACGAATTCCAGCCTTATGCCCGATTCTGCGTATTTTTTACCGGCCTGCCTGCTGCTGGGAATACCGTTTCTGACATTCTTTTTTTTATGGCTCGGAGGTAAAAGTTTGAATGGAATTGCTGGCTATGCAGGCACAGCCGCTACAATCGCCGGACTTTTTATCAGCCTTTGGTACGCCGATCCAGCCGCTTTACACATTGTCAAATTCAACTGGCTCGTCATTGGTGACAAAGCAATAGAATTATCCTTCCGCTTTGACACACTTACCTGCATCATGCTTGCTATTGTGCATTTTGTGGCAGCGCTGGTCCAGCTGTACTCCGTTTCTTACATGCACGGCGACAGGAACCTGCATCGGTACTTTGCCTTTCTTCAATTGTTTTTGTTCTCGATGATCGGAATAGTGCTGGCGGGCAGCTTGCTGGTCATGTACATATTCTGGGAGCTTGTCGGTCTTTCTTCTTATCTGCTGATCGGTTTTTGGTATTTCAAAAAAAGGACCGTCTGGGCTGCGCAAAAGGCTTTTGTACTAAACAGGATTGGCGACGCAGCATTTTTGACGGGTATTCTCCTGCTATTCTACTATACCGGTTCTACAGACTTTGAAGTGATTCCGGGTAAACTTTGGGAGCTCTCTCCCGGACTCGTAACAGCGATCGGCCTTTGTCTTTTTGGAGGTTGCATGGGCAAATCAGCCCAATTCCCATTGTCAGGCTGGCTACCAGATGCCATGGAAGGACCTACTCCCGTATCTGCATTGATCCACGCCGCCACCATGGTTGCGGCAGGCATTTTTCTCCTGGCCAGGATCTCGTTCATGCTGACCTTCGAGGCAAGACTAATAATTCTTGCAATAGGGACCATTACCATGCTGACCGGCTCGGTGAAAGCCATCAATGAGTGGGATATTAAAAAAGTACTTGCTTACAGTACGATGTCCCAACTTGGCCTGATGGTTGTGGCTGTGGGATTTGGAAGCTGGCAAACCGCCATGTTCCACCTTGCTACCCATGCTTTTTTTAAAGCCGGATTATTCCTCTCAGCCGGCTCAGTCATTCACGCAGTAACGCCGTCGGAAGATGATACTGCATTTGACCCGCAAAATATGCGGACTATGGGCGGCCTGAAAAAAAGCCTTCCTATTACATTTCTCTGCTTTTCTATCTGCGCAGCGGCACTGGCAGGATTGCCTTTCTTTTCAGGTTTTTTGTCCAAAGACGCAATCATTACCGAGGGATTTATATGGGCCAAAGAAAATGGCCCGCTGGCCTATATTTTCCCGCTTATCGTCATTTTCTCCGCCGGCTTGACTGCCTATTACATGACGCGCCAGGTTTGGCTGGTATTTTTTGGGCAGAAAAGATATGTCGAAACCACATCGGTACATCCGCACGAATCGCCGGTGGTCATGTGGCTGCCGATGGCATTGCTTGCCGTTTTATCCGTATTTGTCTGGTTTTCATTTAACCCATTTAATGCTGGCGGATGGTTTTTACATTTCCTTGGCCCGGCAGAATCTGAACATTTGGTTTGGGTTCCCATTCTCGCAACAGGCACGACGTTGTTATTCATATACCTCGCTTACCGAGAGATCAATAGCCAGAATCCATTTCGCATTCAACCAGCAGCGGCGAAGGCAGGCGCTTTTGAAAAATTAAATGTCAGCTGGCTTCGGGATTACTCGCAGGAGCGCTACTTCATCATACCATTCGCAGCAGTAACGGGGTATCTTAAAAAATTTGAAAAGGGTGCAATAGACTCTTTTATTGAACTGATAGGAAAAGGCAGCGTAGTTGTAGCGCACGTGATCAGCTGGATCGATCGGAATGTAGTCGACGGTGGTGTGAACCTGACTGTTTTTTCAATCCGCTCGGCCGGGAATGCCGCCCGAAGCTTGCAAAACGGAAAAATCCAGTCATATTACCTGGTGACGGTAATGGGCGTATTTTTATTAGTCCTCTGGCTTTTTTTCACCTGATCCGGACAAGGGCCATTTTAAAATAACATTTGATGATTGACCATATACTTTCCTTACTCATAGCAATTCCGATGCTCGGCGCGGCTGCCGTGGCTGTCTGGCCCTCTCAGCATTCCGGGCATTTCAGGATGGTTGCACTCGTCACCCTCATCATCGAAGCGTTACTGTCCGTCCTTCTATTTCTCAATTTTGAAAACAGCAACGCGGCACATCAGCTCGCAGAAACCGTTGACTGGATCACATTACCGATTGGTTCTCTCGGCATTGTTTCCATTGATTACGCCCTTGCAGTCGACGGGATCAGCTTTCCATTGGTTTTGCTGGCAGTGATCGTGCTGCTAGCCGGCGTGGTAAGTTCGTGGGAAATTTCGCAAAAAACACGTGCTTATTTTTCCCTGTACCTGTTACTTTCCGGCAGCGTAGTAGGTTGTTTCCTGGCGCAGGATTTCTTCCTTTTCTACCTGTTCTTCGAATTCATGCTTCTGCCGATGTATTTCCTGATAGGACTTTGGGGCGGCCCGAGAAGGGAGTATGCTGCATTGAAATTCTTTATTTACACATTTTTTGGCTCCCTGCTGATCCTCATCGTGATGATCGGGCTTTATTTGTCGGTTATTGATCCGCTTGAAACGGCCCGGGTTGTAGGCATTATGGGGATGGAGGATGCGATTCATCCCGACCTGATCCCGCAAATTCAGCAGTGGCTTATAGATGGAAAAATCGCTCCGGAGCAGATCGTCCACACATTCCGGTTCCAGTACCTGGCCGATCCGGGCAATTACCTGCCGGGTTCGCTGCTGCATCTGGCTTCGCAATATTTCATCGGGGATATTCCGCTGCGCCTGCTGGCATTCTGGTTCCTGTTTATTGGTTTTGCGGTAAAATTGCCGGTTGTGCCGGTGCATACCTGGCTGCCCGACGCCCACGTAGAGGCTCCCACGCCTATTTCAGTTGTCCTGGCCGGTATTCTGCTCAAAATCGGGGGCTACGGTTTTATCCGGATCGTTGATGGATTTTTTCCGCTGGAAGCGCAGTACAGCGCAATTCCGCTTGCTATTCTGGGGATGATATCGATCGTCTACGGTGGGTTCAATGCACTTGGACAAACTGATTTGAAAAAAATGATCGCCTATTCTTCCGTTTCTCACATGGGATTTGTGCTCCTCGGAATCGCCGCTTTCACTGCCGAGGGTTTAAACGGGGCTATTTATCAAATGGTCAGCCACGGTATCCTTTCGGCAATGCTGTTTTTACTCGCCGGCGTTGTTTACGATCGCACCCACGACCGGAGTATTGACCATTATCGCGGGCTGATCGGGGTAATGCCGCAGTACACGATCATTACCGGAATCGCATTCTTTGCTTCGCTGGGTTTACCCGGGTTTTCGGGTTTTGTAGGCGAACTTTTTACTTTAATGGGTGCATTTCAGTCCGACGCCCTCCCAGCCTGGATACCTGCATTGTCAACCCTTGGTATTGTACTCGCAGCGGCATACTTTCTCTGGACCTACCAGCGTATGTTCTTCGGCTCTTTCTGGTATCGGAACGGCGATGCTTCGGTGCTGACTGACCTGACAGTCCGGGAAAAAACGCTATTGATCCCGCTTGCTTTCCTGGCTGTGCTACTTGGTATCCTACCCGGCATCTTGTTCGATATGACCGGCCCGACGATTGAAGCCTGGCTGAAAGGTTTGAACCGATAAATTACTTCCGAAACAGCTGATCGAGACTGAATCTGCCTTTTTTTGATAAGGCTACCAGTTGCTGCTGCTGTTCGGGCGTGAGTACTTCGATGATCTCATTGCGCTTTTCGTCGGCAAGCATTTTACGGTCACGCCGCTTCGCCCCATCCTTTCGGGCAAGCTTTCTCTCAAACCGCGCATACCTGCGATCGATTTTCCTGAGTTGCTTTTCCTGCCGCTTGCTGAGGTTCAGTTCTGTTGCAAAACGGTCCAAATTCTTTTCAAGCCGCCGGTTATTCAGTTTTGGATTTGCAGCTGGTTCCTCTGTATCAAAACCATCTCTCCTTCCGGCACTTTGGGCACTTACCGAACCCGCTGATCCGGTTAACCATAAAGTCAACGCAAAAAGGTAATACAACGCCACATTTTTCATACGATATCGGGAAAATTAGATATTGATGCATATAACGTGAATAGGCATTGCAGAAATATAAAGCAAGCCCGGGATACAAGCTTGCCCTGATTACAAATTTGGTGTATTGACCAGACTATACCCGATCATGATCAGTTACAGCTCTTAACAACCGGCATACTCCGGCCGGAAAAGCCCATTCAGTGCGGCAATTGTTTTTTCTTCAATCTTTCTGCCGTCTTGCAGTTCAATGTAAGGATTCGGATCGTTTACGTGAATTTCCCTGATAATTCCCTCAGCCCGTTCCAATCCATTGATGTCCAGGATCATTTCCGCTTTTGCTCCACGGTTTTTAATATCTGTCAGCATTTCGATAAAGCTCTCATTTACTGATAATGTCGTGCGTAAGTCCATGTATTTTAGTTGGTTATTTATCTGAAAATCGTTTAAAAGGAACATCAGGTTCTCATTAAAAAAACACCCTCACCTAACAATTAATTCAATGCTGTTGGTCAATAATCGTATCATCGTACCTTTGCGGCTTCAAAAAATGAGAAGATGATTACAGTTGAGAATTTGGCCGTTGAATTTAGCGGATCTGTCCTTTTTAGCGATGTTTCCTTCGTTATTAATCCTACCGATAAAATTGCCCTGATGGGTAAGAATGGAGCGGGGAAATCCACCATGATGAAAATTATTGCGGGTGAACAAAAAGCCAATCGTGGCCATGTTCGCGCGCCCAAAGACGCTGTGATCGCCTATTTGCCCCAACATTTACTCACAGAAGATAATTGCACCGTTTTTGAAGAAGCAGCCAAAGCATTCAAACAGTTTTTTGAAATGCGCGCCGAAATGGAAAAGCTGAATCTCGCGCTCGAAACCCGCACGGATTATGAGAGCGATGAATATATGGCGATCATCGAGCAGGTGACCGAAATAGGTGAAAAATATTACCAGCTGGAAGATGTCAATTATGACGCGGAGGTGGAAAAAGCCTTGAAAGGGTTGGGTTTTAGACCGGAAGATTTTCAGCGGCAAACCAAGGAATTCAGCGGAGGATGGCGCATGCGCATTGAGCTTGCCAAAATACTATTGCAAAAGCCGGACCTCATTTTGCTGGATGAGCCTACCAATCACATTGACATTGAATCGGTGATTTGGCTGGAAGATTTTTTGGTCAATAAATCCAATGCCGTAATGGTCATTTCCCACGACCGCGCCTTCATTGATAACATTACCAACCGCACCATTGAAGTTACTATGGGGCGGATTTTTGACTATAAAGCCAATTATTCACATTACCTGGTGCTGCGAGAAGAGCGCAGGTCACATCAGCTCAAAGCCTACCAGGAACAACAGAAAATGATTGCTGATAACATGCAATTCATCGAACGCTTCCGCGGCACATATTCCAAAACCAACCAGGTTTCCTCCCGCGAACGCATGCTGGAAAAACTCGAAATCATTGAAATTGACGAAATCGATAATTCAGCCCTGAAACTACGCTTTCCACCTTCGCCACGGTCAGGCGACTATCCGGTTACTGTGAAAGATGTTTCAAAATCCTACGGGGACCAGGTTGTGTTCAAAAATGCGAGCATGACCATTTCGAGGGGCGAAAAGGTTTCCTTTGTGGGTCGGAACGGTGAGGGTAAATCGACAATGATCAAGGCGATCATGGGACAGATCGATGTCGAAGGGACCTGCCAGCTGGGGCACAATGTAAAAGTCGGCTATTTTGCCCAAAACCAGGCGTCCTTATTAGACCCTAACCGGACCATTTTCCAGACAGTGGACGAGGTCGCAGAAGGCGATGTAAGGACCCAGATCAAGAATATTCTGGGCGCCTTCATGTTTCAGGGCGAGGATATTGATAAGAAAGTAAGTGTATTATCCGGCGGAGAAAAAACGCGGCTTGCGATGGTGAAGCTCCTCCTGGAACCTGTAAACCTGTTGATTCTCGATGAGCCTACAAACCACCTCGATTTGAAGTCGAAGGATGTTTTAAAAGAAGCACTCAGAAACTTTGATGGTACATTGGTACTAGTCTCTCACGACCGTGATTTTTTACAAGGGTTGTCACAGAAGGTGTTTGAGTTTAAGGATAAACGTGTGATTGAGCATTTCGAGACGATTGATGCGTTTCTGGAGCGGAATAGGATAAAGAGTATTGCCGATTTGCAGCTGGCGCGGTAAAGTTTTAGAGCCAGAGCTTAAAGCTTCTCTGCATGATAGTAATGGTTCTCCCCCTCATCTTCAAACTCTTCAATAACCAAAAGCCCCGACGCAGCCAGTAACTTTTTGTAGTTGTCCGCCCCAAGCGATACCGATTCTATTTCAGTAATGGCATCGTCCCATTTCATGCTTCGGGAAGGAGCGGTAAATAAAAGTCTCCCGCCGGTGGACAGCGCATTTGCCATTTTTTGAATCACAATTTCCTGTGTTTCTACCGGCAGCAGGAACATTAGTCCCCAGGCAATGATGGCATCGAACTGCCGGTTGAAAAACAAAGAATCTTCTGCTGCCTCACAGGCGACTGGACTATTTGGAAAATTTTGCCTGAAGATTTGAACCATCGAAGGCGACGCATCCATCCCATAAACGGTCAAACCTTCATCCACCAATACCTTCGAAATCGGGTCGCCGATGCCACAACCTATATCCAGCACCGTCGCATCCGGAGGCAGCGACCTTGCCCAGTAGCGGACTGATGCCGCGCCGACGCCGTCGACGCCCTTCGACCGACAGCGAATGAATGTCGCCAAGTTATCCTCGTATCCGTTTGATTTGTCCATCTGACGTCTTGATATATTTTTAGGTGCTAATATATTATGGATGAACTAAATCATGCTGGATATCCGTCAAAATGTCGCCTGGGCTCCCTCATCAAAATTTTCTACCTTAGATCACTGCCCTGCTTCAAATAACTGTTTGTCCAAAACCATTTATTCGCATTCTTTATGTTCTTTGATCCGGAAAACCATGTTGTAAAGCTATGCGCGGAGGGAATAACATTTGAAGGTGAGCCTGAAAAGGCTGGTTTATATTATCTAATGGCGTGGGAAGCGGCAACCAATAATGAAGAACGATTCATCGCCGCTCACTACGTTGCCCGGATACAGCCCAGCGCTTTGGAAAAGCTAAAGTGGGATCAAATCGCTTTGACGGAAGCATTGAGCGTGGATAAAGAATATCTTAAGGCCGCATATCCTTCTTTGTATTTGAATCTTGGTAAATGCCATGAAGACTTGTCTAACTTCGAAGCTGCCACTGAACACTATCAACAAGGCTTAACATTTAGTGATTATCTCAAAGATGACGGGTACGGCAAAATGGTAAAAATGAGGCTTGAAAGCGGGCTAAAACGGGTTTCACCGAAAACTTCCACTTAACCAATACGGGAATAAATCAATGAGTAGCCAAATGACGAGTATACAGCTGGAATGGCAAAAATTCAGCCATTTGTTCACACGGGAAGAGGTTCCGGCAAGGACGGTTTTGCTCAAAGAAGGAGACGTAGCCAGGAAAATTTATTTCATAGAAAAAGGTTGCTTTCGGCTTTCTTTCAATAATGATGGTAAGGATATTACTTTTCAATTTTTCTTTGAGAATGAAGGTATTTCGTCTGCTGAGAGTTTCCGGTACGATCAACCAAGCCTCTATTCGATCGAAAGCCTGGAACCATCCATTGTACACACCCTCACCAAAACAGATTATTTTAAGATCATTGAAAACTCATTATTAATCAAGCAAAACATAGAAGAACAGCTTATTCAACGACTTCTATACATTGAAAAACTATTTCTTTCAAGAATAAAAAACAGTCCTGAAGAGCGATATCAGGAATTATTGGAGCAATATCCTCAAATCCTTCAAAGAGTGCCCCAACATTACATCGCTTCCTTTCTCGGCATAACGCCTGTCTCTTTGAGCAGGATCAGAAACCGGCGATAGTATTTATTAACAATTGTTATCGTCTCAAAAATGGGTGGTGACGAATTTTGTTCAACAATAATTTAAAACAACAAAATTCTCAGACCATGCAAAACTTCAAAATTCAAATTTCTGACAGCGATATTAACTACCTCACTCAAAGACTTGCAAATACCCGTTGGCCTAGTTCAATGCTCGATAATAGCTGGGAAAAGGGCGTTCCGTTGACGTATTTAAAGAAAATAGCAGACTATTGGCAAAACAAATTTGACTGGAAAAAACAGGAGGCAATCCTTAATCAGTTTCCGCAGTTTATCTCGGAAATTGATGGTCAAAATATCCATTATTTGCATATTAAATCTCCTAAGTCAAACGCCATGCCGCTGATGCTTGTTCATGGCTGGCCGGGTTCGTTTGCAGATTTTATCAAGGTTATCGAGCCGCTTACCAATCCGCAAGCTGAGGAGCAGATTGCTTTTGATTTGATTATTCCTTCTATCCCGGGTTTTGGTTTTTCAACGCCGGTAAAAGATAAAGGTTGGAATATGATTAGAATAGCAAATGCATTCACAACATTGATGAAGGAACTGGGTTATGAAAAATTTGCCGTTCATGGTGGCGATATGGGTGCTGGCATTGTTGGTATCATGTCGGGCATTGCGGCATATAGTTTGATTGGTACCCATATCAATTCAGATTTTTTTGCTGTTGCCGGGCTTGGCATGTTTCCTTCCGATCATTCATTTTTTACAAATGAGGAAAACGTAAGTTTGGAACGAATGAAACAATATAAGAAAGATGGAACAGCATATTTAGAAATCCAGTCGACAAGACCAAATACCATCGGCTTTGCATTGTCGGATAGTCCAATCGGGCAATTGGCCTGGATACTTGAAAAGTATAAAGAATGGTCAGATGAAGACAAAATCCTACCAGAAGATGCTATTGAGATTGATCAGATTTTAACGAATGTTTCGCTATACTGGTTCAACCAATTAGGCGCGTCCAGTGCGGAGATCCTTGCGGAAAATATGACTATGGCTTTCGATTGGGGCAGTGATAATTCGCAGGAAGCCAATCAATGGAACCCGCCAAAAGTCCGATCGGCGATGGCTTGTTTTGGGAGAAAAGAAGATGAATCTTTATTGAAGAAACTAGCTTCATTCATGGGCGAACCGGATAGATGGACTTTTTATGACAAAGGCTGCCATTTCCCGGCCATGGAAGTACCTGGCTTGCTGGTGAACGATATCAGAGACTTTTTTTCAGGCCTCATAAATAAATGAATAGAAGAGAAATCATACAGCAACGCTTGTTTAATCAAGGTTTGTCAGCTAATCGTTTTGAAAATCCGGATGAAGTTGTAGCTCATTTTGGAGCGGTACAGGCACAAGATTTTTCAATGGCACTTTGGGCTTTGGGTTTACGCATAATAAATCCAGGGCGAAGTGCTATTGAAAATCTGATCAATTCCGGCGAAATTATCCGAACCCATGTTTTGCGACCTACCTGGCATCTGGTACATCAAAAAGATATCCGGTGGATGCTCGAACTTTCGGCACCCCACGTGAAAAGAGCAACGCAGTATGTTGATAAGAAAGAGGGGTTGACAGATGAACTGTTCTTAAAAGCATGGAAGCTAATTGAGCGGAAATTTGGAGAGGTCGACGATCTCACCAAAGAGGATATCATGATTTGCCTGGCGCAGGGAAATACCACGGTTGGTAACCTGCTGGCAGCACAAATTATTATCAGGGCCGAATTGGAAATGCTTTTATGTAACGGGGCGAAAAAAGGAACGTATGCGCTGTTTGAGAAAAGGGTACCCCGAACTGGCCAGATTTCAAGATCTGAGGCAATAACCAAACTTGCGCAGTTATATTTTAAATCACGGGGACCTGCGACTCTAAAAGATTTTGCCTGGTGGAGCGGTTTGAGTATGACTGATTCGAAATTTGGTATTGCTGAATTAGGCAAACAACTTATCCATTTTAAATTGAGTAATTTGGAATATTATCATTTTGAAATGAAAGATAGCATTCCCCAAAAAACTACCTTTGCTTTATTACCGTGCTATGACGAATACACAGTAGGTTATTCAGAAGGAAGAGATATAGCTTTACCGTCGGATTTTGATAACTCAAAAATTGGTAATGGTATTTTCAAACCAATAATTTTATCGCAAAATGAGATTGTCGGGACTTGGAGAAAAAGCAAAGAGAAACCTTTTGTTGAAACTCATACATTTTCAGACAGTACCGAAAGTATGGAATTGAATATCAATAAATATGTGGAAAAAGTTTGCAAATTCTACGGGTAGATTTAGTGTATTAATCGAATTTTCAACAAATTACCTACTTGAAGGCGTAGATTCAAATCAGTACAATTCATAAAATATAAATGAAAACAAATTACATAAAATTTACTTTACTATTGTTTGTATTAGCTTCTTGCTCAAATGGTTTGACGAAAATTCCTTCCGGAAAGAAAATAGATAACAGACTGGTAGGAGTCTGGACAGGATCGGAGCAAGATCAGCAAATAGAAGGCGCTCAAAAAATGTGGGAGATGACAAGGAACAATGATGGTACCTTCTTACTTAATTTTAAAATTATTACCAAAGGCGAATCTGATGAACATACTGAGACGGGAAACTGGTGGGTAAAAAATGGCAAATTTTATGAATTTCATGAAGACTCCGGTGAAACAGATATTTACAAATATGAAGTACTGGACGAAAATCGGATAAAATTTAGGTAATGATATACTTAACTGACCCAAAATAATTGAAAAATATCGTGTTAAATATTTGGTAGTCAGATTATTATATTGTATATTTACTCAACAATCAGATAAAAACATGCCAGCTAAATCTAAGACGCCGAAATTAACATTTACTTCGCTCGACGCTAAATTCCCAAATGAATTGGCTTGCAAAAAGTATTTGGCCGGTCTTCGCTGGAATGGTGAACCTGTTTGTCAACATTGCGGACATAAGAAATCGTACCAATTCTCTAATGGTGACTTCAAATGTGCAAAATGTCGGAAAAAATATACCGTGAGAACAGGTACTATTTTCGAAGATAGTAAAATATTGCTGATCAAATGGTTTAAGGCGTCTTTCGTAATGACCGCTCACAAAAAGGGAATTTCGTCACATCAACTTGCGAAGGATATTGATGTGACTCAAAAAACCGCATGGTTTATATTGCATCGTTTGAAGTTCGCTCTTAAATCTAAGTCCTTTGAAAAGCCACTTGATGGTATAGTTGAAACAGATGAAACTTACTTTGGTGGAGCAGAAAAGAATAAACATGTAGCAAAAAAGACCCAAGGAGCACAAGGACGGTGCACAAAAAGCAAAACTCCTATCTTCGGAATGGTAGAAAGAGGTGGTAAACTTGTTGCAATGACTGTAAAAAACACTTCATCCAAGACACTTCAACCAATCATAAAGGAACACGTTGCGGTTGGTGCTAAACTTATGACTGATGAATGGACTGCGTATGTAGGACTAAGCAAACACTTCTCGCATTCCTTCATACGTCACGGACAAGGTCAGTATGTAAACGGAGAAGTGCACACAAACACTATCGAAGGGTTTTGGTCTTTATTTAAACGTGGAGTAAACGGCATTAACCATTGGGTAAGTGTTAAACACCTAGATCAATATGTAGGAGAGTATGCTTTCCGCTATAACACTCGCAAAGCTAATGATGGACAACGTTTCGAGGTGGTAATGGCTAATTTAGACGGAAGGTTGACTTACAAGGAGCTAATCGCGTGAGGCTGTTTTTAAGATGGATTCTTGCAAGGGAATGTTTTAGTGCCTTACTTTGTAAGAGTAAATAGTGAAAAGAAGGTGCTTATGTAAATAATTGTGTATGGATAAGCGCAATAAGAAGACGGTAGAAGAAGTTAAGACTGAGACAATACAAGAAGTTTCGTTTGCTGAGTTTGAGAGAACAATGAAGAAGATTGTAAAGTCAAAGCCAGAAAATAAATTAAGCAATAAGAAATAGCAAAACGGGTTGCGCCATCTAAGACTGCAACCCGTTCCGGCATTCGTGTTTTATTTACGCTTTATGCATATTTTAAAAACACGCCCCTTGCGGGGAAATACTTTCCGGCCTTTGACGGTAATCCAAGGTCGGTAAATGTACTCAATGCAATCGTCGTCCTTCCTAGGCATAGTGATTGTATTCAGAGTGAAACAGATAGTTGTCCCGAACGTTACGGCGTGGGAACTATCGCCGATTACCTGCCAAAAGTTAGTCTGACCACTAACCTTTGCGATAGTAACGTGGAGATAGAGGGGTTCGAACCCTCGCGGTAGTGAATGACAAGTCCCTGCGCGCACCATGCTATCCCCGAACAAAAAGCACCCACACGAGGTGCTTTTTGTGTTATTGAAACAAACCTAATTTACTACGTGCATCTTCATTGCTTGGTGAACCCGCAGGTTCATCTTCAAGCTCTTCTTGATCTTCAACTATTTCCTCACTATCAACTTCTTTTCTTTCGTGTCCAGGTTTAACTGTTCCATCTTCATTGAACCAGTCGATGATCCCGTAAAGGTTCGCTCCACTATCATCTTTAATCTTTCCAAGTTGTTCAAGTTCTCCTGATAACCTTATAAGACTGTTTGTAATACTCGAATAACTGGTGCCAGGTCTCCAATCGTTGATTAACTTGACTATCTCTCCTGTCGTGAGTAACACACCTTGTTCTTTTATCACGTTAAACACTTGCCCTTGTGTACCTCTTTGTCTTTTTGGTTTTGCGTTCCCACCAGTAGCATCTCCTCTCACCTCCTCTCCCGCGTGTTCTGTATTAGGTACGCTATCATTAACAACACCTTCTTCTATTTGAGTGTTTTCTGGTTGTGATTCTAGAGTCTCTGCATCTACCAGTCTTCTATTATCTACTACATCAACTTCGTTTCGGTTATTCCTTAGATGTATTCTTGGTACATATTCAACTAGCGTATCTTTAACTTCCACACCAATTGTATTTAGAAGATCAATGTAAGTTTTAGCGTCAGCATATGATAGCTGGCATGATACAAATTTGGCAATAACTTCATCCTCAGCAAGTTGTAGTTGATTTACCTCTGACCTATACTTACCTACGGCCATATTATAACTTGCTTCAAAAGACTTTGCTGCCGCTTCTACAAGTTTCTTGTCAAGATTTACAAGTTCCATTTCTTTGAGATTATTGATCACACACAAATGTAATTTCTTTATACAACAAAAACAATAGAGGTAGACACACTATTTTTTTGACAAACAAATTATCCAGTAAAATATATAGTAGCCCCTACACAAAGCCGTTTGAATAGACAAAAATAAAGGCTATCCCGCATGAGATAACCTTTAATATAAGTACTTAGCAAAACAACTATTAGATTAATTTATTTTGGGTCAGTTAAGTATATCATTACCAAAATTTATTTCAAAACAGATCAAAATTGAAATGAATACTGAAAATTATGAATTCATCGACACAAGAAAATAATGACTTAGGGTAGGCTGAAAGCAGCTGACTAAAGGTGCATTTTTTTCCGAAGCCGGTATCTGGCCTTCCTGACCGATTCTTTCGATATTCCAAGCATCCACGCGATTTGAGAGGTGGATACATTCATTTTTTCTAGCGCGTAAAGTCGTTCTTCCGCAACAGTAAGGTCTCCGTAGTTCAACTTAAGCTGGTCCAGCTCTCCGGTGAATGCCTGATTGAAGCGCTTTCTGAAATCATTCCAGTCATCCGGCGTGAGCAGCTTTATGTTGGCCAACTGGTTCATCAAATCGTCGAGTTGCTGGTTTTCCGGATCCGGGAGCTTTCGGAGCTCGTCAATTTGTGAGCGAAATGATTCGACCAGATCACTTTTTTCTTTCAAATGTTGCATATATTCTCCCAATTCAACATTTGCCTGGATCAGTTTTGTCTCCGTTTTTTCCTGTAATGCAAGCTGTATCTTCCGTTCCTTTTCGGCGATCAGGCGGTCCTTCGAATGCTTCAACCTCAGCAGATAATAAAGCAGCGACAGAATGACTGCAAGCAGCCCCACCATCCCAATGATGAATTGTAAGCGCGTACGAATCCTTTCTTTGTCGGCTTTCTGCTCTGAAATATCAGCCAGTTGCTGCTGTATTTTCAAGCGATCCTCAGCCAGCTTTGTCTCTGTTTTGTTGTAAATCAGGTTGGTTTCGTTGCTGAGACGGGTCAGGCTATCGAGGTAATTGTACGCCATGGCCATATTACCCCGGGTTTTGTGATAATCATGAAAAACCCGATAATAATTAAGGTAAAAATGCTTGTCTCGCTGGTGTTTCCACATAGGCTCGCCATTGCCAACCGAAGCATTCAACTGCTCACTGATCTTCAGATAACGTAAAACACTATCCTGTTGTCCAAACTTTTGCCAAATAGACGCGATACCGATTGCGGTATTCCGTGCCATGGTCCGGTGGCGACTTTTGGACTGGTTGTTCAAATATTCCTGCATCATCATATTCAGGGCTTCACGGTAGCGACCCTGTTTCAGATAAACCTTGCCCAGGTTACCTATCGCAATATAAGGCCATGTGGTATTGCCAATGGAAATCGCAATTTCCCGGGTACGCTTAAAGAAATAGATGGTGCTATCGAGTTGGTTGAGATTTTGGTACGCGATTGCAAGCGTATTATAGCGCTGAACATCAAGATTCTCGTTATAAGGCGGAAGGCTGATAGCAATCCGCATGAGCTGTACGACCTTTGAATAATTGTGAAAATAAAGATTATTGATAGCCATGACGTGCAGATACTTACCCATTTCAGGGATTTTATCAAATCCCACTGCTTCAAACAGCTCCAGTGCTTTGGCATGATGGTAAAATGCTTCGCCATACTGTTTCTGGTCGTACCGCTGGCAACCAATATAATAGTGGCAAACAGCCGTATATCTTTGATCATCACTTTTTTCGAAATATGTTCTCGCGGAGTCAAACTCAGCAATAATGTCGTTGGGGGTTAATGCTGACTGAAAACCTCTTTTTGTGATCTGGTAAAATCTGACATGACTTGATAATAGCTGATCATTCCACAGGGTTGCTTTCTGGCTTAGTTTTTCCAAACGATAGCCAACACCTGCTATTGATACTTTTGATTCCCTGAGACTATCTACATAGCGGGAAGTTCTGATGACACGACCGGACGGAAGTGTGCTGGCGAGTTCACGAATTACCGTTTCGAATTCATCGGGTTGTTGAGCGGTAGAGACATTTTGAAAGAAAAGACATAAAAACAAAAGGAGTACTAAAACAAAATATTGATTCATAATCTGGTAACTGCCGCCGGAAATAAACGGTAAATACTGTTGAGTACTTCTACAAATAAAGTCTACAACGCTTCTACTTGCCAGAAGTGCATCTATTTTGTCTCGACGAATGGGGTGAGTGCATATACCTACGATCGGTACGATAAATAGTGTGTGACATATTGTTGACGCATTGTCACAGATGATTCCTCAGCGGATGAGTAGCATGCTCTTTCATAAAATCGCCATTTAGAGCCATTCAGGCAGCATTTTACCTGTGTCCACGCTTTTGTCCATGCCCGTTTTTAGCCATCACCAGAAAAGAGATCTACATTCGAAACCGTAAAATTAGTTGTATCCATCACTCAACGCGGTTGTTTGTTTCCCATCACATTGCTATGAAAAAAAAATCGTCCAAACTGAAATTTTTGATGAAAAGAACATTTACTCAATTACTATTCGCTGTTTTCCTGAGTCTGCTCACATCGCATGTGAGTATCGCTGCAAGACCAAATTTTGCTGAGGAACCGTTTAGCTGTAATGATGGAATTGCCTACCAGACTATCAATTCCACGGCAAATACTACATCAGGACTTCACGGGTTTGATGTTACCACAGGCGTTAAAACCCTGATCGCAACTTTACCTTTTCACGTGAATGGTTTAATATACAATTCTGTGGATAATATGTTATGGGCTTTTCAAACGGGTACTAATAACATTGTAAGGATCGATAAAACAGGAGGGACTACATCGTATCCGATACAAAATCTGCCATCAGGACTGAACCCGAACGTGGGTGCTGAGCTACCTGGTGGCTATTTGCTTTTGTATAGTATCAACACCTCCGATTATTATGTTGTTGATGTTAACCCCAGTCGTGCGACTTACTTGCAACTGGTAGATCCAACTGCGGGATTTGTGGTTAAAACAGGTCCGGACTACGGGACAGCGATGAGTAGTTCGCTCACCGTATCTGATTTAGCCTTTGTATCAAAAGATCAACTTTGTTACGGTATTACACGAGATTCTCAAATTGCAACACTTGATCCTTTCACTGGTAATGTGGTGATTGGGGCCGCAGTTAATGGATTGCCGTCATCTGGTAACTATGGGGCCATATTTAGTGATGTGTCGGGGAAAATATACGTATTTCACAACGGTATGGGATCCTTTTCAATGGTGGATCCTGCAACCAACGTTGCTTCTCTGATTTCAACAAGTGATCCATCAGGTAATAATGACGGAGCAAGTTGTGCCAATACAACGCTGGTCGATCTTCCGTTTACTTGTAACGACGGAATCGCATACCAGACCATCAATTCTATTCCGACCAGTACGTCAGCACTTCACGGCTTCGACGTTGCTACTGGGGCTAAGACCCTGATCGCAACCTTGCCGTATATACTGAATGGTTTGATTTACAGTTCTGTGGACAATATGTTATGGGCTTTCAGAACGGGAACCAATAACGTTGTAAGGATCGACAGAGAAGGTGGATCAATATCATATCCCATTGTCGGCTTGCCGTCAGGACTTAATGTGGGTGCTGAGCTGCCCACTGGCTATATGCTTTTGTATAATAATAACGGTACTCATTACTATGTCGTAGATGTCGATGCCAGTCGTCCGACGTATCTGCAAATGGTGGATCCAACGGCGGGGTTTGCGCTTCAAACGGGTCCGGTTTATGGAACAGCGATCAGTACTCCGCTTTCGATCTCGGATATAGCTTTTGTATCCAAAGATCAACTTTGTTACGGAATTACGACGAGTGGCCAGATTGCCACGCTAGATCCTTTTACCGGGAATGCGGTAGTAGGAGCCACAGTCAGCGGGTTGTCGGGATCGGATAGTTATGGTGCCGTATTTAGTGATGTTTCAGGCAGAATATATGCGTTCCAGAATAGTACAGGCTCTTTTTATCTCGTGCATCCTTCCACCAACTCTGCTTCTCTGATTTCAACGAGTGCTGCGTCAGGTAATAATGATGGTGCAAGTTGCGCTGCTACAAGTCTGGCAGATCTTCCATTTACCTGTGAAGACGGTATTACCTACCAGGTTGCAGGCGGCAGTTCGAACTCTTCACTTTATGCATTTGATGTAGTAACAGGCACTCGTACGTTAATTGCGACATTGCCATATCCTGTAAATGGATTGATATACAATTCAGTGGATAATATGCTGTGGGGCTACATGAATGGCACCAATAGTATTGTCAGGATCGACCGGGAAGGAGGAGTATCTGCACACACAATCGCGAACCTACCGAGTGGGTTTAACATTGGTACGGAGCTTCCCAATGGCTATATGATGCTGTCTACCACTAACAATGCTAATTATTATGTTGTAGATCTTGATCCAAGTCGTGCGACATATCTTCAATTGGTTGATCCGACGGCCGGGTTTGCACTCAAAACAGGTCCGGATTATGGTACTGCAGTAAGCGCCCCGCTTAATATCTCGGATATCGCTTTTGTGTCCAGCACGCAGCTAAGTTATGGTATCACGACGGATGCCAGGTTAGCTTCGCTGAATCCTTTCACCGGTAGTGTCGTGGTTTCAGAAACATCCATAACCGGCTTGCCAGGTGGAAGTTACGGAGCAGTAGTTAGCGATGTTACAGGACGTTTGTATTCCTTCCAAAATAGTACCGGCGCGCATTACAGGATAAATATTGCGACGAACTCGGCCACTTTAATCTCAACGAGTACGCCATCAGGTAATAATGACGGAGCAAGTTGCGCTAGTACGCTTATGGAAAATCTTCCATTCACCTGCAATGACGGCACAACATACCAGGTTGCCGCTGCTGGTGGTAACCCCTCCTCGCTCTACGCATTTAATGTGTCCAGTGGAGATCGCACGCTAATCGCGCCAATGCCGTTTACATTGAATGGTTTGGTTTACAATTCAGCTGATGATATGCTGTGGGCGTACGTCAATACTAATAACTCAAACAGAATTGTGCGGATCGACCGCGACGGAGGTGTAGTTACACATACAATAGCGAATTTACCGAGTGGGTTTAACATTGGTGTTGAGCTTCCTAATGGCTATATGATGCTCACTTCCAGCACGAATGCTTATTATTATGTTGTAGATATTGATGCAACCCGTTCTACCTATCTTCAACTAGTGGATCCCACGGCTGGTTTTGTACTTAAAACGGGCCCCGATTATGGTACCGCAGTGAGTACTCCGCTAAATGTCTCGGATATTGCTTTTGTGTCAAGTGAGCAGCTGTGTTATGGTATTACGCTTGATGCCAGGCTAGCTTCGCTGAATCCCTTTACCGGTAATGTGGTGGTTTCGGAAACACCAATAAATGGATTACCAAATGCAGGCTACGGAGCTGTTGTTACCGATGCCAGCGGAAATTTATATGCTTTCAACAATACCACCGGAGGTTTTTATAAGATAGATGTAGCAGGTAATACAGCTAATCTAATCAACACGTTTACTCCTTCCGGCAGCAATGACGGCGCCAATTGCTCGACAGTGACACTGTGCGATGTTCCATATGCACCGGTCGTATCGCAAAACACTGTCTTATTGATATGCCCTGTCGTCACTGCGGATCTGACTGCGCTTGTAACGAGCACTACCCCACCGGAAAGCACGCTGGCTTTTTACACCAGTGCAACACCTTCCGATGCATCACTGGTGAGTGATCCTACCAAGGCAACTGAAGGAACTTACTATGCAGTTTATAGCAATGCGGGATGTGCATTAAGCACGAAGATCACAGTAACAGGCTGCTCATTGCCTGTAACGCTGATTTCATTCACATTAACAAAGGAAGAGTCCGGATCACGTGGTACTGCACTTTTAAACTGGTCAACGACGGAAGAAACCAATAGCGAATCATTCCAGATCGAACGCAGCGAGGACGGGAAATCATGGAAACAGATTGGTACATTACCTGCTCATGGTGAAAGCAGTGTTTTGAAAAATTATGAGTTTATAGATTCTGCCCCGCTAAAAGGAGGCAATTATTATAGATTGAAAATGGTTGACAGGGACGGCACTTTCGCTTACAGCAGGATCCAGTTTGGTGAGTTTGCAAAAGCAAATGATCCCATTTACCCTAACCCAGCCAGCCAGAACCTTTTCTTTACAAACTATAAAGAGATCAAGGGTGTGGCAATTTATAATTCGATAGGGGTGAAAGTCCTGAATGTCCAAACAATTTCATCCGCAGGACTGAATGTTAGTAATCTTTCCCAGGGAATATATGTCGCTGTACTCACACTGATTGACGGTTCTACCCAAGCACAGAAGGTAGTCATTGTCAGGTAACGCAGATGATCCGGGTGGCAGTTGTACTGTTGCCTGGATCATTCCCATATGTTTTTTACCCTCAAAAGCCTGCAACGAATTCCCAGTGGCTATGCGACTTCTCTTTTTACTTACCCTCCTTCTGTTTTCCAAACACAACGCGCACGCCATTATCCGGTATGTAAAACCGGGTGGCTCGGGCACTCAGACCGGCGCCAGCTGGGCCAATGCATCTGCTGATCTGCAACTGATGATCAATGAGTCTTCGGACACAGAGGTTGACGAGATATACGTTGCAGAAGGAACGTATATTCCTAACCGGCCGGCAACCGACCTGAGTACGATAAATCCGACGAACAGAAACAATGCATTCACCTTCACGAAAAACGTCCGGGTGTTTGGCGGCTTTCCGGCGACGGGTGATCCGGCATTTTCGGATCGGGCACCGGGCACCTATAAAACCATTTTAAGTGGAAATATAGGAGATGCGGGAAACAGGAATGACAATGCCTACCATGTAGTAATCACTGCGGGAACGAACATTACGCAGGCATTTGTCATGGATGGTTTTACAATTTCCGATGGGGTCTTGCATTTTAGTACTCCTGGTTTCTATTTAAATGACAGCTATATCTTTGGGCCGAATGGTGCAGGCTGGCATAATAACAGGGCCAGTCCTACATTTCGGAATATTATAATTACCAATAATACGGCTCAAAGTGGCAGTTTTGGTTATGGACTTGGGTTTTATAATGATTTCGGAAACCCTGCATTGCTCAACGTTGTGATTAGCAATAACGGAGGAAGTTCAAGTGTTGGCGGGGGCGGCTATACCAGATCCGGGCATCCTGTACTTACGAATGTTGTGGTGCATGGCAATGTTGCCAATTCAGGCAGCGCGTGGTATAATCAAAATAGCAATACTACTTTCAACAATGTCACCATTGCCGGAAATTCCGCAACTGATCAGGGAGCGATCTATGTTTACGGCGGGAACCTGACATTCAACAATAGCATTGTTGCGTACAATGAAGCTGTGAGAAAGCCAGGTATATACACCAACAATGTGTTTCCATCAACACTGAACATCAATTACAGCCTGGTCCAGGGAGAGGCGGGCGGTAGTGTCGATAATCTGGACGGGACGGTTGATCCGAAATTTGTAAATCCCGTATCAGCAGGCGCTGTCCCAACTGCTTCGGGTGACTATAGACTGAAAGCGACAAGTCCGTGTATCAATATAGGTAATGACGCATTGTTACCTTCCGGGGTATCCACGGATCTGGATGGCCGGCAGCGCATTACGGCCGGTGGGGTGGATATGGGAGCCTACGAATATGACGCCACATTACCGGTCAACATCACACGATTCGCTGCCCAGGTTTCAGGATGTAATGCGCGGTTGACATGGAAAGCTGAACAAGAAGAAAAAATGAGTCACTATGAAATCGAAACCTCTGTGAACGGCCGTGAATTCAGTTTTTCTGGCAGGGTCCTTTCTTTAAATGAACCGGGACGTATTTATCATTTTGACCTGATGCAACAGAAAGGCACGCAATATTACCGGCTCAAAGCGGTAGAAGCGGAGGGTACATTTGATTATTCACGTATTCTTGCTGTCTCAGTCAAATGTGCTGAAACTCCGTCTATCACGCTATTTCCAAATCCGGCAGCCAGCGAGCTAAACATTAAGGGAGGCTCGGAAGGGCAATACATCCGGCTCGTAGACGTGAGCGGAGCGAGCTCTTTGAAACAAGAAATTTCTGGGAGTGAAATGAAAATAGATGTCGGGCACTATCCCCCAGGGATCTACAATGCCATGATCTTCTCTAAATCCGGGAATCCGTTGGTAACATTAAAGTTTGCCATACAATAGGGAACAGATAGCTTTGACACGCTCTTTTAGTTACCCATTCAGCGCCGGCTGACGCAATCTCAGGCAGATTTTCCGTATATCGTCTGTTGTCACGGCTCTCGGGGATCATCCGAATCGCTCAAAAATCTCCACGATCTGGTTCTCCATCACCCGGGTATTCTGATTGATCAAGCTGAAAAGTCAGCTATTTTGATCTGAAAGTACTTTGTAAGGGCTCGAAAAAATGGGGGAAGAAGCCCAGAGATTGGAGGACTGTTGGCGACAGTCCTTTTTTCATTTCGTCGACAGTTCACGACTTTCTGTCGACGGTCAGAACAAAAAGATCATTTCCCGGATTATCATCTCAAAATGATTCATTCATCACAAGTACAACATGCCGGGCAAGACGATCATAAGCAGCGACTGGTACGCTGATCAGCAACTCATTATCACACAAATCAGTGGTGACGTAGCAAAACAGGATGTGTTAAATTGGGAGCAAACGCTAAATGCTGCCCTGGACCGAGTGGCAGATTCGGGCGTTTTCAAGATCTTCATAAACCTAAATGGTTTTAATGCAGTGGACCTGGATGTGCACAGATATTTTCGCAGTATTATCCCGCTCACGCTTGCACGTTACGGCTGGACAGTCGGCTACGTGGCAATGTTTCCCGAGGATGCCGAAAAGATGGTCATCACCAGGAACAGGAATATCCAATGCATCGCAGCGGCACATTGCCACCAGGATTCAACAAAAATGGAGAAATATGAATCATTGTACAGCAGTGACATTGAGCACTTTTTTACCGACGCCGCAGTAGCAGAGTCGTGGATACGGGTGGCCAAAAGTATTTACTGAGCCACAAAAAAGCCCTGATATTCAAAACCTTTTATAAATATAGCTAAAGCAAGCTAGCGTCGTCCCAGGAAGTACTCGATGGGTACTGGCTACGTGTATGGGCATAGAAATGTTATAGCATTTCGGGCAGGAGTAAGTGTAACGATACGAAATGCGGTTTTTCTCGTTGCAGATCAAAAAAAGTGAACGTCAAATCTCATCGAAAGCCCTTTCTACTTCTTTCGTTTTGGCTTCCTGAGCTTCCTAAAGTGCTATGGCGTATACCCGCCATTCTTAATGAGAGGCAACAAAGAATTGAAAAATCTATCAAGTTTGACAGCAGATCAGGATCTTTGATGTCGCATTTCCGACAACCAATTCTATCAGCAAACGCATGCAGCATTACGAGAAAATAGCAACAACCATCCTGTCAGCCGCCATTCAGCGCGGTGCCGAGAAAAGTACCTGTCCTTCTGAAATTGCACGTATGCTATTTCCAAACGACTGGCGCAAGCATATGAAAGATGTACGCGAAGTAGCAATCGATTTGCATAACAAAGGCATCGTAGTAATAACACTAAAGGGATTGCCTGTTGATATTAAGCACATTAAGGGGCCAGTCCGCATTAAGATTACCTAGAAACCTGTCCTCCCTACTCTAAATAATTTTTCAGGGGGCGGTAGCCATGCGGAGGGAGACGGGTCTCGAACTTTGCCTTTAATCAGCTCGTAATCAAGGTTTTGTCTCCTTTATTTGAGGTAAACTACACGAAAGACTCACTATTTTTTATACATATAGTACAACAGTATATTTGTTATGTATAATTCTTTTAGCGAAAATTGAGGTATTCAAGTGTCATTTTCGCTGGTTTTTTAGTGAGTTTTCAGTTGGTTTTTAGGTGTTCAAAGTTTGGAAAATGCCTGTGGTTTTTGTCGGTGGTAACTGCGATTTTGCTGGGGTAAAAATACGAATTTTTGTAAAAGTTTGTAGTTCTGTTGCAGTTAAGAAAGCGTGATACAAAATCAAACTTTCGGCAGTAATTGACATTTGTTGCCGAAAGTTTGCCAAGTGACTTCTCTTTGCATTGAAGAAATCTATTTATGGAGAACGTGCTAAAAGGTGTTCTTAACAGCAAACATCACCGAATGAATCTTTGCTTTCCCATAGAACCTTATTATTTCTTCTTTCTCATCCTGATCCCCGCGTTCAAAGACTCTTTCAATAACAGCCTTTGATTGTTTCTCCCAATCAATGCGGCTAATGTCAGTATCCCAGAACAAAGACTTTCTCAATATCGTCAAATTAGGAGTCTGGTTTGCTTGTTTCTCCTTCTCCTTCTTGATGTCATAGTACGCTTGGAGAATTACAAATGTGCCCTCGTCAAGATCTAACCGCTTTTCAATTCTAAGTGCCAGTGCTGTGCTCAGGCTGCGTCTTCCTTTGATAATAGCATTAAAGCTCTGGGGATGTTCTGCAATAGATATGGCAAAAGGACGCTGCTTGATTGATCGCTTTTTGAGCTCCCGCTCAAGAATGATCCCCGGATGAATGCCTTTATACTTTTCAAACTGCTTTTCCATGTATCTAATATAAACATTTTTGCTTACATTTTAATGTAGCGATTTGACCATGCATTGTGTGTCAGTCGACGACTTTCGTTTTCATCAAATCCGAACTAATATCTACCACTCTCACTTCCTTTGCAAATAACCATAGCACCTGATTGACCTGTCAAGTCGAAGTGTTTTCTTGCCTTGTTCCAAGTCCAGGTCTGTTTTAATTAAAGTACTATGAGGCTTTACTTTATCATTTTGTTAAGCTGAATGCTGAGTTGTCAAATTTTCAAGTATTCCTAACAACTTGTACCGGGTCGTTAATTGTTTCTCTAATATGAGTGTTTCTACCACAAATCGACTAGCGTGGATTTCCTTAGTACCACAACTAGGATTCACAGCATTGTTAATAGGTTTGTATTACATTCTAGGAATTACGCATTCCTTCTTTTTTGGAATTATGACCTACCTCGCCGGGTCCAGTTTGATCCAATTTTTTACCATAAAGCATCTTCGACAAGCGTTAAGGGATATCAAAGCAGGTGATTTTGATGCCGCGATTTTAGGATTTCAGTCTAGCTACGATATCCTAAGTAAGTATCCCTTGATAGATAAGTATAGATACTTGATTCTCCTGAGCTCGTCAAAAATCTCTTACAGGGAAATGGCATTGAATAATATCGCCTTTTGTTACTCTCAAATCGGAGAAGAAGAAAAGGCCATTGTTCTGTACAATCGAATGCTGGCAGAATACCCGGGCAGTACCCTGGCGAAAACTGCATTAGATAGTATTAACGCAATTCGAAAGGATAGCTGAAATTTTTGCAGTGATTGTGATGCCTCAATTTTCCCATCAATTGCTTATAGTTGTTCTGATATTTTAGATCAATTTTCAACTCAGGGCAATCGCTTACCTCTCACGAAGTGAAAAGTGATGGGGTTTACCCCTTGGCTGCAAATCCATGAGGCGGTTTAAGGAGCGGCGATAGCCGGGGGCGCCTAGCCGCGGTAAATAGCCTATTGATTTGAAGTCGTCACTTGTTGCTTTATACCTTTCGTTACGCTGAGTTGCAAAAGGGGCTATTATCTTTACTTGCTACTGTTTAAGCTTCCAGAAAGCCACGGTTTCAGCACTTTCGTAACCTGCGGCATCACGACCCAAGTAAGCAGCCCAACCATACATCCGGCCACAATCAAAGTTCTCAATGCAGGATGGAGCCCCTGAATGAACGGGCCAAGAACATAAGTCAGGAACAGGCTGGTAGGATATACTCCGCAAAGTGTTGCCACGGCCATTTTCCACCTTGGGGGAGGAACAGGTGAGCGGAACCAGGCTTCCAGCCCGGTAAGCTCCCGATAGACTGGCTCTTCGGTCAATGTCGATGCAAAGGCTTCCCAGTCTTTGAAAAGCTTTGAATTATAAAAAGCATCGCACTCGGCCTGGTTGGCGAAAGTCCTCAATATTCCTATTTCGCGGCTCTCGCTGCCCGGTAAAGCAGTCATCATCGCCGCACCATGAACGCCGCCATGCATAAAAGAATCTCCCAAAAAATGTCGCAACGCTTCTTTGAATTCTTCCTCTTTTCCAGGAAGTACTTTACGGGTAATAGCTACGTGAATGGGCATAGGAGTTGTTTATCAATTTGTTATGCGGTTAATAGTGAGTCTTTTTCTTAAAGTAAGTAACTATACAAAACTAAACCTGAAATCACAATGATGAAAC
This sequence comes from Dyadobacter sp. UC 10, assembly GCF_008369915.1. Taxonomy (NCBI): domain Bacteria; kingdom Pseudomonadati; phylum Bacteroidota; class Cytophagia; order Cytophagales; family Spirosomataceae; genus Dyadobacter; species Dyadobacter aurulentus. Next base: position 3,020,748 of record NZ_VSRN01000001.1, on the reverse strand, counting down.
AACACATCTTTACCGTAGTTGCTACCTTGTTTTTTACACAAGTAGGAATTGCCCAATCTACCGGGACCTTCACTGACTCGCGAGATGGTCAAACGTATAAAACAATCAGCTTTAAAGAAGTTTCGACGGGGAAAACCGTCACCTGGATGGCACAAAACCTGAACTATAAAGTTGAAGGTAGCTATGCTTATGATGACAATGAGATTAATAGAAAAGAGCTGGGCTTGCTTTACACCTGGGAGGCGGCGAAAAAAGCCAGCCTCGGCGGTTGGCATTTAGCGACGGATAGCGAATGGGCTATGCTTGTGAATCATTTTGGCGGAAAGGACAATGCCGGTGAAGCGTTAAAAAGCATTAAAGGCTGGAATGAAGACGGTAATGGTACCAATAGCAGTGGGTTCGACGCGCCTGCAGGAGGTCAGCGGAAACCTGATGGTAGCTATTTTGCCCAAGGTGTTCTCGGTATCTTTTGGACGTCCTTACCTAGTACAGATAGTAACGCCTGGGCATGGAACTTTCATTATGGTGGACCTCCCAGTAGCAATAAAAAAAATTTAAAAAAAGCTTTCCGTTGGGATGGCCCAGTTTCTGGCGGACTTTCAGTTCGTCTGGTTCGGGATTAAGTTATTTGCATATCTCTCATATCCCTACTTGGCATTGGAGTCTTTCGAATTTATTTTTCTAAGCCTTTGAGCATCATGCTTATATTCCCAATCACCATTGCCGCGTCGTCTCGATGTACAAAATGTCCACTGTTGCTTAAATAAATCAGTGCGCCACCTTTACTGGAAGAATGAATAAAGCGTCTCCATCTTAGCATATTCGAACTATTCTTTACTTCAAAGAACCGCTCATGATCATAATCCTTACTCCGGCGTTCCATTGAAACTTCAAGTTTTCCTCCGACAAAAAACAGGATGGGCACCTGTGGAATGGGTAAGCTACTAAGCTCAGCGAAGTCGGTTTTTCGCAAATCAGTTAAAACTTGTCCCTCGCTCCATACGGCGTAGCGCGACGAATCTACTTTCGAAGGAGTGTATAATCGCTTAGTAAGCATTTCGTCAATTCGCTTTTCAGAAACACCAATTGCCCTGAAAATCTGATTCCAGTCCGCCTTTGTTTCTGTAAAATCTGCGGGATCAACAAACACGAGCCCCGCAATATCATCGGGATAATATCCTGCGAAAGCCCGCGTGTATACACCACCCATGGAATGACCGACCAATATATACGGCGGTTCAACTTTCAGTTCCTGCAAAAGTGATTTGAGGTTCGCTGCTATCTTCTGAGGAGTAGGCAGCTGGAAAACCTTTTCTGATTTATCCACGCCTTGCCTGTCATAAAGAAAAATAGGAGCGCCATTAGCAAGCGAATCCGTTATGGTATCCCAATTTCCTAGCCCCATACCCATACCATTTTCAAAAACCAAGACCGGCTGAGCCAGCTTTCTTTGCTCCAAGCTTCTCGTAAGAACGTGATAATTAACGCCGTTTACACTTACCATTTTTTCCTGAGAGAAAGCGGAGAGCGTGGATGCCAGTAGAGTTAGAATGGTTAGGATTTTTATCGACATATGGTGAGTATTGAAGAATGACTAACATAACTAATATTTGGGTAACTAATTCCTTTCTACAACTTTATCTAAATACCATTACTAAACCCGCCCCATGCAGCAAGGCCTTTACGAGAATTTAATTACTAAGCTTATCGATTCAAAGATAAGCTCCCTCGATAAACAACAATTCTTTGTAAAGGAAACACCTGTCGAAAAGAGCGAGGTCGCTCGCGTGCTTAGTCAGCATGTAAGTCGCCTTTTGAACTACGGTCTCAGCTTGATATCAGGAGATGATAGTATTGATCGTCAAATTACAGTATCAAATAAGATTATAAGCGTTCTTCGAACGGAGCTTGAGTACGCTGATTTTGACGAGGATTTAATCTCCCTAAATGGAAAAATCCTGAATGCTGTATTCGCGAAAATGGATGCGCCTTTCTCCGATTTTGAAAAACATATCAAGGAAATAACACCATTTACAGGTTTAGCACAAAGCGAGTTATTCACGGGTTCCAATGTCGGGCTTTCGCTCGAAAGTGAGTTGAAAAAAGAAATACTGTCTTCTGATAAGATATACTTCCTTGTTTCCTTCATTAAATGGTCGGGTATTAGAATCTTCCAGAAGGAACTTGAAGAATTTACCCGTTGCGGTAATTCCCTTAAAATCATCACGACCTCCTACATGGGCGCGACCGACTTGAAAGCAGTGGAGTTTTTAGCCGGATTGCCCAATTGTGAAGTGAAGGTCTCATACAATACTGAAAACGAGCGGCTACACGCCAAATCGTATTTGTTTTTCCGAGATACCGGCTTCAATACCGGCTACATTGGCTCATCCAATATTTCAAGGAGCGCGCTAACCAGCGGACTGGAGTGGAACTTGAAAGTAACGACTCAGGAAGTTGGTCACATCATAGATAAATTCGCGAAGACTTTTGAAACGTATTGGCAAGACGGAGAATTCGAATATTTTAGGTCAGGGGAACATTCGGAGAAACTAAAAATTGCCCTCGGGAGAGAGAAGAATAAAGGCCAGGTCGAAGGGACTTCTTTCTTTGATATAAAGCCTTTACCGTTCCAGGAAGAAATTTTAGAAAAGCTTTTAGCAGAAAGGGAAATTCATAATAGATATAGAAACTTGATTGTCGCTGCGACCGGTACAGGCAAAACGGTAGTCTCGGCATTTGATTTCAAAAACTTTCTGAAAACCCAACCAAACGCAAGATTGCTTTTCGTCGCACACAGAAAGGAAATATTGATGCAGGCAAGGGCAACTTTTGCAGGCATTCTGCGCGACAACAACTTTGGCGACCTCTGGGTTGACGGCATCGAGCCAGACAACTACGATGTTGTGTTTGCGTCCGTGATGACTCTTGCAAATCGCATTGAGGAGCTACCGCTTTCGGAAAGCTATTATGACTTCATTATCGTTGATGAAGTGCACCACATTGCCGCTAATAGCTACCGTCCAATTCTAAATAAATTTAAGCCGAAGGTGCTTCTTGGCTTAACCGCGACTCCCGAGCGTACCGACGGGGCTGATATTCTGGCGGATTTTTGTGATACAATTGCAGCGGAAATCAGATTGCCTGAGGCAATGAACAGGAAACTGCTTTGTCCATTTCAATATTTTGGAATTAGCGACAGTACAGATTTATCTAATGCAACCTGGCAGAATGGACGCTATCTTCCAAGCGAGCTGACGAGAATTTACACCCATAATGATATTCGGGTGGGAGAAATAATTAATCATTGCAGAAACTATCTCACAGACTATGAGGATGTCAGGGCACTGAGTTTTTGTGTAACTCGGGAACACGCCATTTACATGGCAGAAAAGTTTACATTGGCGGGCTTAAAAGCGGATTACCTTATTAGCGGAGGTGACCGCGAAGAATTGAGATCCACTATTAAATCTAAATTGTTGCGAAAGGATATCAATTACCTCTTCGTGGTTGATATTTTCAATGAAGGTGTCGATATCCCAGAAATTGACACAGTGCTGTTTTTACGGCCTACCGAAAGCTTGACCGTGTTTCTTCAACAACTTGGTAGGGGTTTGCGACTGTCAGAAGGTAAGGAGTGCTTGACTGTTCTTGACTTTGTCGGCAATGCCCGGCCAGAATACGATTTTGAAGGTAAATTCAGAGCGCTCATAGGTAAAACCAATACTTCCACGCTGGAAGAGCTCGAACGTGATTTCCCACATTTGCCATTGGGATGCTCCATTGTTTTGGAAAAGAAGGCAAAGGAAATCATTCTAAAAAACATAAGGTCGGCGACCCAGCTCAATACCAATCAGCTCGTTACCAAGATTGCCAATTTCCGGCATCAAACCACAATGCCTTTATCGCTAAAAAACTTTGTCGCTTTCCATAACATTCCGCTGCAAGCGATTTACAAGCGAGCGACTTGGAGCAAACTCTGTCAGTTGGCGAATCGGTTGGACGATCTCTTGCCAATCAATGAGGAGGAGACGAAGCGCACGATCCTAAAAAAATGGCTTTGCTGTAATTCATTCAGCTATTTGTCATTCATTCTAAGGATGGCGAAGCAGAAGTTTCAGGTAGATGTAGATGCGTTGCCCGGTCATGAAAAGTTAATGCTAACCATGCTTCACTATGACTTTTGGCAAAGCCCAGGCGGAGCAGAAGACCTATCGGCAAGTATTGCAAAAATTGGAAGAAATGAACAGCTGGTGAGTGAAATGGTCGAGCTGCTCGAACTGGTGATTGACAGAATTGCGCACATCGAAATGGACGCTGCTCTGCCGTTCGTTCAACCGCTCAAAGTTCATAGCCGATATTCGAGGGAACAGATCTTGGCTGCTTTCGAAGAAAGCACATTTGAAAGGAAATCCAGCAATCGGGAAGGGGTCGTAAACCTGGAAGCGAAGAATGCCGAGCTGCTGCTAATAACGCTGGAAAAGACCGAAGCAAATTACTCTCCGACCACATTGTATAACGATTACGCAGTCAGTGAAAAGATATTTCACTGGCAGTCTCAGAACACCGCCAGGCCTGAAACTGGCAAGGGGCTTTCATATTTGAAGCAAAAGCAAACAGGGAAATCGATTCTTCTTTTTGTGCGGGAGAAGAACAATGATGAATTCAATAATACGATTGCCTATGTCTTCCTGGGCCTGGCGGATTATATCGACCATTATGGAGCGAAGCCGATGAGTATCAATTGGGCATTGCGCGAGTCAGCTCCGCATTATATCTGGAAGGATATGGCGAAGATGGCAGTTGGGTGAGCATTCTTAGAAAGCCTATCATTTAACAATCGCCATGCGGTGCGTAATTCTCCAATCCGTCAAATTACTATCACGAGCATTTTATCGTCAATATTTTGCGCCCTTTACTTACCATCCAGGCAGCTTTAAAACTGTTTGCCAATAAGTGCGCAATATCACCACATCAGTTTAGGTGCAAAAAACATTTGCTAATCCTATTTTGCTCAGCGCTACGGAAACAAAAAATGCAACCAACGCTGGCGTCACCTCTGGGTGAATAAAAAAATGTTTATTGCCAATACTCCGCTTGGTCGCAGAAGCCTTTATGGCTGAAACAAGCAGAAAAGCTTTTGCCATGTGATATAAGTAGATAAGCTTAGCACACCTGCAATAAAAATCAATATCGTTATAATCCATAAAACGGAATAATGAATGACCCGCTTATCCAGAAATTTCATGTCATCGTTGAATTCGCTATCGTCTCTTAGAATATTTTTGATGTCGGCAGGATCTAAAAGATCTTCATGACGAAGTTTCATTTGTTGATACTTCTCACGAAGTCTGCCACCTTCTTGAAAAAATATATAAAGGGAAAATCCAAAGTAGGTCACAGACAACGCGATGAAACAAAAGAAAATAATTGTTGCATCTTTATTAAATACCTTATCATATTTAGCTGACCCAACCACTTTCAGAATAAATACCGATACAAAGAAAGAGAAGAAAGTTAGGTTACTTTTATAATAGTTATTAAGGTATTTCTCTGCAAGCTCACTGGTTTTCTGAGAAATTGCGTTAAGTTGATCGAAGATTTTATTTCGAGCATCTACGTATTTCGAGATGTTTTGCTGTAAATAAATCTTAAAGCCTGATGTCATCGAGAGATATACCGACTCATTAACTGCGACATCTTCCTTGCCGATGTAAAGTGAAAGTACATTACGTGCCAAGCCAAGCTTGTCCGTTACTTGACTTTTTTCAGCATATATCCATTTATATACATCCTGGTAAACTTTCAGTGAGGTGGTGGTAAGTTTATCAAGATCTATCTGGTATTCATGAGTTTTATAGCCAGTTAGCTTCAAATAAAGTGAATTTTCCTTCAATGAAGCTATATCGAAAATTCCAGTTAGACAGAATAATAGGCACAACTTATCCATCGTCTCTGAAAATGAATTTGGCTGTGCAGGTGGGCTTATTAGCGCGAAGTAATTTGCCGTAAATGGATAACTTTCAAAATTTTCGAAATGGCAATTAGATCGAATCTTATTTAAGTCAATATTGGAATTTTGCGGTAGACTGATATCTTCATGAGGTGTGAAACAAATATTTTCAGCATACATAGCTTCAAGCCCCTTGTCCATTATATGAAAGCGAAGTTGTTGCTTTTCTCTTAAAGGCTGTGCAAGCAAATCGAGTAATTTGATAAATGGTGTCGAAGACCAAAAATGGTCAAAGCTAATGAGGTCATAGACCCGTACAACACCCAGAGATGTATCTTTATTGATAGCTAGTTCAAGTAAGACTTTTTCATCCTCTAAAACATTTTTCTCTTGCACAATCTTTTCAATGAACTCGTCCAAATTTAATTGCTGAGATACTATTGAGATTGTTTCCTCAAAAACTTTAATAGTTAGTCGAAAGGGATCCTTAATCACCGCAGTTAAGGCGTTGAGATTATTTAGTGTAATTGTATCAAGAGAAGTTTGGTACGAATACAGTAAGTTTGAATACTTCTCGACCCGCTGTGGTGTATTAAGCGGTGGAAAAACTTGGGTGATGTGCTCAAACAGGGTCATCATGATTTCTGTGGTACAAATTTGGCGAATGCCTCATCAGTGGCTTTGATTTTGACCCACTTAGTGCCCTCAGAATCAGTTTCGGCTCTAATCGAGTCACCGAGATTGGAAACAAAGTCTTGAAGAACAAGTTCGATATTCGTGTTAAGCTGTATCTTATGAACGGCGCGTTTTTTTACTTCACTTTTTTCAATACTAAATCTAGGGTCGAATTTCCATTTGCTTGGTAGTTCCCGTATTTCTTGTTTGTACCGAGTCAGCCTTTGCTCGAGAAAAGTTTCGTCAATGGGTGTATAGTTATTTAGAGTATTTTCCAGGAAATCATCAATTTCAAATTCCGGTTTGGAACGGAAATACCGTATTGCACTATTTCTAATGACTGTATGATCTGCTGGAAATTCTGTTTTTATCTTTGCAAAAACCTTTTTATCCAACATATCCATACTCGTCTTGGTATTAGAGGCGTCAGTATATTTTTCTTCAAGTTCTAGAAATTTGTCCCACCAATATCTAGACATTTTTGCGTTTGTATCGTAAACGTATAAATCTATTGGTTCTCCTTTTGCATCAAAATGGACAAGAAATGCTTTGAAAATTCTTTTTTTCCAAGGAAGTCCCATGTGTATTTTAAAATCCAAGGCATCTAGAAATTCGTTGTGGTCAGCTTTACTGATAACTACTGTTTTGCCTTCACAACCTAAAACCGCTTGGAATAGGCTACCTTTTTGAATTTCGACATCGAGATGACTAATTGCCTTTTGGGCTTCAATTTCTTCTTTCACTAGACGTTTAGCTACAATATCTGCACCTTCATCATACTTTCCAGAAAGCAAATGGGCCAATGCGGTCCTTATTTCTGTTGTGTCGCTTCTGAAATTAAACTGACGACTATTGTTGCTTCCCGTTATTTCTGAGATCAATCGGTCAACATAAATCGGGAGATCACTACTTTGATTTCCAATTTCAATTTTTTTCGCACCTGAAACATGATCAACATGGTGAAGTGACGTATAAGTAATATTCATCTGTATAGAGGTTTACCTGAAGGTACGTTTTCTAATATTCCTAATATAGTTTGGCTTTTCGTCAAATAAGATATACATAAAGATGTATTCCTTTCAAAGTCATCAAGCATCTCCCAAGATAAAATTTGAATCTGTTAGTATCGCATTGAGCAATTTGTTAACTTGATTCCAGTCATCTCCCGGCGATTTTGCAATTATTAATTCAAAACTTTTTTTTGTATCCGATTGCATCCACATATCAGAAAAGTGACTTTTCAAGTTGTTTGAGTAAATTAATCCTAAGTACACCTCCCAATCCTTCGCTAAAGAAGATATTGTAATTGTGCTAAAAACTAGCTCATTTAAAAGGAGCTCATGATATTCAAGCTTGGCTATCAGCTTATAGCGTGTATGAAAGTTATTGCTTTTATTGAATGCGGAAACAAACAAATTCAATATTGTTGCTTTCGTTTGATTATTTGATCGAGCAGCAATAATAAAAAAAGCATCTTCCACCACCTCCGGATCATTACTATTAATATTCTTAAGTATCAAGTAGATATCAGATCGTTCAGTTGGCCTATTTGTGGCCAGGTCAGATCGAAGTCGCAAAATTTTTCTAGACATGAAAATATTGGATTTGGAATAATAGTCATCTATCTGCTTCAATAATATGGGAAATTTTTTTTCACAGATATACCTGATGTCATCATGAATCCTGAACATAATAACTATTCCCGAATCAAATGAGATCTGGGCAAAATTATCCAACTTCGACAGGTCTTTTTCTTTATCCAATGTTGAAACAATATAGTAAGCCAGTAAAAATTCTATTAGTCGTGAATGTCTGAACCTGAATATTTCCGGTTTATCCGGATCGCGTATCAAAATCATTTCCGATGCTACCGAATGTATTATTTCCTCAGAATATGGTTCGAGTATTGGAAAGTTTGAGCTAATTATAGAATTTATATTTCCAATATTCAATTGATTTATTTTATCAGCTACAACACGAAAAGCTAACAGTGATATTAACCTCATAAAAACATTTGAAGTTAGACCTTGAATGTGTCGTTTATAAATATCCTCCGCCTTCCGGGTAAAATAAAGATCGATCACCTTTCCCTCCCAAATTTCAAATACCTCAATATCGCCCTGATAGTGATTTGTTTCAGAGAAAATTAATAGATTAATCGGAGTGGACAACAGTTGTTTTGCCTCTGATGTTAACTCATTTGTAATTCTGAAATTAAACCATTGACCATATCTGTCAATCGCTTTAGTTGATTCTGTAGCTGTGAAAGATGAGATCCTTTTATTAATGTCATGACGTTTTCGCCCTTCAAATACGGACTCCCAGTCACGCCAATAATCCTCTCTAATGGTAAAAATAATAAGTATAGGAAATATTATCAGATCGAAGCTCCTAGCATAATGATTCAAATCTTCAATACATTTGAATATCGACAAGATTTCTCTTCTCTTTCTCGGAACATCTTGATTAGCCTCGTCTAAGGAATCTACTACGAACACAACGGGCTTATTTAAAGAAATGATTTCTAAGAGGCCAAAGTGCTGGCCCATAGATTGAAAAAAGTTGGCGAATTTTTCGTCTATATCTTGTTCATTTGCTGCGACCCCGGTACCAAGGAAACCTTCCTTTGATTCAGACACATTGATTGATAGAGTCGTTTTTCCAGATCCTGAATAGTCACGTACCAAACAGATTTGCGCGGAAGCATCGCTAGCTTTTTTTATGACTTGTGGCTTTAGATTATGCGCGTAAGATTCAATCTTCGCATCTATTTCGCGTCGCAGGTATAGCGCCTCGTGAGAAGAGGCCTTAAATCTTCTGAGGAAAGTCGATGAATTTCGTTTGCAAAGATCTGAAAGTTTTTTCTGAGTGCGATCCTTGTCATAGAACCATTCAACGACAACATTGATTGGAGGAGGGCTAGTCAGGAACTTAGTTCTCCCAAAGAGATTCATGTAATCAAGGATGTCATATATTGGAAGTTTATAATAATTCAATTCTTCCCAAAATGTACCAGCCAGAATAATTACAAAATGTCCGTCGCGGTTCAGCTGCTCCGCTTGGATGAAGACCTTTTTGCTAACTGGAAATAGTGAACAGAATAAGCCGACGACATTCGCCTTTCTTCGACGAATTTTTAGCTCAAAATCTTCCCAGTCATGAGATCCAGGCGTTATTGGTGCTTTTTTTGCTTTTGATTCTATTAAATAAGCTTGCTCTTTCCATAAAAATATCCCATCCAGTTGTTCAGAAGCAAGTGATGCAGTTACGGGTGGCTTTCGATCCCAAGGTTGAATTTCTCTAATGGCTTGCTCAAATCTATACCCCCGTTCTACGTCATTTTGAACATCTCGTAATTGGAGGATTTCTAAATACAATGCGCTCATTAGTAGAATTTAGGAGAGTTGCTGCAAATATAAATTTCAATTTCACTTTAACAATTTTTTGTATTCATATAACTTGACTTTAATTTACGATTAGTATTTCGGCCCATTGAGGTACTATGTACTTGGCAGCCGAATTGTGATTGCCACCCTAGCGCAATGATTCCAAAAAAAGATTCATCACTGAACAGTAAGTTCAGTGATGAATCTTTAAATTGTCTCTCCGTTGGACAATACTTACTGCCGAACTAAACAACTGGCTTACCTGCGGCTTACTTTTTTCACCTCAATGCAATCGCTTATTCTCACACAAAGCAAAAAGTGACGGGGTTCACCCCCTTGGCTGCAAATCCATCGGCGGTTTAGGGAGCGGCGAGAGCCGCGGTAAATAGCCGCATGGATTTTGCAGTCGTCACTTTTTGCTTTGTACCTTTCGTTGCGCTGTGGTTCAAGTGCAATTCTTCAATAGTCAAAATCCCATTGAAAACCCTTTCTGCTTCTTCCGTTTCGGCTTCTTCAATTGATGCGGCGTGTACTCTCCATCTTTAACGGGAGATAACAAAGAATCAAGAGACCTATCATTCTCCAACGAACTACCATTTCCGGCATGGTACAAATTTCCTGCACTGGCAGCCTGGCCTAAATCCATCCCTATCCTTTGAGACTTTTGCTGATGAAGAGAAAAAGGATCCTCGATGCATCGCTCGGCAATTCCCTTCGCGCTATATTGCTTACCCAATGCACTTCCGTTGAAGACGGATCTCGTACGATGATCGCAATATGTGATCCCGTACAGTAGGCCTTCTTCATTTTTTCGGATTACCGTATCGATCCCGTCTTTTTGAAGAATATTGATAAGTCTGGGCAATGACACGTTTTGTTTGCCATACAAAGTAAAATCTATGCTATTCCTAATCCGCAGCGAATCCTTCATACGGTTTGGATTCATCTCGTTGTACAGAAAACGCACTTTCAGTTTTCTATGTATCGGTTTGAAATGAAAGTCGCTTGCTTTGATGGGCACCCCAATCCGGTTACCATCTTTATCCAGCACGCGGTATAAGATGCCATTGTTCTTTCTGATCCTCGAACCCTCTGAGCCAATGTCCGCTGCAACATTATATTGGTTGAGCACTGCATTCAATTCTCCCATCGTAGTGAACTTGTATTCGTTCAACACCTTGTCGAGCACATTGGCGATAGCCTTCTTGGTTTCTGACTTTCCATACTCCGCTTTGATGCTAACTGGCTTCAAATTAAATTCCTGCGCTTTTCGATCTTGTGCCTTCACCAATCCAAAATCTATCTCAATCTCTTTCCTGGTTTTCTCCGATTGATTTTTGCCCAGGTTGTGCAGTGAGATCCGACTGCCATCTGCTTTGATGTTTGTCGTCACGATATGGACGTGGGGGTGACCGGCATCCCGGTGCTCGTATACGAGGGCGGGTTGTTTCTCAAATCCAATACCTTTTAAATAGGCTTTCGAAATCTCCGCAAGCTGTTCTTTGCTTAGCTTTTCCGACGGATCAAAGTTCAGGGACACGTGAACCGTATTGACCTTCGTCCTTTTGTTCAAAGCCAGCTGGCGCTGAATCCGGTTCAGCTTTTGATCGAAACTCAGTGCATCTGCATCCTTGGGATAATTGATAGCCGAAATGCATTCCGCGAATCCCTGTTCCAGTTTGTTCTCATTGTATTGCAGCACAGCCCGGAGCCGACTGCTGGTGTGGATCACTGCAACCATCGATCTGCCAGTTTATCGGTTTGCGATTTGATCTTATCCAGAACTGAAAACAGGAATGTCTTTTCAGCTTCGTAGCTGGCGATCCAGTTTCTAAATTCTGAAATTTGATTGACTGCATTGAGACGTCTGGTCGCCTGATTGAAGTTGTTGCCAACCCGGTTGAGCTCTTCCCGCAGCTCCGACAATTCGCCAATCATCTGATCTTGCGAACCGTTCCTTTCGATCACAGTCACCGGTCGGTTGAAGATCAAGAGCCGTAAGAATTCACTTAATTTCCGACATGTGGTGCGGCTGCGTTTGGCTTCCAGATTGGCGTATTCTTTGGGTGTCAACCGGAAGATTACAAGCTTTGTCTTGTTCGATTTTTCTTCTTTCATCACGATCCTATCTACACTTTCAAACATTAAAAACTCCTTCACAAACCTGGACCGACTTTGGAGGGGAAGGCCAGATCGGGTGCGCAGCAACCGGCGATTGTATTACAATCGTACATCTGGCCAGACGCGCAAAGCAGGCGGCTCATTAGGATTTCAAAGTCTTCGAAACCTTGTGCTGAGCCAATTTGTGAATCTAGTTTAATGAAATGGGATTTACCTATCCTGTGTAAATTTGCCTTAGGATCAGGAAGCGTTTCAGACTGACAATAGTGTTCGAAAATAGTTGTGTTTAGTCGCGAATGCTCGAAAATATTCGTGTTTGTTCGAGAATGTTTGACAACTCCGCGTGTTTGGTCGAGATGGTGTATTGCACTGAAAGTGAATGAAAGAGGCTGATTAGACCATTATCAGCTTATCGTATCAGAGTTAGAATTGTGTCGACATGCAGTCTCTCCTTGACCGTCCGCTTCCACATGGACATGGATCATATTTCGTAGTATCCTTTTTTGAATTATAAAATCCATTTCGTCAGTTGGTTGATACCTTTGAACTGACCAATCGCAGAAGACTGTTTTGTGGCTTATGCGAACCGTATGAATCGTAAAGGTTTATTGTTCGAATAGTAATATTTTGATTATTCGGTGATAAACATGTTTGTACGCTATTGTAACTTTCCAGGTATTTCAAAATCAGAATAATACGATATTTCTACTGAGTATGCAGTGACTCGTTATGTCCTGCCATGAGAATCCGTAGTAATGACCTAGTAGTTTTAAATCAGTGCTTTTTCTTAAACTAGACAACCTCTATATGCGAATGTTAAAATTATTTACTCATGATGGTCGGCAAGGTCCCAATGTGGTTGAAATTAGATAGTATAAAGTTAGTTCACAACCTCCCAATATTGACATTTTACGATTTAGCGCTATGGCTGACAAAAATTACAACATATTCATAAAGAGCGAAATATATCCATCTGCATTGGGAATTTTGGGATTCTCTCCAAAGTCCATTGAAGAAATTAAAGAAGACTGCATTTTTGTTATCGACACCAATGCCTTACTTATACCGTATACAATTGATTCTAAAAGCTTAGAAGAAATTAGAAGCGTCTATTTGAACTTGCGTGATCAAAACCGTTTACTTCTTCCAGCACAAGTTGTTCGGGAGTTTGCGGACAACCGACCTACCAAATTAAAAGAGCTTCACAGCGCGCTATCGAAGAAAATGAGTAGTGTGCAAACTTTGAACTTTGGAAAGTATCCTATTCTTGAAAGAAATGGGATCTACGAAGAAATCTTAACACTTGAAAAAGAGATTAATGCAAAACTCAAGCAGTACCGTAAGCTTTCAAACGATCTAATTAAACACATAAAAGGATGGTCATGGAACGATCCTGTAAGTGTAATCTATAAAGAAATATTTACAGACGACAAGATAATAGAGCTCAATACGAAGCAAGAGGATATCCAAAAAGATCTTGAAAATAGATTACGGCATAACATCCCGCCCGGTTTTAAGGATCATAAGAAAGATGATATGGGAGTTGGGGATCTTATAATTTGGCTCACTATTCTACAAATCGCCAGTCCTGGTAGAAATGTTATTTTTATTTCAAACGATTCGAAGAATGACTGGTTCTATCAAAGTGAGAATAGTTCCTTGTATTCACGATTCGAGCTCTCCCATGAATTTCACAGAATAACAAATGGTGGTAGCTTTCAAATGATTAAGCTTTCCGAGCTTCTAGAATTGTTTGGTGTTGGACAGGAAGTCGTGGAAAATGTAAGGGCGGAAGAGCGATTGCCAGAAAAGTTAGAAGGTGTCGATCCAATTCACAAAGTCTATAGCACAATTGTCGACTATTTCGTGGGCATGCACGAGGAAATAAATTACTCAACTCCATCTCATGGAATTCCAACTTTTCTGTTTGATGCACCAAGTGTTAATGAGGCAGCAGTACAAGTAATATATACTACCACTCACAGGCTAACCAATGATCAAATTTATGTTTTGAACGAATTCTGCGGCTATGCATCTGGAATAAAGGGTCTGACTACTTATGTTGTTGTAGTAACCAGAGGCAATTCTTTTTCTAATGAGGATCTCGAATGGCTCGATGAATTAGTCAAGCCATCTTGGTTACGGATTACGTTAATATTTGGACATTTAGTTTCCGGACATTTTATTCAAGATGCGACCTCAGTTGCTTAGACCATTTTTTATAGTGCCTAGCACACTTGGTGAAATATTGCTTATACATGTTTTTTAAAAAGTCATAGTATCATCGGGCCTCCCTTTCTATTCACGAATCTTGCCGTTTCAATGATGCAAATTAGAATATCTGGAAACGCAATCAGCACTTATAGTCTTTTGGGCCACTCAAGGATCAGCTTCCTGATGCAGCCTAATACAAGCCCAACGAGCCTGGTCGCGAACCGAACTACTATGAGACCTATATCCGGCATTCTGTAAGTGCGCCATGGTAGGAAGCTAGACAACAGCTCGTGAATGTAAGGTGTTGATGTAAGTAACTTAGCCTAAAATTAGCGTTTCCACATATTCACTATTTTGTGTTGTGAAATCGTCATTAAATTCTCCGACTCGTTTGTAACAGCGATTCTCATTAATTGATTTAAAAATGTATATATCCTCTTTATCAATTCGAAATTTTAGAAGTTTTAAAAGTGCCCGGTTTTTGTTTACGAGCGGAATTAACACGGTAATTGGGGAAAATGGATCTGGCAAATCAAATCTGTTCCATGCTATTCGCCTACTATTAGATGAGTCACTACCCAGAAATTTAAGGTTGTCTCAGGGAGATTTTAACCGGTCGCTTCGCAATCGCTGGGAAGGACATTGGATTGTTATTTCGATAGAATTTGAAGATCTCGATCCAAGTGATGAAGCGCAGGCCTTGGCAATCCAAATTGCTGGACGCGTCGACGCCGAAAAAAAGGGAAGCTACGCACTATATTTTCGACCTAAATATCAAGTTCGAAAGCAGCTTTTTGATTTCTCTCAAACTCCTGGCAAAAATGCAGGCGATCTTCAATCGTTGCTAGATCAGATAACTATTAAAGACTATGAGACGGTTTTTTTGTGCCGAGGAGGGGGCGATTTCAGCGATGAGGCGACCTACTTGCAATATGTCGGGGACTTTAATAGAATGACCTTTCCTGATCCTGATATGAAGGAAGAGCTAGTCTACGGGAGTTGGATACCGAAAGAGCTGAGCATTTACAATGAAGTTTCCTGCACATTTATCAAAGCTCTTAGAGACGTAGAAGCGGATTTGAAATCTTATAACAACAATCCATTGGTAAACCTTCTAAGAGGCAGAGAGAAAACTGTCGAGGTTAAAAAACAACAGGATATAATAGGGAGCATAAACGATCTTAATAATCAGATAAGTGAATTGGACGAAGTGCAAGATGTGAAAAAGGGGATAGACCGTAGTATAAAAGAGGCAGCAGGGACAACCTACGCGCCCAACATCAACATCAAGTCGGAGCTTCCCAATGAAATGGAGCGCCTTTTTCAGTCACTTAAACTCTGGGTTGGTGACCCTGACGAGGCAGGGTACGAGGGCCGAATATGGGAGCTCAGTCTGGGTGGGGCTAATCTTATCTATCTGTCTTTGAAACTATTTGAATACGAAAAGGTCAAAACAGATAAAATTGCAAATTTACTGTTGATTGAAGAGCCAGAAGCTCATATTCACACGCACATACAAAAAACGCTTTTCGATAACCTTCGCGAAACTAAAACACAGGTCATCATCAGCACGCATTCCACGCACGTTTCATCAGTCAGTAAGATAAGTTCGGTAAACATATTGAGTAGAGGCAATCAGCACGCAAATGTTTTCCAACCTGCAAACAACTTAGTACCGGATGACATCAATAGAATTGAACGGTATTTAGATGCAGTTCGAAGCAATCTCTTGTTTGCCAAGGGTGTCATTTTGGTAGAAGGGGATGCCGAACAAATACTTATTCCCGAGCTATTTAAAAAAGTAATGGGCTTGTCTCTTGATGAGATTGGGGTAAGCCTAGTTAACATCGGTAGTACGGGCTTTTCAAATATAGCAACGCTGTTTCATCAGGATCGTATAGGGAAGTTTTGCGCGATTATTACTGACGGTGACAAATCCGTCGTCGAGCTCCCAGAAGATCCCGAAGATGACGATGAATATCAGGCCCATTGCCGGGCTTCTCAGGCGAGTGGTCAAAAAAGACAAGCAGATTTAGATTTGTTTTGTGAAGAGAGTGACTACCTAAATGCATATTACGCGGATTATACTTTTGAAATTGATCTGCTGTTATCTGACAACTCCTACGAATTTGGCAAATGCCTTAAAAAAATATACAGCCGCAATGCCGATATCGAAAAGTCCAAAGAGAAGTTGAAAGATGACAATGTTAATGTATCCGGGGTTGAGGCGCTACGGCTCGCTGAAAAAGTCGGCAAAGGCTGGTTTGCACTACTACTTGCGGAGGAGGTTTTTTGTCGAACCTTTCTCCCCGACTACATCTTAAAAGCTATTGCGTTCGCTTCATCCCATATTAATCATGCCTCAAAAGTAAAGGCAATCAAATATCGTTTGGAATGCATGCAAAAATATAAGATGAAGTATACTGAGCAAGCCAAAACTTTTCTTGTCGAAGGGAAATCCGACGTAGAGTTGATTGAAGATTACCGTACAACTTTCGAAGATGATCAATTGACTAAATTTTTGGAGTGCTTATGATTACTGGCAAATTGAGTGACGAGCAGCGTGCCGCTGTAGTTCAAAGCGGTCACGTTGTTTTAACCGCCTGCCCAGGCAGTGGAAAAACGCGAGTTCTCATTCATAAACTCGCATTCGAGTTAGATCGAATACAAGCTCTTTCAAGAAAACGGGTTGCGGCGGTAACATTTACTGTCAGGGCATCCGATGAAATTTATCGAAGGTTGAGCGCGATGGGTATAGACGATCGGAAGGCATGGTCGGGAACCTTACACGCCTTTTGCTTGGAGTGGATAATCAGACCATACTCGTGTTATGTGCCGGCACTTCGCGACGGCTTTTCAATTGCCGATGAAAGCTTTTGTTCAGATCTTTTGGACGAATTAAAGGACAAGCACAAACTACGCGCGATTGAAAGTGTCAACACCCGTCTAAGGAGGGACGGTAGCTTCGTTGAGCAATATCCAGCCCATCGCGATGTGCTTGCTGAATATCATCATACGCTTCGCGCACGTAAACTGATAGATTTTGATTTGCTGCTTTACTACGCTTACCGGCTGCTCGAAGACCACCCTACTATTAGCACCGTCCTTTCGAACATATTTACGCTGATATGCGTAGACGAATATCAGGATACGCAGGATTTGCTTTATGCTATCATATGCAGAATTGTAAAGGTCGGTAAGGGCAAAACATCCCTATTTTTGGTCGGTGATACCGACCAGGCCATCTATGCTTCTTTAGGAGGTCTAGCAAAGTCTTTGGCTGAGGTTCAAGAAGAGATTGGTGGTCAGAATTTGACTCCATTAACTCTTTCCGGTAATTACAGAAGTTGTCAGCGAATCATAGATTTCTACCGGCACTTTCAGACACAACCTATCGATATCCGTGCTCTGGGACAAAGTGCGGCAAATAAGGGAAGGATTACCTTCGACTCCCAAATTAATGAGAAGGATTTGGTGACCGAAATCGCCAGATTGATCAATATGAGTTTGGATAGCGGAATCCCGGAGAGCGAAATTTGTGTTCTCGTCCCGCAATGGTGGTTGATAACAAGAATTACCAGGCAGTTAAGAGCACAGATGCCAGCCGTAGCCTTTGATGCTTCCGGTTTGTCTCCTATGTCTCGGAACAGAGACAATATTTGGTATAAGCTCTCGAGACTGTTTTTGACCACACCAAGTCCGAAGATCTATTCAGCAAGAAATCGTTGGGCCAGTGAATTAATCAGCGATTTTATCTCCGAGGTTGGCGGGCATTTTGATGAACGTTTTGACAATCCACGACAATTGCTCAGATTGATAAATTCAATATCCTCGACTGAAACAGAGGGTATCGATTACCTGCAAGATTGCTTTGCGCAATTTACCGCAACACTGGGACTAGACTATGTTGACTTTCCAGGCCTATCAGAAAACTATACGATATTTTTTGACAATGTGAGTAAGCGACTTACTGATCCTGTATTTAATGTACCAAGCGATGTTGAGTCATTCAAGAGTTTTTATAGAGAAATGACCGGAGTAGTGATCAACACATGCGTAGGGGTAAAGGGAGAGGAGTTTGAGACGGTCATAGCGTATGGTCTTTTAAACGGGTATGTTCCACACTGGAACGAGATATTTAATGGCGATCCGCAAGATGCTTCACGGAAATTATTGTATGTTGTTTGTTCGCGAGCAAAAACGAATCTTCATTTAATTAGTGAAACGGGGAGAACCACTCGGGCAGGAACGCCTCTCTATCCAAACGCGGAATTGGATGCCTTAAAATTTGATTTTGACCAGAATGAATTATAACATGGAGAACCGGCATTAATTGGTAACAATTATGTACTTGCTTAGAACAAACGAATCTTGTTGCCATGCAAAAAGATTACAAATGGAAACGCTTTGACCTTATCAATGACGGTTAAATTTGGGAAAGAAAGTTTATCTCCACGAATTTTTGAATCCCCATCAGTCTAAAAGTAAGCTGATTTTTAGGTTTTTGTTTCGTTCTCCTAGGGTCATGTTCTCCTGATCCAGCAACAATTCAAGTTCACGCGATAGCAAGGTTTCATTCCCTGGCGTCAGCGGTTTTCCTGTGTTCTGCTACCTTCTAAGAAGTTTTCAAGGAAAATTACGCAGCAGTTTTTGCCTAAATTTTGATAGATCACCACCAATTCTGTCAATAGTCGCCCAAGCACCCTGACCAAAAATATTCGACTAATGTTCGACTAAACAAAAACAGGCTTTCAAGTTGTTACACTTAAAGGCCTGTTAATCAATGTTGGGATGACAAGATTCGAAGTTGCGACCCGAGCACCCCATACTACGGCGCTTAGCTTAGAAGACACATTGTTTACATCCCCTTCAACCGCTCCCGCAACCCCTTCATATCCTCACTAATCTTCACATCCAATATCTTCGCATAAATCATAGTCTGCTTCAAAGACCGATGCCCCAGCATTTTGGAAACCGTCTCAATCGGCACCTTATTACTCAACGTCACCGTAGTAGCGAACGTATGCCGCGCAATATGAAAAGTCAGCGTCTTTGAAATTCCGCATAGGTTAGCAATCTCCTTCAAATAAGCATTCATCTTCTGATTACTTAGAACCGGCAGCACAACACCAGCCGCACAGCACTGCGGATGATCCTTGTACTTCTCAATTATTTCCAGCGCGGTATCTAGTAGCGGGATACGTGTAGGCGCATCCGTTTTCTGGCGGGTCGTGTCGATCCACGGCTCGCCATCCATGCCGACAACAATATCCGTCGTCTTCAATTGCTTCACATCCACATAAGCAAGTCCCGTGTAGCAGCAGAATAGAAAAATATCCCGCACCTGGCTGATTCTTTCGACTTCAAACACCTTTTCAGTAAGTCTTTTCAGTTCATCCCTGGACAGCGGATTCTTCACAACCTCTTTCTTAGTCAGCTTGAAGCCTTGAAACGGATCCTTTTTCAGCCACTTATTATTAACGCAGATCAGCACAACCTTTTTCAGATTGCTCATGTATTTGATCGCAGAGTTATGGTTGCAACCTCGAGCGCTACGCAGCCAGAAATTGAATTCAGTAATAAATTCGTAATTCAAATCCCTGATCGCCATATCATCCTTCTTGTACTTCCACTTGATGAAGGAAGCGGTATGCTCCTTGGCGGTCTTGTACCGCTTCAAGGTGAGCGGAGCGAACTCTTGGCCGACCAGTGCTTCCATTTGCTCATTATGGCGCTGGAAGACTTCAAGGATAGTGCGAGTCTCATTGCTTTTACCAAGCAGAACATTCTTCAATGCTTCGGCTGTTAATTCCTTGTCATCCTCGATCAGAATCTTCTTCGCTTGAAATACTTTTGAGCTCAGCATGTCCAGATAGGCATTGAGCGTGCGGGTGTCTTCTTTTTGGCCGGTGGCTCTACCCGCATCTGCATTCCATCTGATAGGGCTCCAAAGCTGTTTTGTGGACATTTCGACAGACTTGCCGTCCACCGTAATTCTAAGGTAAACATAACGTAAACCCTCCTTTTGATACTTGGCGTGTTTCAAATAGAAGAACAGGCCGAAAGTTTTTTCTAACATGACGCTAACATTTAAGTGGTTAAATATCGCGTTACCGGCCTTTCCAAACAAGATGTTTACGGCGTAAACAGGTTGTTAATCAGAAACTTACGAGCATTTTCCAGCGTCTTTTTTCGTCAAGCGTTGAACTACACGAATGACGCTGGAAAACATGGGAATTTTTGCATTTTTTGATATAATCTGAAAAACAAAAATGCCCGCAAATCATTGATTTACAGGCATTTTGTTTGACTTTGAACTTATTTCAAGGGAGGGAGACGGGTCTCGAACCCGCGACCTCTAGAACCACAATCTAGCGCTCTAACCGACTGAGCTACAACCTCCATTTAAGTCGCTCGCACCGGGAAACTCCGTTTCGAGGACACAAAAGTAGCAAAAGGTTTACAGCTTGCAAGCGTTTTTAGCTAAAAATTTCGCAGCTGTAAACCTTCTGCCGACTCTTCAAATATTATTTCGCAGAAGTGTAAAGTGCGTCAGCTGCTTTCCAGTCCACTACATTCCAATATGCGTCAATGTAGTCCGGACGCTTGTTTTGGTATTTCAGGTAGTATGCGTGCTCCCAAACGTCCAGACCGATAATCGGTGTTCCTTTGGTTTCTGCAATGTCCATTAGAGGGTTGTCCTGGTTGGGAGTTGAAGTGATCGCAACGCCGTCTCCCGATTTGATCAACCATGCCCAGCCTGAACCAAAACGGCCTGTTGCTGCTTTTTTGAATTCTTCTTTGAATGCTGCGAATGAACCGAATTTAGCAGTGATAGCCTCAGCTAATTTACCGGTTGGTTCACCGCCGCCGCTTGCAGAAAGCGATTTCCAGAAAAATGCATGGTTCCAGTGACCGCCGCCATTATTGCGTACTGGTGCAGGGGCCTTGCTGATGTTCGCGATGATTTCTTCTATGCTTTTACCTTCCAGTTCAGTGCCTGCTACTGCTGCATTCAGGTTGGTAACGTAGGCCTGGTGGTGACGGTCGTGGTGTATTTCCATTGTCAGTGCATCGAAATGTGGCTCCAATGCATTGTTTGCGTAAGGTAAGGGATCAAGTGTAAATGCCATTTTTAGTGTAGTTTAATGATTAATTAATTAATGTAGGACTAGAAGGCTAACAGCAGAAAAATGCTTTATGTTCTTAATTGCCTAAAAAATTTGAGCAGCAATTCCTGTGACTCTTCGGCGAGAATTCCTTTCACAAGTTGGGTTTTTGGGTGTAAGACCGGTTTTCCGAGGTTTGTAAATCCACGTTTTTCGTCTCTCGCACCAATCACCACACGCTTCATTTGTGTCCAATACAGTGCACCCGCACACATCACGCAAGGTTCGAGGGTTACATATAGTGTACAGTCGGTCAGGTATTTTGAACCGAGGTTGTCGGCGGCGGCGGTGATGGCAATCATTTCGGCGTGTGCAGTTACATCGTTGAGCCGCTCGGTCTGATTATAACCTTTTCCGATCACCCGCTCTCCGATCACAACCACCGCTCCTACCGGTATTTCGCCTTCATCATAAGCCCGCTGCGCCTGCCTGAGGGCTTCTGCCATGAAATAATTGTCAAGTATATCGGCCTGAATATCCATTTAGTATAAACGTTAATGAAAGAAAAAGGACATCCATGTTTTAAATGAATGTCCTTTTTAATATCTATAAAAATAAAAACTAAGGTTTCATCACACGCTGTACCGTGCTCAGATTTCCATTCTGAATGCGCAACAGGTATAAACCAGAAGGATAAGTACTGAAATCTACGTCTGTATTTTTCTGCTCAATAGACTTCACGCCTCTGGACCTTCCGTTCAGGTCAATCACCTCAATACTGGCTTGCTTTGGTTTGATAGTACCTGTAACTTCAACCGTACACACCGACTGCACCAGGGTAGGATAAACTTTCACCCAGTCGGCCGGCTGCTGCGGCTCAACGCCCAAAATGGGGTCAACCTGCACTCTTGCAGATCCGGTGCCTTTACCCGCTCCACACGAATTGGTAACAGCCGTGATCGTATAGGTTACAGTTGCAGGAGGTGCAATCTGAAATGTGTATGGGCTCACTGCCGCAGTGATCAGGGTGTCTTTTGTGCCATTATCCAACCTGAAAGTCCAGGGTGCTTTGCCCGTTGTTTCTACTTTAAGCGTCGCCTTTTCTCCAACCAGGATGGTTTGCGCACCGGACAATGTCGCCACTGGCAGCGGACTTGCAGAAATGGTGATCGAGCTTACGCTGCCTTTTACCAGGAAATCAGGGTTTTCGCCGGAGCTGATGACGCGCAGGTAGTAACTGCCGCCTTTGGTCGTGTCCGGGAATGTGGCGGTTACCGAGTTCTGCGTCGCAACCGAAGGTATTGTATAGAACTTACTGTCCTGATTTTCGCTCGCAATCTGAAGTTTAAAACTGTTTTCAGCAGGGAAATCACCCGATTGCTGGAATGGTACTATGAAGGTTTTTCCGGCACAAGCTTCGGCTACCGACGGATTTCCGGAATTGATGGTCGGTACTTTTACGATTACCATCGCATTTCCAATTGGAACACCTTTTCCGCATGCATTGGAAACCTCAGTGACCAGATAGCTGGTCGTAGTGCTGGGTTTTACTTTGACCTGATGGTTTACCTGATCGGTGGTATTAGTCTCACCATTTGACAATGCATAAGTCCATGGGCCATCGCCTGTAAATTTAATATTTAGTGTAGCCTCGCTGCCTAGGTCAATCGTCGAGCCACCTGAAATCGTAGCAGAAGGCAATGATTTAATGTGGATCTTGATTTCTTCTTTCGGACTCTCGCATTTGTTTTCAAGTCCGGTTTGTGTCACATAAAACGAGTAATCCTGGACTTTGTCTGTAAATGGCGTAAATGGAACGCCTTGCCACTCACCGTCTACGGTTCTGTACCATTTCAAAACCGTTCCTGTTGCATCAAGGACCGGCGCGGTTTCACCCTGGCAGTATTCCAGATATGTTTTGGTAGCCGGCTTTGGTGTGGTATTGATCTTTACATCGATTTTTGCCCGGTCGCCCAGGCAGCCGTCAAGCGTTTGTCCGACGTAATAGGAAATCTGGCCACCTTCGGCAGTGGAAGGCGTAGGAGGAGTATCGCTTGAAGCACCGCCACTGGCATTCGTTCCAAACCAATTCAAAGCCGCTTTGGCCATTGGAGTAGCCTTCAAAGGATCTGCATTTACAAACTGACAGTATTCAATCAATGGTTTTTCGATAGTAGGCAGGCCCGGAAGTGGTTTTACGCGAACCTTTTGAGCGACTCTTGTGGTGCTTTCACAGTCCTTTGCACTCAATTGGGTAACATAATAGGTTGTTTCACCAGATGCTTTAAGGTTAACGCTTGGTGTACTCGTTAATGCAGTTCCGCCACTGGCCGCTGCGTACCACTTCAACTTATTTCCCTCGGTAGCTTTTGTAGGAAAAGTGAATGTTTTGTCTTCACGTTCCTGACAGAAAGCTTCTGACAGGATTGGTAATGCAGCCGGTCTTGGGTTTACAACAACGTCAAGTTTAACGCGTGAGCTTTCGCAGACTAACGAGCCGTATGTGGTAGATTGAGTAACATAATAGGCTGTCGTAGCCGCTGTGGTGGTAGATGGTTTTGGCGCAGTAGTTGTGCCTGTCACATCCGTAGGAGACGAATACCATTTAAATGTGGAGCCGGATGGCGTGAGCGCGGTAGCGGTTTCCCCTATACAATACTCTACCGGAGTTGTAACGGTAGGCTTGGCCGCCTCTCTTACATTGACAACGATTTCAACTCTTTCACTTTCGCATCCTGTCGTTTCACTCAGTTGGCTAACAAAGTAGGAATAAGACTTTGCATCTGTGTTGGGAGGCGTCGGTGCCGTAGGTGATCCTTTACCGCCTGTCTCAGAGGTATACCAAAGTAACGTATGTTTCGCCAGGGGAGTCGCTTTTAGCGGAGCTGCGTCAGCTGGGGCCTGGCAGATTGAAAGCGGAGATGAAACTTTTGGCCCTGCAAACTTCTTGCAAGTTACGGTAACAGTAATTTCTGCTCTTGGGCTTTCGCAGCCGGTTGCATTTGTTTGCGAGACATAGTATTTCGTTGTTCCGGGAGTCGTCGTCGATGGTTTGGGAGCAGCACCCAATGCAGGTCCACCAGTCGCATTTTCATACCATTTAAGATTTGTTCCAACAGCAGTCAAAACCGGTGCATTGTCTCCTACTTCGTAAGTTTTATTAGACACAGTTGGCTTGGCAGGCGGGGTACAGTCAGTGACAGTAACAGTTATCTCCGCTCTTTCACTTTCGCAACCGCTCGCATTCGTTTGTGAAACATAATATTTCTTCGTTCCAACAGTAGTCGTCGACGGTTTCGGAGCAGAGGCTAATGCAGGCCCACCGGTCGCGTTTTCATACCATTTAAGATTTGTTCCAACGGCGGTCAATACCGATGCATTGTCTCCAACTTCGTAAGTTTTGTTTGATACCGTTGGTTTGGCTGGCGGGGTACAGTCAGTGATAGTAACAGTTATCTCCGCTCTTTCACTTTCGCAGCCGCTTGCATTCGTTTGTGAAACGTAATATTTCTTCGTTCCGGCGGTAGTCGTCGAGGGTTTGGGAGCTGAGGCTAATGCAGGCCCACCGGTCGCGTTTTCATACCATTTAAGATTTGTTCCAACGGCGGTCAGTACCGGTGCATTGTCTCCTACTTCGTAAGTCTTATTAGACACCGTCGGTTTAGCTGGCGGGGTACATGCACTCACAGTAACAACTATCTCCGCTCTTTCGCTTTCACAGCCGCTCGCGTTTGTTTGCGAGACATAATATTTTGTCGTCCCGGCAGTAGTCGTCGCCGGTTTGGGGGCTGAAGCTAGCGCAGGTCCGCCAGTCGCATTTTCGTACCATTTAAGATTTGTACCGACAGCAGTGAGAACGGGTGCGTTGTCTCCTACTTCGTAAGTCTTATTGGACACCGTCGGTTTAGCTGGCGGAGTACAAGCACTCACGGTAACAACTATCTCCGCTCTTTCACTTTCACAGCCGCTCGCGTTTGTTTGCGAGACATAATATTTTGTCGTCCCGGCAGTAGTCGTCGCCGGTTTGGGGGCTGAAGCTAACGCAGATCCGCCAGTCGCATTTTCGTACCATTTAAGATTTGTGCCGACAGCTGTCAGCACGGGTGCATTGTCTCCTACTTCGTAAGTTTTGTTTGATACAGTTGGTTTGGCTGGCGCCATGCATGCAATAACAGTCACCACAATTTCAGCCCGATCGCTTTCGCAGGTTCCAACAGTTTGAGAAACGAAATAGCTTTTTTTGCCAGGAGTACTTGTATCTGGGACCGGCTTTGTCGCGCCAGCATTACCACCGGTTTCGGCATCATACCATAGCAAACTCGTTCCGGTGGCAGTAAGTGTTGCTGCCTCACCCTGCTGAACAATTACTTCAGCAGTCACAGTCGGAGCCGCAGGTATTGCATTGATCTTCAATGCAGCACTTTCCGTTCCTTCGAATTTTATGACTGCGGCCAATATCGAAACCACCCTGATTTTATAAGCTGTCCCCGCAGCTGTGGCAGGAGGGATCGTAGCGCTGATAGGGCTGGTAGCTGACGAGCCAATTACAGTTGGTGCTGCTCCGAATGCCCCAGTTGCATCCGATAGTTGCGCCTGGTAGGTCGTGAGCGCAGGTATTGTACCCGCCGCAGTAAATGGAACTTCGACTGTACCACCCTGGCAAACCGTTGTTGGGTCTAATACACCTGTTGTAATGCTAGTCTGTCCGAAGGAAGTTGCCGCGTAGAGAAATGTGGCGAGGAATGTGATTAAAGCGCTTCGGGTAAATGGTTTTTTCATGTATTGATCTGAATATCTTTCCGCTAACCTATTGTCTGGTAAAGTTAGAGATATTTTTCAAATACATTTAAACCACATTAAGGAAGCTGACTTTTTCGCTCACGTAAAGAACTGTATACCACATCCTGGATCCTGCGACGTGTCCGCTGAGTGGTAATACCTGTATTTTCGGCATCCGGGTTGACCCTGTTGGAAAGGAAAACAAAAAGCAGCTCTTCCTCCGGATCCGCCCAAACCATCGTCCCGGTAAAGCCGGTGTGCCCAAAAGAATTGATCGACGCTTGCGAAGATACGTACGAGCTGTTCCCGTCCAGGGGGGCTTTGTCCCAGCCGAGCCCGCGGTGATGGGATTCATCATAAATTCTTGAAAAGAACGGAACTGTGCCCTGCTCAAAATAGCGCTTCCCGGCATAATTGCCTTTCCATAAATTCATTTGGAACAAAATGGCAAGGTCTCTCGCGGTACCAAACAAGCCTGCATGCCCGGCGACACCGCCCACGATAGCGGCCATTTGATCGTGAACTGTACCTTGCAGCAACTGTCCTCTGAACCGGTAATCCTGTTCGGTGGGAGCAATTTGCTTTTCAGGAAAGCGGCTTAGCGGATTGAAACCCAGGTAAGAAAGCCCCAGCGGCTCATAAATATTGGCCGATACAAAAACATCCAGCGTTTGTCCCGTCACTCGTTCTACAATTTTTTGAAGCGTCAGGAAGCCAAGATCACTATACAGATAACCGTAACTGCCCGACCGTTGCCGGCTGTTATTCATCGGCGATTGTATTACCCATTTCCAGACAGAATCACGTAATGCGGCCTTCGCGTAAAGCTTGGGCGCTACCTGCAGATAATAGGAAGTGTCGGATCTGGAGCTGTAATATTCAGGTAACAAGCCTCCCGCACTCGTTTTGGTCCGGTCCCAAAGCGGGGGATAGAATGATACCAGCCCCGACCGGTGTAACAGTAGATCCCGGATCGTGAAATTCTGTTTGTTTGTGCCAGCCAGTTCGGGCAGGTATGCAGATGCTTTTGTATCCAGGTCGATTTGCTTGCGATCATAAAGCAGCATGATCGCCTGTAAGGTCGCCGATACTTTCGTCACCGATGCCAGATCGTAAATGGTTTCAGAGGTAACACGTTCAGGAGTGCGGTAATTGAGCCCGCCGAATTGTTTGTCATAAACGATTTTTCCCCTTCTCGCAACCAAAACCTCACATCCCGGAAAAACACGGTCGTTCATTGCTGCGGTAGCGATTTCGTCTATCCTTTTCAATGAGGCTGCGTCCATACCTACACTTTCCGGCGTACCGAATGCGATCCTGTTGATGGTCGTCGTACTTACTCCGGTGCCTGATTTATAGCTCAGTACAGAAACCGGTAATTGACCCTGCGAACTCAATGCGCCGAAAATAATCTGCGGTACAATTTCCTGCTGGTCTTTTCCATCCTGATTTGCACAGATCAGAACGTCGGTTTCAGGAAAAAAACCAATACTGTAAGGTGTCCCAAAAAGACATAGAATAACCTTTTTATTCTGTTGTTTCAGCTGACTGACAAAATCCGTCATGCCTTTGGTCACCCCATAGTTTTTCGCCGGATTGGAAGATATACCATGAATATCAACAACTACCGTATTGTAAGGATCGAGGTAGTTCAGCATTTCTGTAATCTGGTCCTGTGACGACGGGCTTTCGTAGAAAGAGTAAGACCGCATTGGCTTGTATACCGAAAGCATTTTCTGAAAGGAAGCATTATTACCTTCTCCAATGCTCACGGAAGCCATATTGTTATCGATTACCGAGCCGATCGGAATCAGGTTATTGTCATTTTTAACAACAGTAACAGAAGCTTCACACAATGCGCGATAAAGTTCTTTGCTGCTTTCTTTATTCAAATCCGCATACAAATTGTTGATTTCAACCGGCCTATATTGGTTTAAGCCAGCCCAGTACTTCGCCTGCAGCACGCGTTTTACTTTATCATCGATGATTTTTTCGCTGATGATTTTCTGATCGATCGCATTCTTGATTTTTGAAACTGTTTCGGCGATGTTCTCGGGATAGAGCAATATATCATTTCCGGCCACCAGTGCTTTCAGGTTCACGTCCGCTGGTTTGCCGTTTTTCAAAACACCTTTCATATTCATCGCATCGGTGAAGACCAATCCGCGGAATCCAAGGTCTTTTCTTAAAAGCTGCGTAACCACTTTGTCGGAAAGCGAACTGGCCTGCTGTGGGTTGTTATCCAGAGCCGGAATATTCAGGTGGCCGCTCAAGACGCCCATCAGGCTGTCGGCGATCATGGCACGGTAGGGGTACAAATCCGTTTCCTGAAGTTGTTCGATGGAATGGTTCAGTACGGGCAATGTAAAGTGCGAATCCGCGTCGGTATCGCCGTGACCCGGAAAATGCTTTGCAGTTGCGATCACCTTATTGTGTTGCAGCCCTTTCATGTAAGCAATCGCCTTTCTGGTTACATTATCGCGGTCTTCACCAAAAGAGCGTATTCCGATAACCGGGTTTGCGGGGTTATTATTGATATCTGAAACGGGTGCAAAGTTGATGTGAATACCCATTCTCTGGCATTGTTTCGCAATATCGCGGCCCATCAGGTAAATCAGCTCGTCGTTTTGAATGGAGCCCAAAACCATTTGTTTTGGAAATGAAATGGTGCTGTCCAGTCGCATTCCCAATCCCCATTCGCCGTCAATGCCTATAAAGAGTGGAATATCAGTGTGGGCCTGGTACCGGTTGGTGAGCGAAGCCTGGGCTACCGGGCCGCCCTGAAAAAAGATCAGTCCGCCGATATGGAAATCGTTGACCAGCTTGTCGATATAATTGTAATGAGATTCGTCGCGATTGGAGTAGGTAGCCACCATCAGCAGCTGACCGATTTTCTGGTCAATGTTTAAAGTATTGAGTGTACTGTCTACCCACTGGTTTTCGGGAAGTACGAGAACAGGATCGGCTTTTTTTCGGGGAGATTTAACCTGCTTTTTTATAGACTCGTTACTGGCAGGCATCATAGCTGGTATCCGCGTACCCATGAACTTCCAGGCTACGGAAACCATCGTACTTAAAATAACAAGCAGGATAATGCTTAACGCTACACGAAATCGGCTAAAAAACCATTTCTTCATACCTGAAATCACTGACTTTAACGAGGGAATGTTAGGTTGTTCTGCTTCGAAATAAACATCTCAGATTTTCGATAGTCACAATAATAACAAATTTTATACTCACTAAATGCAACAATATCTCGGTTTTAATACAATTCTAATAATTGCCTTTCCGATTATAGCTACAACAACTACCCTTTTGAGGATCAGCTTATTGTGTCAGCATGCGGAATGTGTCTTCCAGTGATTTGCCATTCTGGCGCAGGCTTTCCAGCGAACTGTCATTGACGACGCGGCCTTTGTTGATAATGATCACCCGGTCGCACAGTGCCTCTACTTCCTGCATGATGTGGGTCGAGAAAAGAACGGTTTTATTTTGCCCGGCGGTACGGATCACTTCCCTGATTTCCTGTAATTGATTTGGATCAAGGCCGGTAGTAGGTTCGTCGAGAATGAGTACTTGGGGGTCGTGCAGAAACGACTGGGCCAGTCCGACACGCTGCCGGTATCCTTTGGAAAGCTGACCGATCTTTTTGCGCTTTTCGGCTTCAAGTCCGCACATAGCCACCACTTCGCCCATCCTTGCATTCAATGCAGTTCCGTGCATTCCATAAAGTTTTCCCGAAAACAAAAGAAACTCGGTAACATACATATCCAGGTAGAGCGGATTGTGTTCGGGCAGGTATCCGACCGATTTTCTTGCCGGCATCGGTTGGCTTACTACGTCAAAATCGGAAACCCTTGCGGCTCCTTCGGTAGGTTTGAGATAGCCGGTCAAAATTTTCATCGTCGTAGACTTCCCTGCACCATTAGGTCCCAGAAAACCAACGATCTCTCCTTTTTTCAACGAAAAAGAAATCCCATCAATAGCCCGCTGCGCGCCGTAAGTTTTGGTCAGGTTAGTTACCGATATTGACATATTTTAATGATTGATTAAACTGGGGAGGAAAGGGAGGATGGAGGAAAGGAGGATGGAGGAAAGGAGGAAGAACATATACTTTTTCCCTTCCTCCTTCCTCCTTCCTCCTTCGTCCCTTTCTTCCTTCCTCCATTCTTCATACTTTCAAAAACAGCTTATTTCTAAAAAGTAAATACATAAATGCCCACTGGACAGCTATGAATGCGATGATTTCACCTACTGCTTCCACCGGCTCGGGGAAATAGCTTAATATGCCGCCAAACAATGCATTTGCTGTGTAGCCAAATGAAATGAAGCTTCCGACCATGTAGATCACGATGGAGTTCATTCCTATTACCACAAAAAACAAAGTCCATTTGCGATAGTTCAAAACATCCACCAGCCAATAGAACAATGCCAGCAGCAACACGCTGAATCCGCCCGCACAAAGCACAAACGAGCTGGTCCACAAATTCTTGTTGATCGGGAGAAAGTAATCCCACACCAGACAAACCAGCAAGCTGATAATTCCTGCAAAAATAAGATAGGATACTTTCGTGTTTTTTGAAATGGTATCCTCGCTCGTACGTAAAAGTTCACCCGCAAAAATTCCCATCAATCCGGTTGCTATCGCCGGGATTGTGGATATCAATCCTTCCGGGTCGTGGATCGTCAAATGGAGGCGGCCGGGGATAATCATTCTGTCAAAATAGCTGGCCGGATTACACTCCATCGTCATGAGTCCGGCGCCGCAGCCTGGTACCGGATAAAACGCCATAAAAAGATAGTAGCCAACCAACAGGCCGGCAAACCAGATCCAGCGGGCTTTCTTGCCTGTATACAAATAGATGATCTGTGCGAACATGCCCGCGAGACCAATGCGCGCCAGTACACTAGGGTAGCGCATATCATGCCATTCGGTCTGGAAAATTCCGTTGTTGTAAATAATGCCCAGGAACACCAGCAAAATGCCCCGCTGCACAACTTTTCGGAGTAGCTCCGATTGCAGTACCCCTTTCTCAAGGCGACTTCCGAGCGAGAATGGTGTGGACACTCCAGCCATAAACAGGAAAGTCGGGAAGATCAGGTCGTAAGCACGAAAGCCGTTCCAGTCAGGGTGGGTGAACTGGTGAGCGATCACGATCGCCCAGGACCAGCCGGTAACTTTTGCGAGCACATGAAAAATTTCTTCGCCGCCGGAAATCCAAAACATATCAAAGCCGCGCAATGTGTCCAGCGACAACAGCCTTTGCGGAGGAGTACTATCTTTCATTTGATTAGAAAAAGGAAGGGAAATAAAATTTGGCCAAAGGGTGACAATTTAAAATAAAACTAATAAGGTTTACTGTAAAGATGTTAAATAATACCACTAATACCCGGTGTTTAAATTTTAAATGACTGTAACTTACTTCTTAGATACTTGCGCCTGTGCCAATTCAATTGCGTATGTAGCGGATTTAGCGTCCAAAAGTCCAGAAATATCTAACCATATTCAAAAATCAGAAACGCTAATAAGGGTCGCGATAAATCGGGACCTTTTTTTGTTGTCCGGATTTATGAAGATTTCGGCAATTACCCCAAGCCCCACTCTCACACGATAACAAATCAAATCGCTCCAGCCGAACGTACAACCACATATCACCTTAGTTCGAAGGTATAATGAGCTTGCCGTGCCTGGAAGGATCAAACTTTTCATATTTATACCTAATCATATATCTCGCATTGCTTTGTCCATATGCATTGGTAATAAAGCTATTCCGAAAGTAATTGACTGATTCGCTATCCTGACGCGACAGATTAGTTGTATCCACTTCCCGCTTATTTCGCATATCAGTTGTGTAAATGTGTTCCTCTTCCGAGAGTTGATTTTGAGAATTGTAGCGGTACCAGATACTGTCCGGCCCCTGGACGATGTAGAATTTGCCAAGATACATGTAGTCAAACCAGGCCAGTGCCAGTCTTCCATCCGAGTCATATGCAAACTTTTGGGAAAAGTGATTGACAGTATCTGGATGAGCAGAATCAGGCGAACTCATCACATAAAGCAGGTAATGGCGCTTCAAACGGTTTTTCTCGTCCCGCTCCCATCGATCGATATGAGCCAATTGTGAGTTGTTCCCGTCAATGCCTTCCAGCCTTTCTATTGTATCCCCTTTGGCCGTGTACGTCAAATGTCGCGCATAGGAGTCACTTTTTGACTCCGGCAATGCACCCCGAATGTGCGTTTCCGAAACCAGCCTGCCATTCGCATCAAACTCCCGCGTCACCGTATCAACCGACACATAGCCAGGTGCCGAGCTATCGCTATGATCATAGTAAATGCTTCTCTTTTGCAGGCCGCCTTCGTAATGATGCAGCTCTTTCGAAGACGACCTTCCGAAATTGAATTTTTCAATAACCCGGCCTTCATGGTCATAAAAGACCGTTTCGATATGGCTACCATCACGCCATTTCGTGCGCAGACTGGCAATTTGATCGGCGGGAGTTTGCAAACGCGGAATAGCCTCATCGAGAAAATACTGCTCAGATGAGCCGCATGCATGCAGTACAAGGATTGCGAAGATCAGGAGCAGAAGTCTTTTCATTGGAATGCAAGGTTTGAAAGACTTTATTGTAAAACAAGAAGATCTGAGGTTAAAATTTCTCTGCGTGGCCGATGCTGTAACAATAAAAAACGAGTTTCGCCAACAGCCCTCCCATTCAAATCCAAGTTCTAACATGAGCACCATAAAATTTTAATAATGTTCGTGAAGTAAATATTGGGGAATATTTTTTTGAAGCAGGATAAAAAAAGCCAACGGTTTCGGATATGTTTTTGCGACCGTTTAATAAATGCCGTGAGTAAATAAGAGCATTGAGAAACTTGAAAAACCATTTATGTAAACCTAATATCAGAAATGGACTTCAAAGATCAAATCAAGCAATTCAGCGATCGGGTATCAAAACTGAAAGACAATATTCATACTGAAGAAGCAACGAAGAATGCATTCATTATGCCGTTTCTTCAAGTTCTCGGCTATGATGTATTTAACCCTCTGGAAGTCATACCAGAATTTATTTGCGACATTGGAATTAAAAAAGGCGAGAAGATAGACTACGCTATTTTTCGAGACGGCAGCCCTATAATTCTGGTCGAATGTAAGCATTGGAAGCAAAAGCTCGATGTACATGACGGTCAATTACTTCGATACTTCCACGTTTCAAAAGCAAAGTTTTCAATCCTGACAAATGGTTTGATATTCAGGTTTTATACTGATCTCGTCGAGCCTAACAAAATGGACGAAAAGCCATTTCTGGAATTCAATATTGAGGAGATTAAGGATGGTCAGATCGAAAAGCTCAAAGAGTTTCACAAAGCTTACTTTGATGTAGACAACATATATCAGTCCGCGAGTGATCTAAAATACATCAATGAAATCCGTCATTTGGTTAGCCAAGAATTCTCTGAACCAAATGACGAGTTTGTTAAATACTTTGCGAAACAAGTTTATCCTTCAGTAGTGACATCGAAAGTATTGGAGTCTTTTCGATCTCTGGTTAAGCGGACCATTACAAATATCATTAATGACACCATTAATGATCGGTTAAAGTCGGCGATATCCAGTAACGATGCACCGATTCAGGAGGAACCTGCGCCCGGTACTCTTACAGCCAGCCCAAGTCAGCAAGACAAAGAAGTTGTCACCACTCAGGAAGAACTTGAAGGATTCTATATCGTAAGGTCTCTTCTAAGACAGAAAGTGCAGTCGAATCGCATTACTCATCGGGATGCTCTGTCATATTTTGCCATTTTTCTAGATGACAACAATCGCAAGCCACTGTGTCGCCTTTACCTCAATAGTCCAAGCAAGAAATACATCGGGCTATTTGACGCTGAGAAAAAAGAGACAAAGGTAGAGATTAAATCACTGGATGAAATCTACAATTTTGGAAAGGAGCTCGATAACACTGTTGAAATCTATATCAAATAGTGCCCATTTTACAACAAATGCAACGAGCCCGAAGAGGTTCGGGATTTGTAAAAAAACTATCTGTCTTGTGAAAAAATCTTCCAACTCGTTCTGTTCTGAATGCCATTTCCCCCAATGACTATTAACACTTTTTGGTACAAATAAGATGATCTCGTCACCAGCATTTTTTATAAACACATAATATGGGAATGCTCAGCCATCATGCGACTTAAAATTTTAGTAATAAATCCTAAAAGGTATTACTAACCCTAAGGGCCAACCATCAACATTTGCATACCCCAGGCAATTCCGTTC
This sequence comes from Dyadobacter sp. UC 10, assembly GCF_008369915.1. Classification (NCBI taxonomy): domain Bacteria; kingdom Pseudomonadati; phylum Bacteroidota; class Cytophagia; order Cytophagales; family Spirosomataceae; genus Dyadobacter; species Dyadobacter aurulentus. The sequence goes on along the minus strand of NZ_VSRN01000001.1, from coordinate 2,986,232 downwards.
TCACCCGACAACTTTGCAAGCGGATTTACTTAGTGATATGAGAGAGTAGGAGCCTGTTCGACATTAAGAAACGATAAGCGGAAGGCGTAGTTTAAGCGAGTTAAAGAAAAATTTGCAAGCGAAAACTTACGCAAGAAAAAGACCCCGAACCTCAGGGTCTTTTCTTGCAATATAACAAACCTAAAGTAATAGACTCTTGGCAGGTCGGCAATGACCCTGCCCCAAACAGTTTTCTATCTTTTCATGCTGACTTTCCCGGTCGGATTTCGGGAACGGGTGTGTTGTTATCTGCGCAGGAGACGACGGCGCGATAAATGCGTGCAAATACGGGAGCGCGATGCTGGGGCCATTTGTTTTTGTGAGAATGTTGAACGTTGCGGTTGAGCGGGCTGAGTACGTAAAACTAGCTCGTTTTATATCAGCATCCGTGAGGCAAAGGACGAAACACCCCCAGAACTGTCCGAATGGGGTAAAATGTTTACCAGAATAGAAATCACGAAGTACAGACACTCCCGCTTCCGTACTTTACTGAGCTTTGGTGCTCAATGTAACAAGCTTACGCTTTGCAAAAACCTTAATCCAAGATACTCGATGACCTTGTGATTTTTGTGTCAGCGTATTGCCACGATTCGTCAAAGGCAGATTTGACGGCTTGGGCTTCAGCGGATTTCTTTTGCTGTACCAGAGAATTGTAAAGACCGATCAGCGCCCAGCCGTTTTTCTTCCACGACAGCAGATCCTGCCGGTAAACCTTTTCTGCCTCTGTACTTTTCCCGACTTTGAGCAATACCGCTCCGAGGTGGTGCCGGACAGAGAAAAACCAGTCTGGCGGCTCGTTATAGTTAAGTTTATCTTCAATGGAAATGGCTTCACCCAGCAGGGCAGTAGCCTTGTCGAGTTGGTTTTGCTGCACAGCAATCCCTGCCGACAAAACTTTGGAAGCGATCTGTACCAGGTCGGCGGTCGTGTTGATGTTCCAGATAGTAAGGTCCTGCAAAGTTGTATCTGCAGCCAGCGAACTAAGCTTGCTCAACTCTTCCCGCCCATTGACCAGGTCATGTTTACCCAGGAAAGCCATGCCCCTTGCGTAATGCCAGATCGCCTGCGGATATACCAGGCCATCGGCAGGTCGTGGCATCGAAAGAATGTCGTCCCACATCGAAAACTTCACTGCTATGTAATAGGGTATTGTATAATAATGCTGGAGCGTGCCCCAGCCGGGTGTCCGCATAACCTCCTTCGCCGTGTACTGCTGAACCTTTCTGGCGGCCAACCAAGCCAGGTGCGAATTCCCTTCCATCGTCGCCGTAGCTGCCAGAAAATGATAGTTGTGCGGAAAATAAGCGAGTGGATAAGCTCCCTGTGCATAACAAGCCGTGATGTAGCCGCTATCGGCTTTCACGGCACGGATATTTGAGAGCGAGCCAAGGTGGTAATCACCGGTGTTGATGTAAATGTGCGACGGCATGTGAAGCAGGTGCCCGGCCCCGGGGACCAGTGAATCGAGCAGCGCGGCAGACCTGATGGCTTTTTCCGGTGTAGCTGAGGCCTCATAGGCGTGAATAAAGAGGTGATTCACGCCCGCATGCCGTGGGTTCTTTTTCAGGAGATCTGCGAGAGTTGCTGTTACTGCCGGTGTCCACGATTTGGGGGCTTTCGTACTTTTCTCATACAAATCCCACGGGTGCAGGTCCATCAGTGACTCCGCATACAAGGCTCCGACATCCGGATCTGAGCGATATTGCGCGTATACTTTCTCCATAGCCCTGGAGTACGCCATGTCCAGAGGTCCCCTGTCGGCCGGCGGTACTTTTGCATACCTGGCCGCAAGTGCCCCGATGAGTGCGCGTTCTTTGGGGGTACATCTGGCCGCCAAAGATTGCGCCTTTTGTCCCGCCTCCCAGGCACGCTGAAAGTTACCCTCCTCCATCCCCGCATTGTAGTTGGGACCCAATACATAGGCAAACCCCCAGTAGGCCATGGCACAGGTCGAATCAAGCCGGATCGCTTCATAAAACGACCGTGCGGCTTCGGCATGGTTAAAGCCGTAGGCCAGCATCATTCCCTGGTTGAAATATGCCTGTGCTTCCGGGTTAGAGGTGGAAATTTTAAAATCGATGCCTTTCAATCCTTCGAGCCGCGGTGCTTTTTTCCCCGAACTATACCACTCCAGGTCGGTGATTTTGGGATTGTAACAAGCCGTGATCCCCAAAGTACTGTCAGACGGTTGGTTTTCTTTCTTCTCCTGTTTCTTGAAACAGGCCAAAGTTATAAAAGCGATCAATGCGAGATAACAATAGCCGGGCTTCATAGAAAACGAAGGTTAAGTGAGGAATTACATGAAAGACTACTCGGACCGATAAGCATAAAGATAACCAGCGTAACACTGCAAATCAGCAAGTTATGCTATTTTATTACTTAACGGTGTCTCATGTAATTCGAATAGCTGAAAGTGACCGCGGTGTGCAGGCGCAGCTATCTTACACTACAACAATATCTTCTTCATCATAATATCCGTCTGCTCATCTTCACCAAATTTAAAGATGTGTTTGTCAAATGCGACAAAGCCATTCTTTTCATAGAACCGGATCGCTTTCAGATTCTCTTCCCAAACACCCAGCCAGATGTATGCTTTCTGTTCCTGCTGTGCTGTTTGGAGTACTTTGTCATACAATAGCTGACCCACTTTTTTACCGTGAAAGGCACTTTTTACGTAAATACGCTCGATTTCAATGGAAGCCGAATCCTTCAATTCCGTTTGCGCGTGGCCAGTATTTAATTTCATATATCCGACCGGATTTTCGCCGAGCCAGGCCATGAAGAATTGCGATTCCGCATTGTTGAGCTCAGCAGACATTTTCGCTTCGCTGAAATTCTCGGCCAGGTATTTATTCATATCTGCCTCCGTATTAGCTTCTGCAAACGTCTCAAAAAATGTTTCTCTGCTGATCTGCTGCACCATTGCCAGACTTTCGGCATTCGCTTTTATTATCCTTATCTGCTCCATTCAATGCGTACTTTTTTTACAAAAGTTTTATAAGAAAGGTCATGCTGCAACGTGCAAACAGCATTGGCCCGCAGAGCAAAGCTAGTAAGACTGGCGATTACTTTATCATAAAGTCTGACCTTTAAGGACTGCCTCGATCTCGGCCTTGGAGGTAGCTCCCTTTTTCTCCCAAACTATCTGTTTGTTCCGGTAAAGTATTAGAGTAGGAAGACCAATAACACCCAATTCTTTCACCAGGCTTTTATTCTCATAAGCCTCAATCTTGATCACCTTCACAGTCGAAGCCTGCTCAGTTTTGATCGAATCAATCGTCGGATCGAGTCTTTTGCAGCCCGGGCAGTAGCGTGATCCGAAATCGACCAGGACCAGCTTATCACTTTGGAGAGAAGCCTGATATTCGTCGAGCGAAAGCCCTTTTCCCGTCGTTGAAACCACAGGCCTGCCGAGCCCGATCCATTTGCTCAGGCCGCCCGGGATCTCGGTCACGTCCCTGAAGCCCGCGTTTCGTAAATCCCTGGCAAGCATGCCGCTGCGCCCGTTACCTATCGAATAGATGAAAGTTGGTTTGTCCTTTTCCAGCTTTGCGGATTGCCTGTCGAAATCGCTCTTATCTTTAACATTGAAACTGATCGCTTTTTCAAGGTGGTTCTGGGCGTATTCCTCCGGGAGCCGTGCGTCCAGGATCTGTGCATCCTTTCCCGCGGCTTTCAATTTAGCTTCGAATGCTTCAAAGGACAGTAGGTCGCGTTTTGTAGTTTGTGAGAATGCATTGGTCATACCAACCAGCATCAACAAGATTAAAAGTCTCAGATTTTTCATTTTCAAATTACAGTTTAGAAGTTGTATCATTCATTCCGGCGCAGATTTGGTATTTTAGTTTCAGGCAAAAACGTAATAGTATATACGCCAGGTCAAAAAGTTGGCGGGCGCCTGTTCGGCCGTGCAGCTGGCGCACCGATCGGGTTGGCCGGCTTGATCTTTTCGTAATCCACAACCCCGGTCCGCTCGGCCCATTTTGCATAGTCAGCCGACAGTTCATTTACGATATCTGTTCTGCTGCCGGCAATGTCCGCTGTTTCGCCGCGATCAGTTTCCAGATCATAAAGCTCCCATTTGTAGGAAGGATAGGTTGACACGATTTTCCATTTGCCTTTGCGGACGGCCCGGTTGCCGGCGCGCTCCCAGAAAATAGGCTCACCCCGCTCTACTTCGCCGGCTTTACCTGTGAGTACCGGCACGAGGCTCTTCCCCGGCAGCGGGTTGATCTGGACACCCTTTTCGGCAGCAGGGTAAGTAGCTTTTGCCAGATCGTAAAATGTGGGTGCAAGATCTATTAAATGTGCCGTGCCTTTCGCAATGGTGCCTGCCTTGATTTGTTTGGGAAACCAGGCGATAAACGGCGCGCTGATCCCACCTTCATGCATATTGTTTTTGTAGCTCGCATGCGGCGTGTTGGAAACATATGCCCAGGGTTGGTCCTGGTACGCATAAGATCCGGCCGACCCCGCCGGACCGGAATTGCGCTGCGGCCTGCGCGCCGACGCACCGGCATATCCTCCCTGCGCCCCATTATCCGAGATAAAGACAATGAGTGTGTTATCGTCTTTTTTCAATGCCTTCAACTTCTCACGCAGCTTGCCAATGTTCTGATCTACGCGGTCGACCATTGCTGCGTAAATCTCCATTTTACGTTCCCAAAGTAATTTTTCATCATAAGGCACATTCTCCCAGGGTGTTACGTCCGGATCGCGATTAGCCAGGGCTTGTTTTGGATCTGTGATCCCGATCGCCTTTTGCCGCTCAATCCGTTCATTTCTAAGCGAATCCCAGCCGATACTATATCTGCCTTTGTATTTGGCAATATCCTCTTCATAAGCCTGCAGCGGCCAGTGCGGCGCATTGAAAGCCAGGTATAGAAAGAACGGTTTCGGCGTTTTGCTTTGCGCTTCGATGAAGGAAATCGCATGGTCGGCAATCTCGTCGGTCAGGTATTTACCGGGTGGCAGATGGATACGTTTGTTATCTTCAACCAGCTCAACCTTCGGGCCTTTACCATATTTACCAATATCAAAATAATTACTGGCGCCATTGATAAAACCGTAAAAACGGTCGAAACCACGCTGGTTTGGCCAGGCCAGACTATCGTTCCCCACGTGCCATTTTCCGCTGAGCAAGGTACTGTAACCAGCCTTTTGCAATACCTCGCCGAACGTGAGCGATTCCTTATTGAGGTAACCCTGATAGGCCGGGAGGCCCAGATTTACATTGAAATAACCTACTCCCGCTTTGTGCGGATACTGCCCGGTAATGAGCGACGCCCGGGTCGGGGCGCAGATGGAATTGTTGTAAAATTCGCGGAAACGGATGCCCTCGCTCGCAAGCTGGTCAATATTGGGCGTTTTAATTTCCGAACCGTAGGCGCCAATGTCGGAATATCCCAGGTCGTCGACCATAATGAGGATAATGTTCGGGCGTTGGTCTGGGGCGGACTTTTTCTGTGCATATGCTCCGGAAAGGCCCAATAATGCAATAGTAAAGAATGTAGAAATCCTCATAGGAAGAGTAGCTTAAAAAAATGTAACAGAGGACGCGCCCTGAGAAGACGCCTCAAGAGTTAAATGTGCGACGGTGTGCAGACCCATGCAGGATCAACAACAGCGACCAAGCGGTGCCGGTAAAATGCAGATAGGAGCCACCATGATCTTCGCAAAAATTATCCGTTCTGAATGTGCATTCATAAGTAGATATGATAAATACTTAAAAGAGTTATCTCTGTTGGTGGCTAACAGAGTATCCTATTAATTTGATAGACAAAGTAAACTTTTAATATTTGAAGAAAAAAGAAATTTGTTCGAAATTTCCGCTGATGTGTGCAAGTAGAGTTGCGGCGATCGTGTTTCGTGCAAGTTTGTAACCATTAAGCCCAAATCGTTTAGTTTTCACCAGACAAAACAACGCACTATGCCTGAGAACAGATTTTCCGATATTATTGAGCTAATCCACTACGCCAGGGAAAACGCTATCCAATCGGTTAACACCGCGCTTATCAATCTCTATTGGCTTATTGGGCAACATATTAGTAGCAAAATAGAAGCTGCTTCGTGGGGTGAAAAAACCGTAGATGAACTGGCAAATTACCTGAAAGTAAGTCACCCGGAATTAAAGGGTTTCAGTCGGCGTGGTTTGTACAGAATGAAACAATTTTATGAAACCTATGCCAGCAGTAAAATACTTTCAGCTCCTCCCAAACAAGGCAATGAAAAAGTGAATGAAATTGTGTCATCGGCGATGACACAATTTGAAAATGGAGGTATAAGAGATTCGTTACTAACACAACTTAGCTGGACGCACCATTTGATATTGCTGTCGAGAGCTAAAACAGAGGAAGAGCGGGAATATTATTTGCGTCTTTGCATTCAGGAACGATACTCTGTAAAACAGCTGGAGAGACAAATTAATAGTGGAACATTCGAACGGGTCATGCTAGGTAACTACAATCATCCTCCCGCGTTGAAAGAACTAAAACAGGATCTCAGCAATGTATTTAAGGACAGTTATATTCTGGAATTTTTGAACATTCCCGAGCCTCACGAAGAAACCACACTTCAGAAAGCGATTATTAGTCAGATGAAGAGCTTTATTCTGGAGCTAGGAAGGGATTTTCTTTTTATAGGGGAAGAATATCGCCTTCAAGTTGGAAATAGCGACTTTAAACTAGATTTACTTTTTTATCATCGTGGTTTACAGTGCTTGGTTGCCTTTGAGTTAAAAGCGGACAAATTCAAACCCGAACATTTGGGCCAATTGAACTTCTACCTGGAAGCTTTGGACCGCGATGTTAAAAAGGATAATGAAAATCCCAGTATCGGAATTTTGCTTTGTAAAGACAAAGATTCAGAAGTTGTCGAATATGCCCTGAGCAGAAATCTTTCCCCTGCACTGGTCGCAGAATATAAAACACAACTACCCGACCGAAACGTATTACAACAAAAGTTGCATCTGCTTTTTGCAAATACCTGAAAAATATTTGGCGAAGAATCAATCGGAATATTACGCTCATTTAATCCCCTCAATCCTTACATCCTTAAACATAAAAGTGTTATCGCTAACCCGCACTGCCTTGCCGCTGGCGGTTGTTACATTCCTTAATACAACCTCTCTGGTTTTTACATAGGGAAATTTCTCCTGGTAAGAGTCATCCTTCATTTCCGGGTTGAAGTTGGTGAAAATAGCCGGGCCCTGATAATTTTCAGGATGCTGCGAGTCTTCGATCCGCAGGTTTTCAATGGTGATTTTTTGAGGCATATAGCAGGTATACCCGAAATCATGCTGCCCTGAGTACGATCCGCTGATCAGAGAAACATTGCCCGGCTTTCCGTTTGCAGGCACAAAGACACAATTGCGGATCACCAGTTCTCCCTGCCAGGTACTGCCGTAGTCGGAACGAAGGTTGACGATGCTCCTGCCCCTGATAGTCGAATTTTCCACCAGTAACATTCCGCTGCCAATCGCATTGATCCCCATATGCCCCAGCGTAGAGTTGCGGATCGTGGCATTGGCTACACCCTGATGGGCGTCAAACCGGGAAAGCGTACAATGGTCGTAAAGCAGGTTTTTGCAGAAGTTGGAACCGAGGATACCCCAGTACGTATTGTCGTTAATGTCATTGGTTTGGGTGCAATTCACAAAGGAAACATTGAGCGCACGGTTAACCGAAAGGTCGTAAGTACCCATTGTGACGGGCTTTCCGGCCGCGCCGATGGTGCTGTAAGTCTTATGTCCGGTCAGCACGGTATTTTTGACCGTCACATAAGAGCAGTCGCCGATATTGATGAAACCTCCATAAGGTGCTCCATGATCGCCTTCGCCCGTAATGCGGTGTTCCAGCCCATCGACAATCACATTTGAACGCCTGATCGCGATGTTACGGTTATAATAGGTATACTTCGATTCAGCTTTATTGGCAATGGTGGTGAAACGTCCGCCTGTGATTTTCAGCGGATTTTCATCAATAGGGAGGGCGGTAATTTCTGTGATCTGATCAAAATCCCAGATGATCGGTGCATTCATATCCACCTTACCATTTTTATCAACTACAAAAATGTCAGTCTGTGACGATCCATTATTCTGGTTCAGCCCAAACCGGATGTATTGCTTTACATTGGCATTCGTGACCGTGATCAGACAGGGGCCAGGCAAGGACGCATCGATTTTTTCCTGGTTCCGTTTAAGTGAAGTTACCGCTTGAAGGTTAAACGGTTTGAGCGCTGAACTGACTGTAAAAACGGCCGCATGGCGATTTTGCACTTCGGTATCGTCAATGATAAATGCCGCCTTACCAAAATCAGTATCGGTCCGGATTACAGCTGTGCGCTCCTTTCCGCTAATATAGTAGGTAGCATTATCGTCGGCTTTTACCCGCAAACCGTGCGCATTGGCAAATGCGTGTGTTGCAGCAATTGCATTAATATCGTCCGTTTTACCATCGGCTTTCGCACCAAAGTCGCTGTACCGGACCAGGCCGGCGGTTTTATATTTGCGGACATCCTTTGGCGATACGTTCATCCGCAGTTGACTATTCTCTTCATATATTCTCGTTTCACCTTTTTCAGATGATATCACTACATTCCCGAGAGGAGTTTTTTGCTGGGCATTGATAGCGGATGCAAAGCACAGGAGGAACATCAGCGGCATATATTTCATGCTAAGGGTCAGTTTGGTTGTTCTCAGTTTCAAAGAAGTTTGTGCACGAACCTTACCCTTCTGCACGATCGGATTTCCATTAAAGTGACTGGTACCATAAAAAGAATAACTAGAATTATTTGTTTAAAATTAATTTGACACAAATAAATAACTGCCTCAATCATTTGTGTATTTTTGGTTACAAAATCACCCTTTTATCTCTTTATCTATCAGTAAATGTTTACCAAATTCCTTGCGGCAGTTGCTGTCTGCACATTACTTTTTGCCGGGTGCGCCCCTAAAATCCGGACCAACATTGCACAAAAATATCCGCCGCTCCATTTTAAGGAAGAGGTATGGACAATCCCCGAGGAAACCGACGCACCAGCCGGGGCCGAACTGCTCGGTACGGTGCATGTAGGCGATGCCGGTATGACTACAAACTGCAGCTTTTCGGTAGTATTGGAAAAGGCAAAAGAAGAAGCCAGAAAATCGGGCGGGAACGCAATCCGTGTCACCGAACACAAAACGCCTAACTTCATGAGCTCGTGCCACCGGATTACCGCCGAAGTATTGCGCCTCAGCCAGGACCAAATCAGTATTTTCCGGCAAGCAGAAGTTGAAACCGACTCGCTGATCGACCACGCCATTCTTTATGTGTACCGGAACGGTGGCGCCGGGGCTTTTGTATCGTATAACGTCAGCATGGGAGACTCGGTCATTTGCCGGGTAACCAACAAATTCCGCCAAAAAATCGAGATCCGCAGCCAGGGAGCTTACGAGTTGTGGGCCAAAACCGAATCGAAGGCTTCCGTCCCCGTGGAGTTCAAAATCGGCCGGACATACTATTTACGCTGCGGAATTGGCATGGGCGTACTGGTAGGCCGCCCTACCCTGGATATTGTAGATGGTCCTACCGGCAAACGTGAATATTTCAGCAAACGCAAATAGCCCCCTTCCATGAAACAAATATTACTCATTTTGCTCGTCTGCCTGATGCGGGCCGGCAGTAGCCTGGCACAGGATCTTATCGTCACAACCGCCGGTGATTCTATTTTTTGCAAAATAACACGTGAACGCGACGGTTACGTTTATTTCAACTATATCAAGGAAGGAGTATCAGCCAACACGCTGATAGCAAGCGACTCCATTGCTGAAAAGCGGATGGGTCTGTATAAAACACGCGTCAGAAATGTGGGGGAGGCAGGCTTTACCCGGTGGCAGTATCGGTTACAAGGCGGTTACTCAAGGCGCATTGCCCGGGTCAGCGACCAGGTGGCCCCCGGTGTAAAAGATTATCTTACCAAAATGAAATCCGGCTACACACTGGGCGGCGACATACACTATTTCATTTCCGAGCCGCTTGGTTTGGGTGTTAAATACAACTTTAACGCTTATCAGTACAAGGACACGGATTTTGAGGATAAGGTTAAAATGCATTACATCGCTATTTCGGCTCTCAATCGACTTGTACTCCGGTCAGATAATGAAATTTCCCTGGGGGTTAATCTGGGTTATCAATCCTACCTCGACCAACTCACATCCCTGGGAACTGACCTCCATATCACGGGCGGCACGCTTGGCGCGGGCCTGGAAGCGGGATATGCTTTCAGAGTTGCCAAATCGGCCAAAGCGTTTTTAAACCTGGCGTGGCTGAGTAGTACTATCACCAAAATCAATGTGGAATCGGGTGGCCGGAAAGAAACCATCAAACTCAGAAAGGACGAGTTCGAAGGTCTCGGAAGGCTGGAAGTGACCGCAGGCCTGCTTTTCGGAAAGTAAGTAACATTCAGCGGCTGGCCTTATTCGCCCCTCAAACTTTTGACGGGATCGAGCAATGCAGTACGAATGGCCTGATAGCTTACTGTTACCAAGGTAATCGCGAGCGTTCCTAAACTGGCCAACGCAAAAATCCACCATGAAATCTGGGTATGGTACGTATACTTTTCCAGCCAGCGATCCATCATATACCAGGCAATAGGCGTGGCCAACAAGCAAGAAACGACTACCAGAATTACAAAATCGCCGGAAAGCAGCTGCCACAGGTTGGCAACGGATGCGCCAAGCACTTTACGGATGCCTATTTCTTTCGTACGCTGCTCGGCAATGAATGACGCCATTCCAAAAAGTCCAAGGCAACTGATGAAAATAGCCAGACCTGTAAATACCGTAGCCAGCTTGCTGATCCTTTCTTCAGCGGCAAACTTTAATGCAAATTCCTGGTCCGCAAACTGGTAACTGAACGGAGAGTCGGGGCTGTATTTTTTAAATACGGCCTCGATGTGTTTTAAAGCCGCCGGTGCATTCGCAGCCGGGTTTAATCTGGCCGTTATAAAGCGGCCGCCTTTCGGATGGATGAAAAAGATGGACTTTTTCACCGGATCGTAAGGCGATTCCATAATCATATCCCTGATCACACCAATAATCTGAAAACGCCTTCCGTCCCAGGTTACCGTTTCTCCGATCACATCATTCAGGTTCTGTTTTCCGAGGCCCATAAACTTCACTGCGGCTTCATTTACCACAAATCCCGCAGAGTCACTGGATAGAGTTTTGGTAAAATCGCGCCCTGCGGTAAACTGCCAGCCCACTGTTTTGCCAAAATCATGTGAAACACCTATGGTAGCAAACTCAGACTGCAGGCCAGGATCTTTGCCTTTCCAGTTGAAGCCTACATTTGCTGAAAATACTTCAGTAGGCGGAGCGGCCGATTCCGCTATTGATATTACACTTCCGGTTTTTACAAGATCATCCAAAGCAGCGTCGAAATGCGTGTGAATGTCCCTGCTATTTGTCAGTATAGTCACAAGTCCCTGCCGGTTGTAGCCGATAGGCCGGTTTTTGGCGTGCAGGATTTGTCTGTAAACCACCACCGTGCCGATGATCAGTGTGATAGAAACTGTGAATTGAAGAACCACGAGGATTTTTCTTGGTAACGTCGCGCGCAATCCAAGCGGCGTCCATTTACCTTTGAGTGCTTTAACTGGCTGAAATGAGGACAAATAGAACGCGGGATAACTGCCCGCAATGAGTCCGGTCAGCAGTGCGAACACGAGGCCGCTCACAAGAAAAACAGGGTCGACCCAGGGAATATGCATTTGTTTGTCTGCAATTGCATTGAATGTTGGCAAGACCAGCCGGGCGAGTACTAATGATAAGAAAAAGGCAAAGAACACCACCAGCAATGATTCCCCGAAAAATTGGCCGACCAGTTGCAGTCTTACGGAGCCGATCGCTTTTCGGATTCCCACTTCTTTGGCGCGTTTCTCGGAACGCGCGGTACTCAGGTTAATGAAATTAATGCAGGCCAGCAGCAGCACAAACAGGCCAATAATTCCAAAAAGCCAAACAAACTGAATTCGTCCACCCACATTAACTCCATTTTCCCATTCGGAATACAGGTGCCAGCGGTTCATGGGATGCAGGAGGATTTGTGGCTTAAATTTTCGCTCACTTTCATCCGCTTTTTTAACTTTAATGTCCCTGATTTTATTGGAAATTGTATTCAAATCGCTATTCTCAGTCAGCTGCACCAGGATTTGGAACGAACTGCTTTCCCATTCATCGTTTTCCATGGCCTCTTTCACCCAGGGAGTAGACGAAACGAACAGATCGAATGGCGCGATAAATCCCAGCTCGTGAAACTCCGAGTTGTAAGGAATATCTTCATAAACCCCCACCACTTTCACATCCAGTTCTTTATTGATCTTCATCATCTTATCCACCGGATCGGCCTGCCGGAATATCGCTTTCGCCACCGATTCGGAAAGCAGGATCGTTGCGGGATCTTTCAGGGAAGCACTTCCGCTGATCATTTTCAGAGACAGCATTTCCGCTGCACCGACAGACATGAAGTTACCCGGTTTTGTAAAACCCGATTCCCCGTAAGTCAGTGTATGTCTTTGAAGCCACGAAGTAATCACGACATGACTAAAATCTGAATGAAAGTTGTTATGCAACTCTTTGAACAGGGGTATCGGCACGTTATTGCCCGTGTTTATTTCTTCATCCAACGTTTGCTGTTGCATGAGCCGTGCAATCCGAGGGTAGTTTTGATGGTATTTGTTAAATGAGAGTTCGTCATAAATCCACAGCCCGATCAACATAGCGACCGCCATCCCCACTGCAAGCCCGCCAATGTTGATTGCGGAGTAAGTGATGTTACCGGCGATACTGCGCCAGGCTATCTTTAAATAGTTACGAAACATGCTGGCAGATAGTTTTTTGAATAGTGAAAGACCATAACCGCAAGTTGTTACTGCCTGATACGAACCTTACGATCACGCCGCAACATTTCCCGCCCTCTTCCGCAACCGGTAACGCATTCAAGCTGGCCCAAATCATGGTATTTCTCCCTTTAACGACATTTATATTCCTTTTCGCGTCATTTCCGGCGATCGGCGAACATATATCTTTGTCTCAATATAATTAGTCTAAATAAGTGAGAAATCCGCTACGCTACTCAGTATTATTAATCTTCCTTCATCTCAGCGCTTTTGCCCAGATGGCATCTCCCAAGCTGGCCACTTTGAAAGGCCGGATCAGAGACGAAAAAGGTTTGGCTGTCGGATATGCGACCGTCCGGCTGAAAGGAAGCGAGATAGCAACGCATTCTGAATCAGACGGGTCCTTCGAATTGAAAAGTGTTCCTTATGGAAATCAGGAGTTGCTGATTACTTCTGTGGAGATCAAAGCTAAAAGCCACAAACTCCATGTCCACAAGACATTCCACGAACTTGGGCTGTCTGTAATCAAATCTGCACATGATCTCAACGAAGTTCAGATCGTTCAGAAAACCGAAAAGAAAGAGATAGAAACACAGGGTTTTGCGGCCAATGTGATCGAAACGAAGACAGTGGCCACCCGTAATTTTCAAACGAACGAACTGCTGGACAGGACTGTGGGCGTGCGGGTAAGACAGAATGGCGGTCTTGGTTCGGCTGTCAATTATAACCTCAACGGAATGTCGGGCGGCTCAGTCCGTATATTCATTGACGGTATCCCCATTTCAACTTTCGGCTCGTCATTTAGCCTGAACAGCATTCCTCCTGCCAATATCGAGCGCATTGAAGTATATAAAGGCGTGATCCCCGCGCATCTGGCCGACGACGCCCTGGGCGGTGCGATCAATGTAATTTTGAAAAAAGGACTGAATAACAGTCTTGCCGCATCGGTTTCCTATGGTTCGTTCAATACGCTTCAAAGTAGCCTGAGCGGCATGTACCGCAATCAAAAAAATGGCCTGACATTCAAAGGATCGGCATTTTACAATTACTCGGACAACGATTACGAGGTCTGGGGAAAATTTGTCCGCAACATTTTGCCGAACGGGCGCTATGAATATGTGCGTGCCAGACGGTTCAATGACGCGTATCGCTCGGTGGGCGGGCAGTTTGAAGCAGGTTTTACGGACGTAAAGTGGGCCGATCAGTTTCTGATCGGTTACAATGGTTCAAGCGACTACAATGAAATCCAGCACGGACAATATATGTCCATTCCCTACATGGGCAGGTTTTCAGAATCGAGTGCGCATGTTTTCAGCTTGAATTATAAAAAGAAGGACTTCCTGACCAAAGGCCTTGAGGCAACGCTCAACGCGATGTCGAGCAACCGGAAAGAAGTCGTTACGGATACGGTTAAATGGAATTACAACTGGTTTGGTGAAAAGAGCCTGGGACTGGGCGGCAACCCGATTCTGCGCCCAACCGGTGCTCAGCAGGGTGCGCCTACGATCAACCACATCCAAAGGAATGTGACCACTATTCGTGGCGGGTTTAATTACGATTTTCACCCCAACCACAGGATCGTGGTTAACCACATATTGTATCAGATAGACCGGAAACAGCAGGATTTTATGCGTTCGGCCGTAGAAAGGGAATTTATAGGGACCCGCGATCTGACTAAAAATATCACTTCCGCTGCTTATGAACTGAAAGCCTTTGATTCTAAGCTCAAAGCAAATGTTTTTGGTAAATACTACCAGCAAAAAATTGAAAGACTGGACCCGAAACTCGTCACAACCAACGGGGAGCAGAAGCGCATCGAGGAGCGGGCCAACAGCAAAAAAGCGACAACCGGCTACGGAGGCGCGGTATCATTTGCCGTCAAATCCAATATCTACCTGCTGACTTCCGCTGAGAAAGCGGTGCGGCTGCCGTCGGAAGGCGAGGTTTTCGGAAGTCCTGGTGAAAATATCATTGAAAACTTCGGAATTCGTCCGGAAGTAAGCAATAACCTCAACCTTGGTTTAAGGGCCGGGCCTTTTTCGGTGAATAAGCACAAATTTTCATTTGCCGCATCCGGCTTCCTGCGCGACACAAGAGACAAGATCGTAAGGCGGGTAAACCCAAGGCTGAACGACGCAGTGCAGACGGACCCATTTGAAAACCTGGGAAAAACAAAGTCTGTCGGTTTCGAGGGAGAAGCAAGCTACATTTTTAACAATAACCTGAACATAGGATTTAATTTTTCAAGGTTCAATTCGGTGTTTAATATGCAATACGACCCGAATGGAAGGGAATATGATTACTATAACAAACAGCTGCCGAACGAACCTTTTTTCACCATCAATGCCAACGCCCAGTATGGTATCAAAGATCTTTTTCTCGAAGATGCGATCCTGAATATTTATTACTCTTTCGGGTTTGTAGAGCGTTTTTACACGACCTGGCTGGATATTGAAGACTTCCGGACGCCCCGCCAGTATATCCAGGACATCGGGATCAGCTATGTGTTGCCCGGCAAGAAATGGGTGGTCAGCGCCGATCTGAAAAATGCTTTCGACCGGCAGGCTTACGACAATTTCGCAGTGCAAAAACCCGGACGTGCCTTTTACCTCAAATTGAATTACACGATTAATAATTACTAATAATTGCAATACAAAATGAAAAGACAATTTCTTAAATTCCTGTTGTGCGGAGCGCTTTTTGTGCCAATGACATTGACCTCGTGCAATGATGACAACCCGAGCAATCCTGAGCCGCAGCCAACCGACGAGCGCTGGATTACAGTGGCAGGCGCATTGATGGGAACCGATCCCGGCGATGGAAATGGCGGCACGATGGTTTATTCCGTAAGCCGGGCCGACGCGCTTAACCCTGACAAAACGATCAGCGTATACGACGATGGTTTTGCTGTAAAATCCAACAGGACAGCACGTTTGCAATCCTCGGAAGACGGAACTACACTTTTCAACATCGCTTATACCGGTGACAATGGCGGGGAATTTTCGAGATATAAAGTAGAAGGCGCGGGCAAGTTCACACAGGAAGATGTGACCGTCAATATTTCGCAGTATGCCAGCACTTCTCCACGCTGGGTGAAGCTTTTCGACGGTGACAAAACAGGTATTGCTGTAAACGTGGCTAACATTGCAGCCAACAACGCTGGTGACGGCACAACGCCAAATGATCCTTTCAAATATTTCCGCGGAACTGCAACCGTCCTTGCATTGAACCTGCAGGATGTTTTAATCTCGGGTTACAAACAATATCAGATCCCTTTAACTCCGGAAGAGGAATTGCTGGGACACGCTATTTTCCGTCTTGACGCGCCTGTTTTGAATAAGGCTCAGAACAAACTGATTATCGGAACCTGGATGCAAAAAAGAAACCCTGCGACGGGCTTGACTGAGAGTGGCTTTACAAGACTTGGATCAAAGGCGGTTATTGTAGATTATCCTTCTCTTGAAAATCCGAAGGTAATCACTTCCACCGTAGGTTTCGGTGACAATAGCGGGTACCGCAGCCACAATTCGTTCCTCGGCACTGATGGAAATATTTACCAGGCTACCCAACGCGATTCCAAAGGTTCTCACATTTTGAAAATCAACCAGAACAATGAATACGACAATTCTTACGTGTTCAGCCTCGACGCGGCATTGGGTGTAAAAGATGTGTACATGGACTGCTGGAAATATGCCGGTGACGGTATCGCCTACGCGCTTTATACGCACGACGGTTCGAGCCAGGGATATGTGGCGCGTCTTGACCTGAATGCAAAAACCGCAACGAAAGTAGACCTGCCTTACGACGAAAGCCTGGATTTCGGCCAATACCAGGGAATGCTGGTAAACGGCGACGAGGTATTCATCGCAGTGACTCCGGTTGGAAAGGATGGTAACATTTATGCTATTAACCGGAAAACAGGTGCTGTAACAAAAGGTGCCAAGCTGGTTAACAAAGCTGGAAACCATTATATCGGTATTTTCTAGTACCTGGTATTAAACGAGTTCTTGTTAAAGGTTAACATTATTTTTAGGATACAGTCGCATTGCGCGGCTGTATCTTTTTGGTTTCGGCTTGTTTTGAATGTTCGTAAAGGTGGAGAAGCACCTGTCATCGAAAAAATAATTTCTCATTTTTTTTCTTCCCCTATGAAAATTCTGAAACATTAATTTACTTTGGAATACAAAGTACTTTTTTGCTTTCAAATACTGCATACCTTAATAGATTCAGCAGTCCATGACAATAAAAGTTCTATCTCTTTCTATATTAACTTTGAAATACAAAGTACTTTTTTGAAAAAAATTACAAGCAATAAATGATAAACAATCTACAATAATCAAAAAGCCTAAGAATGACAGACCATGTTAACTACCGACAAAATGAAAGAACAGATCATTAGTAACATCGAGAATCCCAGACAACTGGAAGAATTGTACCGGGACAACAAAGCGACTTTCAGGGGCGCTTTTAATATGGCTTATGCGGATATCAGGGAGCATATCACTGCCCAGATCTGGCACGAAAGGCTCAACTTCGAAACCAATGAAATCTCCTGGGGAACAGGCAGGGAGTTGATTTTTGTCATCATCGCCTCTTTCCTGTCAGGATTAATTGCAAAAATTCCGGGATTGGCCGGTCTGGACCCTGAATACTTTTACACACGCAACGTACCCTTCATTGTATTTCCGGCACTGTCGGCCTACTTTTTATGGAAACACCATGTAAGGCCGCAGAAAATACTGATCGTAGCCATTGCGATGCTCATCCCTGCGGTATATATCAACCTGCTGCCGGATAACCCCAAAAGTGATACACTGATCCTCGCTTGTATCCATCTGCCGCTTTTTCTCTGGACCGTTCTCGGTTACGCATTTGCCGGTGATAAGCTGAACAGTTACAAAAAGCGACTGGACTTTCTGAGATATAACGGAGATCTGGTGGTCATGACAACGCTCATCCTGATCTCAGGCGGCTTGCTGACCGCAGTATCAAACGGCCTTTTTTCCCTGATAGGCATTCATATTGAAGAATTTTATTTTCAGTACATCGGTATTTGGGGACTCGCCGCCGCTCCTATGGTTGGCACTTATCTCGTGCAGACAAACCCGCAGCTGGTAAGCAAGGTTTCGCCTGTTATTGCCAAAGTGTTCACACCGCTGGTACTGGTAATGCTTACTATTTACCTCGTGGCCGTTGTTTACACCGGCAAAGATCCCTACAATGACCGCGAATTCCTGCTGATATTCAATCTGCTTCTGATAGGCGTAATGGCGCTGATCCTCTTTTCGGTCGTCGAAACCTCTAAAAATTCGGGGGGCAGGATTTCGCTGTTTATGTTGCTTGGATTGGCAGTTCTGACCATAACAGTGAACGGAATCGCATTGTCTGCAATCGTTTTCCGGATTTCAGAATGGGGTATCACGCCAAACAGACTGGCAGTCCTGGGCGGGAATGTACTGATCCTGGCCAATCTGATACTGGTGACTTACAGACTTTTTCAAACGATCCGGAACGATGATTCGATTGAAAAAGTGGAAGATAGCATTGCCCTTTTTCTTCCGATTTACGGCTTTTGGACAATTCTTGTAACATTCGGTTTTCCGTTGATTTTCAGTTTTAAATAGCTTACAATTAAGAGCATTGGGAATTGTGAAGAATGAGGATCGTACCATTTTTGCAGTGACCAAACCGCCGGGCGGCCCCGGTTAAAGAGTTGATTAAACAGTATAATAGACTGACGGCATGGGCCGCCCCGCGATCCCCAGTGGAGTGCAACTTCGGGGTTTTTAGATTTAAAAAGAAAGAGGAGACGTGATTTAAGGGCTATTGTGGATGCTTTGTTGTACATCGTTCGAACAGGCTGTCAATGGAGAAATTTACCGTCTTGTTTTCCCAAATGGCGATCAGTTTACTGGTACTTTAACAGGTGGAAAAGAAATAATGTACTTGCCGAAATCAACGTTTTCCTCAACCAGTCAGACAGAAAAGCCAATAGCAAGGATAAAAACCCATCCGCATTTTGTATTGACAGCCAAAGTGTTAAGCTACCTCCGCCCGGCGGCCCGGCTATGATCTTTGAAAAACGAGGGTTGGATGCGAACAAAAAAGTAAACGCGGGACCGCCCGGCGGCCGTAAAAGGCAGCTGCTGGCTGACACAGACGGTAGAATATGGCATGCACATGTTCAAGCTGCAAATGAGCCGGATGGCGTTACGGCTTTAAGTCTTTCGGCAGAAATCCTTTGTCAAAATGAGCGTCTTGAAAAGATTTATGGCAATCAGGCCGCTTCGGCGGTCCGATTACAACGGAATTTTCGCTCGTAAGGTGAAAGAGTTCGATATAGAATTTGAAAAAGCCTTACGCCCAGAATCGGCAAAGGGGTTTGTGCCGGTAGCAAAGAGGTGGGTGGTCGAGCGATCCATAGCATGGACCAACTTCTTCAGGAAAATTGTAAAAACTACGAATTCCCAACACGTTCTAAACCGATAAATAACCCTCGATACCGGGTAATAATTTTAGTTAATTCTATGCGATTTAATTTGTAATTAGATGCTAGTTATATACAGCTGCTTTAGTAAAAGGCCCCTATTTTAGCGCAATAAGATCAATGATTAGTGTTATCTAAAAAAGCCCAATCGACGAGTACATATAAAATATATCTTCACTAAACATCATTTTTATGAGAAAAATCTTTCGTCTACTATTGGTCTGCGTTTTACTACTCTGCCTGACTATTTCCCCTACTTATGCAAAGAGAAATTGTGAAACTAATGACCTTGTCTATTTCGATAATGTGTTCGCGCTTTCCATATTCA